>CAZOLK010000017.1:0-41616 GCA_964580325.1 uncultured Verrucomicrobiota bacterium | reverse complement strand
GTGGAGCGCGTGGCGTAACGCTTGTGCAGGCTGGCTGAAAAGTAGATCGGCAGCAGCAGGACCGGTGCGGACAAGCCGCCGATAACCGTTGACCAGGCCGCGCCGTCAATGCCCATTTCGGGTAGCCCCCATTTGCCGAAAATCAGCCCGTAACCCAGCACGACATTGATGCCGTTGGCCAGCACCGCGGCGCTCATGGTGATCAGGGTTTTGCCGCAGCCTGTAAAAAAGGAGGAGGCCGCCTCGCTTAGCAGCGGTGAGATGCTGCCGCACAGCAGAATGGTGAAGTAGCGCAGTTCCAGGGCAATCACGTGGGGCGGATGACCGCTGTGGGCGATGATCCAGCGTCCGACAGGAACCAGCGCCAGGATGATGGGCCAGCAGAAAAGGGCCAGGAAAAAAGACTGGGCCGTGGACCGGCTGCATGACCGCTGTTCGCCAGCGCCGTGGTACTGGGCCACGAACGTGGTCGCATAGCCCACCAGCGCCATGAACCCGCAGAAAAAAGTGAAGTTCAGAATACCTGCGGGCAAAGCCGCCCGGATTTCGTCCAGGTTGTGGCGTGCCAGGAACAGGCGGTCGCAAAAGAGCATGATTGTGTGCGACCCGGTGCTGATGATCAGCGGGTACGCCACTTTCAGGGTTTCGAGATAACCGCCGGGTTTCAACCCGCTGTGTGAAGACGTTTTGTTCATGGTACAACCTTGTAACGCAATGCGGCCTGTTCGACAAGACCTTGTTGTGCGCACTTGCCAGGCCCGCCGATACCTTGCATCCGAGAAATTTCCACGCCTGGGCCTCCTGCGTGGGGTTGAACGCTGCTCAAAAACCCACACCCATGGGAGAGCTTTCGATAGGGAAAAAGTGCTTTACGTAGTCCGTTAACTTGCCGGATTATACTTTACCCACTCCGTTAACTTTCTGGATGGCGCTCGATGTAGGTCCATGAAACTGCTGGCAGGTGTTGTCTTGCTTTTGGCTCTATGAAACAGCGAAAAGAACGCACTTTTGAAAAAACAAACAATCCTCTTTCCCTTGCGCGGTCGAATCATGTAGACTCGATTCGCAAAATCAATAATAATAATAACAATGTTGGGATCAGAGGACGTTGAGGAAAGACTGGACATGTCGTTGCACTTGAAATGTTCAACATGTGGAATGCTCGTGGAAGCTGAAGATAGTTGGATCGGGCTGGACGGCGATTGTCCGGGCTGCGAGAACAAGTTGATCATTAAGAGACGCAACGCTTTTTCCGCAAGAGATTTCAGCACAAAATGGCATTTTCAACATCCCGACTATGTGGCCCGGGCGTTGAAACAGGCGCCCATAGATGCGGCCTGTGAACCGTTTCGCACGTCATCGGTCCTGACCGATGTCAATGTGCCCAATCTGGCGGAGAACGGGTGCATTAAGGGCTGGACCTATCATAACGGCCGCCTGCACGCCGTACTCGGTGTGGAAGGGCTGGTCACTGCGCGCGCCCATCATGTGTTGCGTAAAGCTTTGCGCACCAAGCCCGCCAACAGCCTTATGAAAACGGAGGCGCTGCTCATTCGTTATTACGATGAGGATTTCACGGACAACGCACGCGAAGAGTTGCGGCAGACTACGCCGAGTATGCTTGCCCTCTTGATGCTTTTCTTTGTCGCCGATGCTTTTAACGACGCCCAGGAGCATTTGAGCCGGTTGGAAAAAAACGCGAGCTGGATTTCCTGCGCCAAGGTCTGGAAGCAGCTTTACGGCGATCCCAACGAGGCGATGCGATGCCTGGAGCAGGCCATGCGCTGCGCTTACGGCTGCAACGACTGGCTGGAAATATGCGAATGCTGGCTGCTGATTTTCCAGGATGAGGAGCGGGCTCTCGAGGCCATGCGCATGGCTCAGGGCGCCACGCTCTGCGCTCTCGACTGGCTGGCATGCGCACAAGCCTGGCTCGAATTGTTCAATCGCATTTCCAAGGCGCGTACTTGCCTGGACCTGGCCCACGAGCGGGCCACCTTTACCACGGAATGGATCTATTGCGCTGAAACCGGCAAACGACTGAACGTGGAACAGGACACCATCATCGAGTGGTTCGACATCGCCCGGTCCCAGGCCGAGACCGCCCCTGACCTGGAATGGTGTGCGCGGGCGCAGAAAGATTTGTTCAACGAGCCCGGCGAAGCCCGCACCATGCTTGAATTGAGCGAACAAGCTGCCGGGAACTTTGAAGAATGGCGCGAGTGCGGCCAGGCCTGGCTGGATGTGTTCAACGAGGAAGGCCGTGCGCTGTGCGCGCTGCAGACCGCTCAGGAAAAGGTGGAAGACGCGTATGACTGGGTCGAGTGCGCTCGCGCCTGGAAAGAATTCTTCGGCGACGAAGACAAGATGCGGCTTTGCCTGACGCGCGCCAAGGGCCGGATCGAATCGGCCCAGACAGGCATCTTATACGTCGATCTGCTGGCGTCGGCGACCGGTGAATCTCATGAGGTGCTGCTGCAACTGGAAGCAGCGATCAAGCGCTCTGAAACCTGTGACGAATGGGCGGCCTGCACCCGGGCGACCGTGGTGATCGTCAGTTTTGCCGATCAGCGTGACTTCTGTCTCCGCGAAATGGTCAAGCAAGTCAGAACCAGTGCCGATGCCCTGGTCTGCGCCGAGCTGTTCACCTCTCTGTTGGGCGATTTGGACAAAACCAGCGATTATCTTGAAAAAGCCGAGGATTACGTTCAGAATTCCTTGGATTTGATCAGCGCGGCCCGAGCCTGGAAATCTCTGGCCAATTACGAGGACGAAGCTCGGCGCTGCCTGTGGCAGGCCACGGATACGATGCACGGCGACGAGGAAGAATCCGAGTGCGAGATGGCCTGGTTAGAGATGTTCGGTGAAGTCCTGGCCGCGCCAGCGGCGAAATAGGTTGTTCGCATAAAAGCCTTGCCATTTTCGTTGGAAAAAGGACAATGATTTGCTTGATATGCATGTGAACACAAACCTGTTCCACGCTGTCCGTTGTAACATGATGCACCAACGGGTACGTTGGTGGATATAGCGATGTCGTGGCGGCGCCGCGAAAAAAGGGCGTTGATCGCATAAAGGCCATTATGGGCGCGCATTTGTTCCACGGCGGTGCGCGGGGATCAGAAAGAGAAATAGACGATATGCCAGATTATAAGGAAAAGAACGGCGGTAAAAGCCAGGAGAACGAAGGCGGCAACAACACCATGAAGGGATTGGGTTTGTGGCTAATCCTGGCCATGGGCTTTCTTCTGTTCCTTGTTTACATCACGCAGAAGAACAAGGAAGACAACAGAATTCCCTTCAGCCCTGACTTCATCAAGTTGGTGGAAGACGGCAAGGTCAGCAAATGTGAACTGGTGCGGACGCCCAACACCGAATATATCGCCGGCGAATTGACCGAACTCGACGAGAACAGTAAACCGCGCGAATTCAAGACAGATGTGGTGATCGGCGAGGATCTGATGAAGTGGATCCGCGAAAAGAACATCCATCTCAAAGTCGTGACCAAGGACAATACATTCGGGCAATTCATGATGCAGCTTGTACCGTTGCTGGTGGTGGTGGTAATTATCGTGTTTGTTTTCCGCAATTACCTTCACAACATGAATCGGGGCGCCATGAGTTTTGGCAAGAGCCGGGCCAAGCTGCTGAACAAGGATCACAACCGGGTCACCTTCGAGGACGTAGCCGGCATCGATGAGGCGCGCGATGAGGTGCAGGAGATTGTCGAATTTCTCAAAGATCCCAAGAAATTCCAGAAACTGGGCGGTCGCATTCCCAAAGGCGTATTGCTTGTAGGACCGCCGGGTACGGGCAAAACGCTGCTGGCCAAGGCCATTTCCGGAGAAGCCCAGGTGCCCTTTTTCAGCATCAGCGGTTCGGATTTCGTCGAGATGTTCGTCGGCGTCGGCGCTTCGCGCGTGCGCGACATGTTCGAGCAGGGCAAGAAGCATGCGCCTTGTATCATTTTCATCGACGAGATCGACGCGGTCGGTCGCAGTCGGTTCAGCGGCTATGGCGGCGGCCACGACGAGCGCGAGCAGACGCTGAACGCCATGCTGGTTGAGATGGACGGCTTCGATACGACCGAAGGCGTGATCATCCTGGCTGCCACCAACCGGCCGGACGTGCTGGACAACGCCTTGTTGCGCCCGGGCCGGTTCGACCGTCAGATTTACATCGATCTGCCGCCCCTGGAAGGCCGCCTGGCCATCATCAAGATTCATGCGCGCAAGGTCAAGCTGTCCAAGGACATCGAATTGTGCCGCATTGCCCGCGGCACGCCTGGTTTTTCCGGCGCTGATCTGGAAAACCTGATCAACGAGGCTGCGCTGATCGCGGCGCGGCGCAACGCCAATGCCGTGGGTACGGCTGATTTGGAAGAAGCGCGCGATAAGGTGCGCTGGGGCCGCGAACGGCGCAGCCGGGTCATGGACGAGAAAGAGAAAAAGCTGACCGCTTATCATGAGGCTGGCCATGCCGTGGTCTTCTATATGGTTGAGGAATCCGATCCCTTGCACAAGGTGTCTATCATTCCGCGCGGCGCTGCTCTCGGCATGACCATGCAGTTGCCGGAAAAAGACCACTATACCTACAGCCGCAAGAAGTTGTTGGGCATGATCTCCGGGACAATGGGCGGTCGCGTCGCCGAGGAAGTGGTGTTCATCGATGTGACCACCGGCGCTCAGAACGATTTCAAGCAGGCCACCCACATTGCCCGCTCCATGGTTTGTGAATGGGGTATGAGTTCCACGATCGGGCCCCAGAGCATCGGCAATCGCGACGAGTTGCTGTTCCTGGGCCGCGAGGTGAACCGCTCTTTCAAATACAGCGAAGAGACCGCCCGTCAGATCGACCACGAGGTCAGCCAGATTCTGAACGAATGCTATGAACAGGCCCGCCGCATCCTGACCGAGCACCGCGACAAGCTCGACAAAATCACGGAAATCCTGCTGGATAAAGAGACCATCGATGCCCAGGCGATCGAAGAGGTCATGACCCATGGCCGGTTGCTGAGCGATGAGGAGCGCGATGCGGCTAAAAAGCAGAAGGGCGACAGCGAAAGCGGCGAAGCGGAAGCAAATGAAGCATGTGCCGCCGACAAGGATGACGACGATAAGGGCATAGGCTCGAAAAAAATGGAGCAGGGCGCGGGATGTGTCGCGCAGAGCGAGATCGATGACCCCCAGTCTGCGGATGAAGCCACAGTGGAGAAAAAACCGGACCAGGCCTGATGCAAAAGCTATGCGAGACAGAAGATGGTTGCCCAACCAGAAGCGTGGAGCTTTTTCCGACAAAACCATCCGCTGCTTGGCGCTGTCGCGACCGAGTTCTCGATCTGGCAGCGAAAACCTGGATCATGGGCATTCTCAATGTTACGCCTGACTCTTTTTCGGATGGCGGTTGCTACCTGGAACCGGATCAGGCGTTGAGCCATGCGCGACGCATGCTGAGCGAGGGCGCGGACATCATTGACGTGGGCGGTGAATCGTCGCGACCCGGGGCGACCGGCGTTGACGAGGACGAGGAGATGCGTCGCGTCATACCGGTGATTGAACGTCTGGCTGCCGAAACCGACGCGCTGATCTCCGTGGACACCACCAAGGCCGGCGTGGCGTGCCGGGCACTGGAAGTCGGCGCAGCTATAGTCAACGATATCAGCGCGCTGACCTTTGACGAACGGATGGCGGAAGCGTCAGCGGAATACGGGGCAGGCGTCATTCTAATGCATATGCTGGGCGAGCCATGCACCATGCAGAAAAACCCGTGTTATGCAGATGTGGTCCGCGATGTGCGCGATTACCTGGCCGGGCGGTTGAACGCGGTGATGTGTCAGGGGTTGGCGCTGGAGCGTGTCGTGTTGGATCCGGGCATCGGATTCGGCAAGACCATGGAGCACAACCTCGATTTGCTGCGTGGCATTCCTGCCTTGCTCGAGCTGGGCCGGCCGGTGCTGATCGGCGCGTCGCGCAAGAGTTTCATTGGCAAGCTGCTGGACCGTGCCATCAATGACCGGCTGGCCGGCAGCCTGGCTGCAATGGCCTATGGCATTCAGCGGGGTGCGCGCATTTTCCGGGTGCACGATGTCAAGGCGTCTCGCGACGTGGCGTTGCTGCTGGATCGGTTGAACGGCCTGGCCAAACCAGCCGGGAAGGTGGACGCATGAGCCTGATTCGCCTGCTCATTCCGGGTTTCTCGGGTTTGCTCGAAATCGGGGTGTTGGCCGTGGTCTTCTATTATGTCATGCTGTTTTTTCGCGGCACGCGCAGCGCCCAGGTCATGTCCGGGTTCATACTGTTTCTGCTCTCGCTCATCGCGTTGACCCATTTTTTTCATCTCGACAACCTGAATTGGATCTTGCAACGTATTTCCGTTTATGTGGCCATTGCCATCATTGTCATTTTCCAGCCTGAGATCAGACGTGCGTTCGCCGAATTGGGCAAGCAGAACGTATTTGCGGTGAATGCCGGCGACCGCGATCTGGTGGATCATATCGCTAATGCCGTGATCCTGTTGGCCAACCGCAAGATCGGCGCTTTGATTGCCATCGAGCGCATGATTTCCACCAAGACCGTGCAGGATACGGGCATCCCGATCGACGCCGTCACCTCGGCGGAACTGCTGGCCAGCATTTTCTTTCCCCAGACGCCGTTGCATGACGGCGGCGTGATTATCCGCAACAACCGCATGGTCGCGGCCGGTTGTCTGTTTCCCTTGTCTCAACGCCAGGAACTGAGCAAGTCGCTGGGCACGCGTCACCGCGCCGCCATCGGGCTTTCCGAGGAAACCGACGCCATTGTGGTTGTGGTTTCTGAAGAGACCGGCAACGTTTCGCTGGCCTGCAACGGCAAAATTATCCGCGGCCTGGATGTGGAGCGTTTGCGCCGCTTCCTGTCGACGTTTGTCTTGCGCAACAAACGGGCGCAGACAAAATTGTCGCGCGTCAAGGAAATCCTGGACTTGAGCCCTGAACAGATCGAACAGGAGGATGACAACTCCTTGGATATTGGATGATATGGCGTGAGATCGTTTTTTGAAAAAACCTATGCCGCGTTGTTGACCAACAGGGGGTTGAAAGTGCTCTCTCTGGTCATGGCGTTGATGACCTGGCACATGATCCGCCAGGTCACCAGTTTCGAGACCATTGTCAAGGATATCCCAGTAGAGATTCAGTTGCGCGAGGGATGGACCGTGCTGGAACAGAAGCCGGCCGGCATCGATATCCGTTTCCGCGGATCCAAGGAAGACATTGGCTATCTCAGCTACGAACAGGTCAAAGTGACCCTCGATCTGCGTGAGGAAACCTTCCAGGGCAGCCGTATGTTTGTGCTCGACGCCATCGATGTCCAGTGTCCGCCCGGCACGCAACCGCTCTCGCTGCGGCCCAATCATGTCACGGTCCGGATCGACCGCGAAGTCAGCAAGCAGGTTGAGGTCAAAGCGCCTTTTCGCGACAACCTAGACGAAGGGCTGGAAGTCGTGGATGTGCGCTGCAATCCGGCAACCGTAACCCTGTTCGGGCCGGCCATGCGTTTACGCGACATTGCCCAGGTACGCACTACGCCCATCAACCTGGAAGGGCCGATCATCAGTTTTTCCGAGAAGGTGCCGCTTGTTTCGCCCAATGCCGAGTGGATTCGCATGCAACCCGCCGAGGTGGAGGTCAACATCGAGATCGTGGAACATGCTCATCTGCATACCGTGGAACATTTACCCATTCACGCCACAGTGCTGCAAACGTTGCCCAATGCCATTGAGATTACCCCGCGTAACATTAACGTTACTTTTCAGGGCAAGGAAAACATTCTGAAAGAGCTGAGCGCGCAGAACGTGTTCGCCTATGTCGATTGTTCCGAGTTGAAGGTTGGGTTCAACTACGAACTGTCCATACGCATTCATGCTCCGCAGGGCGTACTGGTCGTCAAAAAAGAACCGCCGTCGGCCAATGTACTGGTTTCCGGGCCTTGAGGGTTTTGTCATGAGTGGTTTGCGCGGACTACACTTAATACTGGCTGCTTTATTGAGCCTGGCGTGCGAGCCAGCGCCGGCCGGACCCGGGGAACAGCGTGAAACAGCGCTGCCGGATGCCTGGCCGGGACTGTACGTGGAACTGGGAGAAACGACCCATGCGTTGTCGCCGTCAGCCGCCGCCATGCTGAAAGAGGCGCGCGGCTACTTGCGCAGCGGACAGACCTTTGCGGCGGAACCTTTATACAACCGCTTGCGAGAGCTTTATCCCCGGGACCCGGCATTGCGTTTCGAGCAGGCGTTGGTGTGCATCGATCTGGAAAAATACGGCATGGCCCTGGTGTTGTACCGCGAGTTGCACAAGGAACGGCCCGGGCATCCACGCTTGGGCAACAACCTGGCCTGGATCGCGGCGTTTGCCCGCAACACGGGGGTGCGTCATGGCGGTCGAGCCCGGTCGCAGGCCTTGGACACGATCCTGCGCGACCCTACCTCCTACCGCACCTGGTACATCCTCTCCGAGGCCTGCTTCATCACGGCCCGATACGAAAAAGCGCTGCAGGCAGCGGAAACCGCGTTGCGGCTGGCCGACGAGCAGGGCGAACAACCGCAATACCTGGCAGCCCAACGCGAAAAGTGCCGTTTCATATACGGCTTTGGGTTGGTGGAGTAGGGGGAAGGAGCAGGGAATCCCTAAAAATCGCCCTATTTCACACAATGGGTGAGCTTCCAGCACCATATTTAGCCCATGACATGAGTTTTGCTGAAGAGGCTATTTTTCTGTGGGTCTAAAGTGGTTCCGGCATACCTCCCGCAAAGCAGTATATCAGGTACTCTTTCCAAAGCAAGCGGCGGCATGGTTTGTGCCATGCCGCTTTGCAAATGGAAAGAGGCTATCAGTCCCGCATAATCGCTTGCTTGAATTGCTGCAGGTTGTCGGCGGTTTCTTTGTTGATTAGGTTGGCAGGGAGGCTGTCGCCGTTCCATAAGCTGGCGATGTTGTCCAGAAACAGTTTGGCCGTAGTGCGGTAGGCGTCGGCGGTGACACCGGCCTGATGGGGCGAGAGGGTCAGGTTGTCCAGGGTAAGCAGCGGGTCGTTGGCTGCCGGCGGTTCGTTCATGAACACGTCCAGTGCGGCGCCGGCGATTCTGCCTTGGCCTAAAACCTCAACCAGGGCCTGTTCGTCAATCAGTTCGGCACGAGCCGTGTTGATCAGGTAGGCGGTCGGCTTCATTAGGGCCAGCTTTTCCGCATTGAGCAGGTGGCGCGTTTCTTCGGTCAGGCGCGCATGCACGGACACGAAATCCGACGTGCGCAAAAGTGTTTCCAGGTCGACCAGCTCAACGCCCAGTTCGCCGGCCATAACCGCATTGGCATAGGGGTCATAGGCGATGCAGCGCATGTCGAACCCGGCCAGTTTGCGCACGACCATAGCACCGATTTTACCCAGGCCGACCAGGCCCAGGGTTTTGCCCGGCAGTTCCGGTACGGTTGCGTCATTGGCGTATTTCTTGCGCCATTCGCCCTGCTTCAGCGAGGCGTGGCCGCGACCTATGTTGCGCGCTTCGCAGAGAAGCAGGCCGATGGTATATTCGGCCACGGCCTGGGCATTGCGGCCGACCGTGTTCAGCACGCTGATTCCGCGCTCGGTGGCAGCGACGACATTGATGTTCTCCACCCCCGAACGGCCCACGCCGATTACGCGCAGTTTTTGCGCCGCATCGAGTACACAGGTCGAGATGGGGCAGAACTGGGTGAACAGGATATTCGCGTCGCGCACCAGGTCCAGCAACTCGGCCGGCGGTTCAATGCCTTCCGGACCTTGCTGTTCGCACTGCAGGTTGTATTTCTGCAATTCTTCTTTGCCGTCCGTATGCCATTGGATGACGCGCAAATTCACGTTTTCGGGCAGGCTCGGGGCGATCACTTCGCGTAACGTGGCAGCGTCCAGGAACAGGTCCCCGACCGCCACGATGGTTGTTTTTTCAGTTTCCACACTCATAAGGTTTTTCTCCTTTCAACTTTTTGCCATATCAGACGGATCCAAATTCCAAACTCCGAACACCCAACTCCTTCGCTACCTCATCAACATTCCGCCGCTGATATCCACGGTGGTGCCGGTCATGTAACGGGCTCGTTCCGAGACCATGAATACGGCCACATCGGCCACTTCGGCGGGTTCGGCGATGCGTCGCAGCGGGATGCGTTGCAGGTAACTCTCCATGTTCTTTTCCAGGGTCGCTTTCGTGGTCGGGGTACGGGCCATGCCCGGTGCCAGGGCATTGGCCGTGATGCCTTTGATCGCCACTTCACGGGCGATCGATTTGGTCAGGGCCAGGATGCCAGCCTTGGCTGCCGCGTAATGGGCGTGGCCCGTGGTGGCGCCGCGGAATGCGGCCTGGGAACTGATGTTCAAGATTGAACCGCTGAGCGACCGGTCCCGCATCTGTTTGACCATGGCCTGGCAGGTCAGGAAATACGAGGTCAGGTTGACGTCAATGGCTTTGCGCCACTGATCGTCGGTGATTTCTGTGAACCAGGCGTGTGGCCAGAACTGGTGCGAGTTGATCAATACGTGCATATCACCCAGTTCGGCGTTGGCCTCGGCAAACACCTGTTCCACGGATGCGCGCACCGTGACATCGCAGGTGCGGGCTATGGCGCGTGCGTTGCTGTTGGCCGACGCTTCGTCGGCCAACTGTTCGGCGCGTTCTCGGTTAAGGTCCAGGATGCACACGGCACATCCTTCCGCAAGCAGGCGGCGCACGATTTCCGCGCCGATTCCTCCTGCACCTCCAGTGACGACGGCAGCCTTGTCTTTCAAGCCTAAATCCATTGATGCACTCCTTATATAATACAGTGGTTAGGTTGCGCTGAAAACGCGCGCCAGTTCATCCCATATTGGGCCCATCATTCTGGTGATGTTCTTGTATGCTTCAAAGCGTTGTGCGTAGCGCTGGTGCAAAGCCTGGTTCGGTTGATGGCGCCGGGCCATGGCCACCATTTTTTCCGCAGCTTTGGTCAGGTGGGGCGCCATGCCCGCGCCGACCGCGGCGCACATGGCCGCGCCCAGCGCACCCACCTCGCTGGCCCTGGGCAGGAGCACGGGCAGACCGATCACGTCGCAGAACATCTGCGACCAGATTTCGCTGTGCGCCGCGCCGCCGGACAGGTGCACTTCCGTTGCATCGCCGCCCACCGCGCATAGTTTCTCCACGTGAGTGTGGTGGCTGAAGACCACGCCTTCAAACAGTGCCGCCAGCAGGTCGGCCCGATCCTGCCAGCCGGCCAGTCCGTAGAATCCGGCTCGCGCGTTCATCTGGGTGTTGGATCCGTATAGATAAGGATGGAAGAACACTTCATTGGCAGCCGCTGGTTTGGAGGCGACCAGTTCGTTGATCTTTTCATACACGGACACGCCGCGGCGCTGGGCGTCCTGTTCGAGATCCGCGCAGCCGTGTTTGATGAACCAGCTCAGGTTCGCGGTGGAGGACGGCGAGGCTTCGAGGTGTTCGTATACGCCTTCAACGGCATAGTGCGACAGGCCGAACAGGCGCTCGTCGATCACGGGCTGGTCCACAAAAAACTGGTTGATGGACCAGGTGCCGGCCACGATGGAGAGCTGCCCAGCGCGGGTGACGCCAGCGCCCAAGGCTGAGGCGTCGATATCGGCCAGCCCGTTGACCACCGGCGTACCGGCGCGCAGGCCGGTGGTCTGCGCGGCAGCTTCGGTCACTTCACCGATGACTTCGACCGACGGTTTGATCGGCGGCATGCAATCGAGCAGCTCGTCAATGCGGTACAACTCGAGCAGTTCGCGAGTACAGGCGCACTGGAAAATATCCAGCAAGCCCACCTTGCTCTGTTCGGAAGCGTCGCCGATGTACTGCTTGGTCAGGCGGAACTTGACGTAATCCTTGATGGTCAGGATTTTGCGCGCCCGTTTGATCGCGTCCGGCTCATAGCGTTGGGTCCACTTGAGCAGGTACACGGTCTGACCGGTCCAGTTACCCTGGCCGTTGATCGCGCGGGTGCGGGCCGGCAGCCCGGTATCGGCTTCGTCGGCGATCATGTCTGCGGCGCGCGTATCCAGGGCAAAGATGCCGTCGCGCACGGGACGGTCGTCCTGGTCCAGCATCAGCAAGCCGTTGCCCGCGCCGGTGGGACCGATGGCGGCTATCCGTTCGGGCGCCACGCCCTTATCGGTGACCAGGCCGCGCAGGGCTTGGGCCGCGGCCTGCCACAGGTCTTCGGGCCGGTACTCTATATGTCCCGGTTTGGTGGATAATCCTTCCATCGAGGCCTGGCTGACGGCTACTTCGCCGCCCGCCTCGTCGAAAGCTGCGGCCTTGATCACGGACGTGCCGCAATCGAGACCGACGATCAGGTCGGGTCCGGACATTGTCATGGCTGTGGGCTCCTCAGTTGATATCGATCCGGGCGGCGGTTCCTTCCAGTTGCAGATCGTTGCGAATCACCTGCAGGGCGGCGTCGTAGACGTCTTTGCAGGCTTTCTGGCTCGAGCCGTACATGGCGGCTTCATAGGGCTGGCGGATGGCGGTGGCGATGTTAATCTTGGCGATGCCGTTGCGGATCCCCTGCAGGATATACTCCTGGGGGATGCCGGTGCCGCCGTGCAGGACCAGCGGTTTGCCGATCCTTTCGCGCAGTGTGGACAGGTGCTCGATGTTGAGCCGGGCAGCGATTTTCTTCTGGCTCTTGGCCGCCTTGCTGATCGCGCCGTGCACGTTGCCGATGGCCACGGAGAGCCAATCGACTTCGGTCTCGCGGACGAACCTCGCGGCTTCGTCCGGGTTGGTGAAGCCCTTGCCTGATGCGAAAAGCTCCTCGTAGGGCGGTAACGGACCCTCCTCGTGACCCATGACCGCGCCTAGTTCAGCTTCCACGGGAATGTTTTTGGCATGGGCGCGTTTGACGATGCGGCGTGTGGCCGCGATGTTCTCGTCCAATTTCAGGCGCGATGCATCGACCATGACCGAGTCATAGCCTGCATCCAGCGCACGCTGGATGATCTCTTCGTAATCGACCTGCTTGTCGTCCTCGTCGATCACCGGTACATGATCGAGGTGTAGGCGGGTGTACTTCTCGTCCTTGACCCGCTCGTACTGTTCGCGTATGGCTTCCAGGCTCTGCGACTGGAACTTGATCCATTCCAGGCGGGCTACGGTGATGAAGCCCACGCAATCGGCGTCGCGCAGCGCTTCGACCACGGGCGCCATCATGGGCAGGTAAGGAATATTAAACGCCGGGATCGCGGTCCCGATTTCAAATGCACGATGGATAATGGCATTACTGTCCAGCATGATCAACCTCCATGGGTTTGCAGCAGGTTGCGGGCAAATGCGGCGGCCGTGCGGTTGTGCTCTTCCTCATAGGCCGCCACTTCGGCTTCCGATTTATCGGTTTCCTGGGGCAGCGTGACGCCGTCCGGATATTTTTCGCGGCTTTGCTCGATCAAGGTCATCACGTTTTGCAGCATACCGAACGGTGCGTTGGCGAACTTGGCGATGTACTTCGGGTGCAGCACCGGGATGCGGCAGCGTTCCAGCGGATTTTCCACGGTCACGGGCAGCGTTTCCACGCCGGCCGCGTCCATGACGCAATCCAGCACCGACGCGTTGTCGATCACGCCCTGGCCGTGCACCACGCCGACCAGGTCAAAGCCGCCCTCGTTGGGGAAGACCACGTATTCCTTGAGGTGCATGCCGTGGGCATAGGGCGCCAGCAGCCTGGCCGTGTGCAGCGGGTCTTCCATCATGGCAATGGAATTGCCCGTATCCAGCCAAACGCCGATGCGCGGATTATCCACAGCACGCATAACGCCGGCCAGTTCTTCGCTGGTGTAATCCTGGTGGTTCTCGATGGCCAGACACATATCCTCGCGTTCGGTTATGGCGGCGACCTCTTTCAGCACCGAGGTCAACGCATCGGCTGGCAGCGCGTCCTGCCAGACAAACATTGGACCGCAGGCATAGCGCACTACGGACGATCCCATTGCTTTGGCCGCCTTGAGCGCACGCTCGAATTCGGCGGTCGTCGGCGGACCGAACTGGGAACCGATCAGCATGATGTTCTTTTCTTCGGCCAGCGCACGCAGTTTGTCGCGTTCCGCGGCTGCCTCGGCTTCGGGCAGCTTGAGGGCCAGGTCAACCTGAGTGCAGCCCATGCCCAGTTCAGCGGTCTTGGCGATAATGCCTGCGTCGTCAATGGTTTTGTATTTCCATTTGGACAGGCAATAGGTGAAATCGGCGAATCCTAGTATTGTTTTCATCTTGTATTCAGTTTTCTCCTCTTGATTATCCCAAAGCGATACGTGCCAGATCCTCGGTCAGCACTACATCCATCAGCGCCTGCTTGCCACACGTCAACGGTTCTTTGCCTTCCAGCACGCATTCGGCGAAATGCTCGTGCTCCATGTCAAAAGGCCAGAGCAGGTTGAGGAAGGGACGGTAGGTTGTTTTGGCTTCCATGTCAACAATTTCGACCACGCCCGGCATATAGCGTTCCAGCGGCGGGGCCAGCTCGATCTTGACCCGCTTTTTGCGGCCGCAAAGCTCGATGCCCTTTTCAAAACGAAGTTGTTTGAGCTGAACGTTCTTGAACCCGGTTTTGAAGGCGCCGTAATCGAACAGACCCCACAGCCCAGAGCCTTCGACCCAGTGGCAATAATCTATGCCTTTGGGATCGCCGATGAGCAGGCGCATCAGGTTGAGCACGTGCGAATCGAAGTTATGAATGTATTCGCGCAAGTTCTCGAACCGGTTGTCGTACTTGGGCCAGAAGCTTTTCTGGTTTTCGCTGCGCACGGTGGAGCGCAGGGCGCCGGCGGTCCAGGAGTAGAGGTCTTCGTAGAAGAACACTTCGGCATAGAGGATTTCGCCGAGTTCGTCGTTGGCGATCAGGTCTCGGACATAGGCGACAGCCGGGTCGTAGCTGTGGTTGTAGGCGATCATCAGGGTTCTGCCGGTTTCTTCGGCCACTCGCTGCATGTCGCGCGCTTCGTCGGCGGTGACGGCCATGGGTTTTTCCACCAGTACGTGTTTCCCGGCGCGCAGCGCGGCCATGGTGATCTCGGCGTGTTTGGTGGTGGGCGCGCAAATAGCGACTGCGTCAACATCTTCGCGTTCCAGGATTGGCGCATGGTCGCCGTAGCCGTCTTTTTCGTCCAGGCCGTTCAAGCGCGCCACTTTCCGGGCCACGTCTTCGTAGAAATCGTAAACCGCGACCAGGTTGCTCCTGGGCGTGCGTTGAATGGCCGGCAGGTGGGCGTGCTGGGCAATGCTGCCGCAACCGATCACGGCGATGTTCATACTATCGTGAGTCATATTTTCTTTCCTTTTGTTAACGTTTGTGATGGGCGTCGATCAATAGAAGTTTTTAGGGAACCAGTCCTGCACGGTCAGATCTTCGTTCAGTCCGGCCAGGACCTGCATCTCCTTGGCGGACAATTCGAAATCAAAGATGTCGATGTTCTGGCGGATGCGCGAGGCAGTTGCGGACTTGGGCAGTACGATGGTGCCCTGCTGTATGACCCAGCGGATCATGACCTGGGCCACGCTCTTGCCGTGATCGACCGCGATTTTTTCCAGGGCCGGCGCGGGATTGCTCAGCCGTTGACCGCGTGACAAGGGCGAGTAGGCCTCGATGGCCATCTCGTGTTTGCGGCAGAATTCGACCAACTCGGCATGTTGGTTGTAAACGTGGAATTCTATCTGGTTGACAACCGGGGTGACCGAGATGTTGGGCAGCAGCACTTCTTCCATGCGGCGTATGGTGAAATTGCTGATGCCGATGGATCGGCACTTGCCTTCCTGCTGCAGTGCGACCAGCGTCTCCCAGGCCGAAACCAGCGCCTCGTCGGCTATGGGCCAGTGCACCAGGTACAGGTCGACGTAGTCGGTACGCAACCGTTTAAGGCTGCCTTCACACCCATCGCGCAGCGGTCCGGGATTCAGGTCGAACGGTGATTTGGTGGTGATGAACAGGTCTTCACGGGCCACGCCGCTTTCGGCCACGGCCTTGCCCACCGAGCCCTCGTTGTTGTACACCAGCGCGGTATCGATGTGCCGATAACCGGCGTTGAGCGCCTCGCGTACGGCGTTTTCACACTCACCTCCGTCCATCTGAAAAACGCCGAAACCAATGACGGGAATCTCGTTCCCGTCCCGCAACTTCACTTTTGAATCCACACTAAAGTTCAATTTTTTCACCTTCCACTTTATGGAAAATCGAAAAAGCTCTGACCGTCAAATCATGGCTAAAAACTCGACGACTTGCCAAAGGTGCGCTGAATCGATTGCATAACTGCATGTACTATAAACAAGTATGGAATAAGTCAAATGCATGGAACAGCTTTTTGGATAGATAAAAACGTTATTTTGGGATCGCGGGTGCCTGGATCCAGCTTTTCCTTTGATGTGTATACTATAGCAAACGACTTGCGCAGCAACGATAAATATGTTATCTTTAAATTGAGCGTTAGAATTGTTTGTCGGGAAAAGTGGCAAAAGATCGGAACAGCCTTGTTTTATGGCTTTTCCGAGGGGAGTGTATGGTGTTCGATGACATCTGTTACGGATAGCGAGGACTACGAAACCAGAGCGGATCCGGCTGATTGTGCGGATATTGCGACAGTCAAAAGCCGTTTGGTTAACATTGTTCTGATGGTGGTCAGCCTGTTTGGTTGGCCTATTCTGTTGCTGTCGTTGTTACGTATATTTACCACGGGATGGCAGCCGGTCATGATCGTCCACATCTTCGTGTACGGTTCGTTCGTTTTGCTCGCGTTTTGGCGCAAGCGGCTCGCTTTTCACACGCGCTGCATGCTGCTGTTGGGCGTTTTGTTAACCATCGGCGTCACCAGCCTGTTTAGCCAAGGATTGATCGGTCGCGGCTTGTATCAGTTGACGGCCATTGCACTGTTCACCTCGATCCTGGTCGGAACCCGATCCGCAGCGTGGGTGGTGGGTATTACTGCGGTTCTGATCGTAGCCGCGGGATGGGGGTATTGCAACGGCTGGGTGCACTCCGCGCTGGACGAAGCGGTCTATGCGCGCTCGTCGATCTCGTGGATGATCGCGCTGGTGACCACGTTGCTGTTTGGCGGAGGTCTGGTCTATTTCTACAGTCAGGTGCACGGCATCCTGGTGCGTATCCTGCGCGATCTCGAAGGGCGCGAACACGCGCTGAGCGAACAGAACAAGCGGTTGGAACAGGAGATTGCCGAACGGCGGCGCGTGGAAGAGGACCTGCGCCGCAGCGAGGACAAATTCCGCGCCATGTTCAACAACAGCTATGAACTGAGCGGCTTGCTGACGCCGCGGGGGCTGCTTTTGGCGGTGAACCAGCGCATTCTCGATTTCTGCGGGCTTGTTGAGGACGATGTTAAGGGCAAGCCTTTCTGGAGCTTGCCGCTGTTTGATTTCGATCCTGCATTGGCGGAGCGCGTCCAGCGGGCTGTCGAGCAGGCCGGCCACGGCGAATTTGTGCGCTTCGAGGCGCAGGCTTATGATTGCCAGCACGTTCATCACGTCATCGATCTTTCCGTCAAACCGGTGCTGGATCGCGACGGCCGCGTAGAATACCTGATTCCCGAAGGTCGCGATATCACGGACATGACGCAGTTGGAGCAGCGCATCCGGCAGGCGCAGAAAATGGAGGCTATCGGCGCGCTGGCTGGTGGCATTGCCCACGATTTCAATAATATTCTCAATGCTGTGCTCGGTTTCACGGACCTGGCTTATTACGATGCGCGCGAAATGCCTCGGGTGCGCGAAAACCTCGAACAGGTCATCCGGGCCGGCGAACGGGCGCGCCAACTGGTCAGGCAGATCCTGGATTTCAGCCGGCAGCAGGAAGGGGTGCGGCGCCCTATGCAGGTTCAGCCGATCGTCAAGGAAACCATGCAGCTTCTCGTCGCGTCGCTGCCGGCGAGTGTCGAGATTCGGCGCCGGATCGATCCAGCCTGCCCGCCGGTCATGGCGGATCCGACCAGGATTCACCAGATCCTGATGAACCTATGCACCAACGCTTTTCACGCCATGGAGGAAAAGGGCGGCGTTTTGACCGTTGCGCTGAACGAACTGGATGCCACCCGACCCGATGCACTGACTCGCGTGCCCGAGTTTCCCGCTGATCTGCTGCGCGGCACCTATGTGCACCTGAGTGTCGCCGATACTGGGCATGGCATGAACGAAGTGACCCGGCAGCGTATATTCGAGCCGTATTTTTCAACGCGCAAACAAGGTTCGGGAACAGGACTGGGGTTGGCCACGGTGCATAGTATTGTCAAGGCTTTCGATGGCGACGTGACCGTGACCAGCGCACCGGGTATGGGCACGGTTTTTCATGTGTTTTTGCCGGCGTGCCAGGCCGAGGTGACGGTTGAACTGGACAATGCGGATGAAGCGGTGGGTGGCAGTGAACACATACTGTTTGTCGATGACGAAGCGCCATTGCGCGAATGGGCGCAAGCCGCATTGCAGCGTCTGGGCTATCGGGTGACCACCTGCGAAAACGGCGATAAGGCTTTACGGGTCTTTCAGCAAGAGCCCGCCATTTTCGATTTGGCGGTGGTGGATTTTTCCATGCCGCGCATGAGCGGGTTGGACCTGATCCACTGTTTGCATCAGATAAGACCGGACTTTTCGGCCATCCTGTGCACCGGCATCAGTGAACGGCCGTCGGAAGAGCAGGTGGAAACCTGGGAACTCAGCGAATGGGTTTGCAAACCCATCATCGGTAGAGCCTTGGCCGCCAAGATCCGCGCCGTGCTGGACCGCGATCTGGTGGGGTGTTAGGCGAGTGGTGAGTGGCAAGCGGCAATCCTGACATGTTCGACCTCTCTTCACTTGGACCGTCTTGAATATTGCCCCTGCCCCTCACTTCCGTAACAGCGTGCGCTGTTCCAACAGCGTCATGGCCAGCAGCGCGATCAGATAAAGCGGTACGAGCACGAAGCTGGCGCGCATGCCGGCAAGGTCGCCGATGATGCCCATGCCGAGCGTGGCTGAACTGAAACCGGTCATCCCGAAACAGGACATCAGGGTCATCAGCAGCGTTGGGTCAACGGGCAGCGCCCTGGCTGCGTAGGTTTGCAGCGAAGGCCAGAAACAGGCAATGGTCAGCCCGGCCAGAAACACGGAGATATACAGGCTCCACAGTTCGCTGACCGCGAAAAACGCGCACCCGCAAACCGTTGCCAACAGCGCCGAGCCCTGGATCATGCGCCTTAACGGCCAGCGATGGGCCAGTTTGCTGGCACTGAAGCGACCGCTCAGCATGCCCAGTGCAAAGCAGGCTGCGCCCAGTGCGCCGGCGCGCGCTTCGGCACCGAAATGAAGCTGGATGTAACTGGCCAGCCAGTACGTCAGCCCGCCTTCGGCGCCGCCGGCGAAAAAGAGGGCCATGCCCAGCACCCGGAATTTGGGTTGGCCCAGGATTTCGCCCAGGTGGGAGAAATCCAGTTGCGCTTTCTTGCGCGGCATGGCGCTGACTGGCGGATATATGAAATAGGCGGCGATCGTCATGGCGATCATGCCCAGGAAAATCAAGCGCCAGGTGCAGCCCCGGCTCAGCAGTTCGCCGACCGTCAGTGTACTCACCAGCACGCCGACCGGCCAGAAAGAGTGGAGCAGGTTTTGTTTGCTGCCATTGTCTTCGGGGTACAGGTCTTCGACCAGCGGCGTGAGCAGAGCTTCGATAAAGCCGTAACCCAGGCCGATGATCAGGATGCAGATCACGATGGTGGCATAGGACCAGACACGCGTGAACAGCAACAGCCCCACGCCGACTACGGCCAGGGATGCTTTCAGCAGCAGCACCTTGCCGAAGCGCACGGCAATGAAACTGGAGAAAATGAGCAGGATGAACTGCTCGGCCGTGGAAAAACAGCCTAGCGCCCCTGCCTGGGTCAGGTTAAACCCGATTTCCTGCTTGATCTGGACCAGGCACACCGGCAGCGCCATGGCCGTTGCCGCGTATGTGAACAGCGTAACATTAGCGGCGCGGTCTATACGGGAGCGCAGAGCTTCGTTCATTTTACCAGTATGACATCGGATCGTTCTCGTCATACGCGGCAAAGAGGTCGTCATGATCCTTGCGCACGATTTCCGCTTCAACCATGAACAGCACATCCTTGGCGATTCGGTCGGCGTAATCGGCAATGCGTTCCAGACGCCGTGAAATCTGGAGCAGATAGAGGTGCGGCTTGGAGAAATCAGGGCTGTTTTCCATTTCATAATAGATCGTGCCTTTGATTTCACGGTAGATGGTGTCGATCTGCTCCTCTTCCTGGAGCACTTCGTACGCCAGTTTGATGTCCAGGTTGAACACGGCATCCATGCATTTGCGCAACGCCTCGCGGGTGCGTTCAGCCAGGATCCCCATCTTGTAAATGCGCCGCAGCTTGGGGTAGTCTTTGAGGTTCAGCACGTTTTTGCCGATGCTGGCGGTCAGGTCGCTGATTCGTTCCAGGTCCCCGTTGATCTTTAACACGGAGGCGACAAAACGCAAATCAATGGCCACGGGTTGGTGCAGCGCAAAGATTTTGAGGCATTTCTCCTCGATATCGACCACGTAATCGCCGATCGGGTTGCAATTGGTCAGCACCTGGCCTGCCAGGTTGCCGTTGCAGTTGCGTGTCGCCTCCACAGCCACTTCCAGGTTTTTCTGAACAATTTGACCCAACTTGCTCACCATAGCCTTGAGTTGATCTATTTCCTTCTGCAAATGCACTGACATTAACTGTTCTCCCTTCAAGGATTGCGTCGTTCTTGAATCAGGCTAGAATACCATCAGCGGTTTGTCAACAGCGTCGAGCGATAAGGGGTGCAGTCGGGCTGAGTGATAAGCCTGGAGCTATGAACGGCCGGGTATCAGGGCCAGGTCGACGCTGTCGAGGATGACGCTGAATGCGGTTTGCCAGCGTAATAAATAGCCTTTGCCGCGGACACTGGGTTGAATGCCCGTAAAGTATAGCGTTGACAGGGAAATGTAAAGCATGCAACCCGCGTAGGCTTTTATCTCTTGACTTAACGGGCAGATTTGAGTACTCTTCCTTTAAAATCTTTCAGGGTAAATGTTTATGGAAGATCGGCAGAATCAGGAACAATCCAATACCGGGCAGGATCCATCCGATACGGATGTGCTGCGGGCCTATTGGCGGCATCACGCCGTCTATTGGTGGCGCAATTCCAGCCGCCCCTGCACGCCGGTATGCGATATGTGCGAAACCTCGCTCGATGAAAACCAGACCTACATGCATGTGTCCGAAAACCGTCTGCTATGCGCAAAGTGTTCGGAAAAAAAGCTGAAGGAATGGGAGCAGGCCGGGCGCCCGGCGGATTACTTTGGCGAAAAAGAATGGAAAGACGCCGCGCACTTCATCAATCAAGACAGCGAAAACGAAAACAGCGAACAGGACGAGGAAAGGGCGTCCCAAGAGGCCAACCCACGTCGCGGTTGCCTGGGGTTGGCGCTCATATCCATCGTGATGCTGCTGCTGTATTGCTGTCTGCGTTAAATGTCCACCCTATTTGACGTCAAGCCTGGCTCGCACCCGCAGGAACACCGGTTGCGCATTGGTAGCCCCGGGCAGCGCCATTCGGATGGTCGCGTTGGTGGCCAAAAAACCATTAATCAACATTCGCCACAGACCAGCCAGATTGGTGCTCCATTGGATGGTATATGATCGCCGCACTCCACCGTAACCTGTGCCTTGGGCCAGCCTGCCTGTAAATGCGGCTTCTGGACCTGACATGCCCCTGCTGATCGCGATGTCCAGCAGCGATCCTGCATCCTCAGCGTCGGCGCCGGCCAGATATTCGTCGTGGTTGAGCATGCCGTCGCCATCCGTATCACGCAGATGCGGATCGACGATATTGGTCGCATTGCTGGCGTTGAACCGCTGATAAGCGGCCTGGGCATTCAGCCATGACCCGTGTCCGTCCACACCCCGGTAGCTCCAGCACCAGGCACCGCCATAGCCTTGGGCCGCAATGGCATTGATCACGTTGGTCACCGACTTGTTTTCGCCGTTGGCCGAGAATTCGCCGATGACGGCCGGCTTGTCGAATACGTTTGACCAGGTATTGCCGGGGTGCAAAGGCGAGAAGCTCCACCAGAAATCGCCGTCCATCCAGGCATAATAATGGGGGCTGTGAAAATCGAGATGCCCGTCCGGGTCGTAAACCTGCAACGCGGCATCGTTCCAGAAATTGGATTGCCCGCCATGGGCATGGTCGGACGACCATTTCATTGCGGCACTGCCCACCGTGACCAGGCAGTTGGCCCGGCGATGGATTTCGCCCGCGGTGCGGGCGACGAATCGGCGCATTTGTTCCAGCGAGACCGCTTGTTCCACGCGGTAGTCCACGGCCGCTGACTCGGTGACACCCCATTCAGGTTCGTTCATAATTTCGAGAGCCAGTACGTTGGGATGTGTGCCCAGAGTTCGGGGCGAACCGGGTATGGGTTGGTTCAGCATCGGGATCAACGCATTGGTCACAAAAGAGCCGTAGGCGATGTCGTCTACGATCAGGTTGCGATGCCCGCCCGCATGCTCGCCGAATTCGCCGGGGATGCTGTCCGCGAACAGGATCGCGAAATCCCAGAGCGAGAACACGAGATAGATGCCGTGCTCCGATGCCGTGGCCACGGCGTCCGCCAGGTTGGTCAGCACGCTACTGTCGAAACCGGTAACCACCCCGCCGTTGGTTGAACTGAACTCCGGCGAACCGCGCCCGTCGCAGAAAACGAACCAGCGGATCGAGTTGGCCCCGTCCGCACGCAGTTGCTGGCATATATTGACCATGGTCGTATGGTTGTAAGCATTGAAGTTGCCCCACTCCTCGACAATGCCAAAGTCCGCGCCATAGTTGAACCAGGCTACGTTGGCGCCGCTGAGATACCAGCGCCCGCCTTGCCAGGAGACCAAATGCTCATTGGTTGCGGCGTGGGTTAGGGTTGCCGCGAATAAGGTGCAGATACGTAGAAAAAGGCATGTAGTTTTCATGATTATAATAAGGCAGCGACGAACAATATTAACAGCTATGTTTCGAGGTGTTGGCGGTTTGATTTCTTCATTTAATCGATCTCCAATATAAGCTCGGTGGAGATAAACAAAAAACAAAGCCTATTGTGCCGATGAACCGGCAGGGCGAAAAGAGGCTTTTAGGCTGTTCTTCCATAACTTTTGATCAAGCTCCAGATATTTTTCACCTAGTGCCGCCAAAATGTAGGTAAAACAAGTTGAAAAAGTGCTCGGCGGGAAGATCGCTATCCATATTGCACTCCACGCCATAGACCCGGGCGAGATCGCTATCCAGAATTACCTTTTGTCCGCGCAGGGTGTGGATGGCGGTTTGAAGCGCGGGGAGCGGGGTTGCGATGGGGGCTGGTTCGCTCATTTCAAATCGGCGGGAATCGTATAGGTGCCACTACGATCCGGAACAAACGATCCACTTGCCCTTGTTTTTGTCCTGTGGATGAATCTTTTGAAATAAAAAGAAAGCCGTTATTGTAAAAATCTTGCCTTTTTTTACCAGGCGCCATGGTTTACCATAGTCCCGCAGATTTAATCATGGAGATCGATCAATGAATCAAAGTGAAACAAACCAGGCAACGCTCGACCTGCTCGAACTGTTTGAGCGGATTTCGGCGATACCGCGAGGATCCGGCCATGAAGCCGGCATGGCTTCATGGCTGCTGGAATGGGCTGCCGACAAAGGACTGAACGCTCTGCGCGACCAGGCCGGCAACGTGATCGTTCGCGTACCGGCTAGCCCCGGGTTTGAGCAGGCGCCGGTCGTGGTGCTTCAGGGTCACATGGACATGGTTTGCCAGAAAACGCCGGATTCGGCACACCAGTTCGACCGCGACCCGATCGCCTGCGTGGTTGACGGCGACTGGCTGCGCGCCGACGGCACAACTCTGGGCGCCGACAATGGCGTGGCGCTGGCGCTGGGGCTCTATTGCGCGAGCAAACAGCAGGCGCATCCAGCACTCGAGCTGCTCTTTACCATCGAAGAAGAAACCGGCCTGATCGGCGCTGCCGGCTTGGAAGCCGACCTGCTGCAAGGCCGCGTGCTGATCAACTTGGATTCCGAAAAAGAAGGTGAATTCACGGTCGGTTGCGCCGGCGGCAACACCGTGGAACTGGACGCACCTCTCTCTTATACAACCACGGCAAAGGATGCGCAGACCTGGGTCTTGTCCGTGCATGGGGTCTTGGGCGGGCATTCGGGAATCGACATTCATCTGCCCCGCGCCAATGCCATCAAGCTACTGGCTCGGCTGTTGCATACGCTGGGCGCCGATGCGCGGGTTTGCCATCTGCACGGCGGCACGTTGCACAATGCCATTCCGTGCGATGCGCACGCGGTACTGCGCTGCGCCGCGGCAAAAATCAATGCCATGGCCCAAACCGTACAACAACAAACCCAGCTTTTGCGCCAGGAATACGGGGAACGGGAGCCCAACCTGGACATTCTGTTTACACCCAACCCGGACGCCGGCGGCGCCATGGTCTGGACCGATGCCACGCAGCGACGCATGATCGATCTGCTGCTGGCCTGGCCCCATGGCGTGGCAACCATGTCCGCGCACGTCAACGGGCTGGTGGAGACCTCCAACAACCTGGCCATCGTTGACACGCGCGAATATGTGCTGCACCTGCTCTCCAGCCAGCGCGGCTCGCTGGATTCGACCCTCGCCTTTCTTAATAAGCGCCTGGAAGCGCTGGCGCGGCTGGCCCGCTGCCCATTGCACAGCGACGAAGGCTATCCCGGCTGGCAGCCGAACATGGCGTCGCCGCTGCTCCTGCGATGCAAAGAGGTATTCCAGCGCTGCTTCAATCGTGAACCGGAAATCCAGATCATCCATGCCGGCCTGGAATGCGGCGTGATTGGCCGGCGGATCGGCGAAATGGATATGATCTCGATCGGACCGACCATCGAGCATCCGCATTCACCGTCAGAACGGCTGCACATTCCCTCGTTGTCCGCGATCTGGACGTTCCTGGACGCCCTGCTGCGTTCGTGGAAGTCAGTGTAAGACATTCAAGCAAGTTACCGGAAGATTCGACATGAAAACGAAAACGAGCAAAACCTTCATCAGATTGACGCTGCCGCTGATTTGGGCGACCGCCATGGCTTCCGGCGCGTTTCGCGGTCGCGCCCAGATGACGACCTCCGGTGCCCCGACCACGGTAACAGGCGTGGTGGTCCATGCCTTGAGCGCGCAAAGCATCCAGTTGTGCATCGATGAATTATCTGCGTCGCCAGACCTTGAGCAGAACGTACGCACCAACGCGCTGGCGCTCTACCAGAGTGCATTGAAGCATCTCGACCAGGCCGGCCAAGTGCAAACCGCAGCCGACCAGTTTACCGCGGGCGGCAAAAAGGCGTCTGACGCGATCAAAACGCTGAACCAGGCACTCAAGACGCCTTTACAGAAACCGGAAAATAGCGAAACAGCCCTCGGATTGAGCACAATGGCGGCATCGGACCTGGAAAAACGACTGAACGAAGCCCGGACCATGCTGACCGACCTGGACAACGAAGTCACGAAACTGGATGCGGAAATCATGCGCGAGCATGTGCGCCCCGAGATGCTGCACAAAGAACTGACCGATACGCGCAAGCTGGTTCAGGACTTGCAGGCCAAACTCACCGAACCGCCCCCCGGGCAGGAGGCACAAATCCTGACCAATGCGCGTGAAGTCTGGTTGCGCGCCCGTCTGGCGCACCGCAATGCTCAATGCGAAGCGCTCGATCACGAACGGCTCAGCCATAAAAACCGTTTCGACCTGCTCAAGCTGCGCAAGGAAATGGCCGATCGCCAGTGCACCGAACAGGAAGCGCTGGTGCAACTCATCCAGAAAACATTGAACGAACGGCGCATTGCCGAAGCAGCCAAAGCTCAGCGCAAAGCCGAGACCATGTTGAACGTGAACACATCCAACGGCGCCCATCCTATGGTTGTGGATGTGGCGGGCGAAAACGCGGAGTTGAGCCAACAGTTGACGGATGTGGCCGCGGCGCTGGAGCGTGCCGTGGAAAAACGGACGCAGATCACGTTGCGCAAGCGCCTACTCGAACAGCGCATGGAAAACCTGCGCCTGCGTCTGCAACTGGGCGAGTTGAGCGATGAACTGGGCGAAATGTTCCGCCGCGAACGCCGTCGGCTCAAGCGCGATATGCGCCAGCGCCTGGTTGAAAAAGCCATGGTACAAGCCCTGATAGAGGCGCAAATCCAGCAATTGAAAATGGATACAAAAAAGGACCAACTCTACCGCATCGACGAATTGATCGCCGGGAAACTCGCCAAACTGAAAACCGCAGCCCGGACAGCGTTGGATCGGAAGACACGGGATAAACTCGAAACCGCTTTACAGGAACAGCGCAAACTGGTTGACCAGCTTTTGGAAAACCTGGGCAGCTACATCAAGGAGTTGCGCGACGGCCGCTTCGAGGAACAGGAGCTGGACGATAAACAAGCGGAATACTCGGAGTTGCTCGATGAAAAACTGATCTGGCTGCCCAGTTCGACAAGGTTCGGTCGGCAAACAGTTTCGGCCATACCGGAAGCCTTAGACGCGATCAGCCGAAACGCACGCACCATGTCAGGCGAATTCGCCGGATTGAAAGCGGCCTGGTACATCGTGCCTGTCATACTGCTGAGCGCTCTGGTCATGCTGCTGCTGCGTCAAAAAGCGCAAGCGCGTATCACCTATATCGCCGGTTTAATGGGGCGACCGACCAGCGACAGCTTTGCGTATACCCTCGAGGCGCTGGGCTGGAACATCGCGACGGTACCGCCATGGTTTCTGTTGCCCGCAGGGCTGGGCTGGATCTGTCTCAGTCATCCCAACACGCTGTTCGACAGCCTTGGATTCGGCCTGCTCCAGGTAGCCCGCATCCTCTATACCTGGTTTTTTCTGCGCATCTTTTTCAAGGACGATGGCCTGACTGGCGCCCATTTTCGCTGGCGGCCGGAGCTGCGCCGCCTGATGACAAGCCAACTGGATTGGTTGATGCCGGCCATGGCCGTGCTGGGGTTCATCGTCACCGGCGCTTACTACGCTGAGGAGGAGGTCGTGCACCATGCCATCGGCCGCACGGCGTTTATTGCCAGCACGCTTTTGCTGTTGGTTTTCTCGCATCGGCTCATGCATCCGCAAACCGGACTGCTCTCTCCGGCCATGCGTTACCGCCGCGAGGGTTGGCTCTACAAGAGCCGCTTCCTCTGGCACATCATCGCTTTGGCCTTGCCGGCAGCCCTCATGCTCGGCGCGCTGAGCGGATATTATTATTCGGCTTTACAGCTTTCATGGGTGATCTCGTGCACGTTGCGCCTGGTGTTCAGCGTGCTGGTGCTGCGCAGCTTTGCCCTACGCTGGCTGCGTGTGATTTACCGCCGTACCATCTACCAGAAGGCACGCGAAAAAGCAGCCGATAGCGGCAGCGAAAACGTGGCCGACGAATTTGCCTTAAAAGATCCCGACCTGGACATCTACGATATCAACGAACAAACCTACACCCTGATCCGCTGGGCCATGGCCCTGATCCTGATCGTGGGGCTGGCCGCCATCTGGGCCGACATCATTCCGGCGTTCGGCATTCTGGACAACATCCAGCTCTGGACACACTTCGCGGTGGTCGAAGGCGTGCGCCAACCCGTGCCCGTGACCCTGAGCGTCGTGGGATTCGCCGCGCTGGTGCTTGCACTTACATTTGTGCTGGCCGCCAACTTGCCGGGCTTATGCGAAATTGTGGTGCTGCAGCGCATTATTGAACTAGGCGGCACGCGCTACGCGGTGCGCGCCATCATCAGCTACGTCATTGGTCTGACCGGCATCCTGTACGCAGTCAATATCGTGGGGTTCGGCTGGGCCAAGATGCAATGGCTGGTCGCGGCGCTGAGTGTTGGACTGGGCTTTGGCCTGCAGGAGATATTCGCCAACTTCATCTCCGGCCTGATCCTGTTGTTCGAGCGCCCGATCCGCGTGGGCGACATCGTCACCATCGGCGATACAACGGGCGTGGTTTCGCGCATCAGGATCCGCGCGACCATGATCACGGACTGGGACCGCAAAGAATACATCGTGCCCAACAAAGAACTGATCACCGGCCGGGTGTTGAACTGGACTCTGTCCAACCAGATCAACCGCATCGTGATCGTCATCGGCGTAGCCTATGGCTCGGACGTTCAGAAAGCGCTGCAACTGCTGCGCGAAGTGGCCGAACATCATCCACTGATTATGAAGGATCCGGCGCCATTGATCACGTTTGAGGGCTTTGGCGACAATGCCTTGAACCTGGTCCTGCGCTGCTACCTGCCTGATCTGGACCAGCGGCTGAACGTAGTCAGCCAACTGCACAACGCTATTGACCAGGCCTATCGCAAGGCGGGCATCGAAATAGCCTTCCCGCAACAAGACCTGCACATCCGCAGCGTTTCGCCCCAAGCAGCAGCAGTATTGCGTGGAAACCAATGAAGCGAGTAGTACGGACTTCTGAGAAAACTGATCGAGAGAATCGATTGATATTCACTACGACACCCGCCACCCGCCACTTGCCACTTGCCACTCGCCACCTTCTCTCTTGACAAAATGCGGTAAAAGGTTATACTGAGCCAGTATTTTATTCTGTTGATCATGGCGGATGGTGTTTATGCCGGAAAAATATTCGTTAGATGAAATTGACTTGCCCGAGGATTCGGAAGTGTTGGCCTTGTCCCGGGAGTGCGACGATCTGTCTTATATCCGTTTTTTCGATGGCGAATATATTGTCAGGGAGCATGATCGCAATACCGATATCTTTTTGGTGGTCAAAGGGGGGTATTTGGTTGAAAAAGAGAGCCTTATGAATCCAACACCGGATGAGACCCTGCCGCTGGCCGTTGAAATGAGCAAGCCGACGCTGCCCTGCATAGTGGGCGCCATGGCCTACCTGGGCAACGGGCAGCGCACCGCGTCAGTGCGCAGCTCGGGCTGTACCCATACCATATGTCTGAAACCGCGTCATCTGGACACCATCCTGGCAAAATATCCAACCATGACGCGCCACATCTGCCGTCTGTTCGTCAAGCGACTCAAGGAAGCCAACGAATTACTGCATCAATGTCACGAGGGCAACTTCATGCAGATGAAGCAGGTGGTGTTGTCGCGTGGCGATGTACTGTTCAGCAAAGGCGATCGCGTAACCCAGCTCTACCAAGTGGTGGATGGCGAACTGCGCGATGACATCAACGGATTGCCGCTGGATGAAGCAAACCTGGTTCAAGGTTTTGTCGCGCCACGCGCTTTTTTCCAGGACGCCTGCTACGAAACAACGGTCAGCGCTGACAGCTCCTGTTTCCTGATCGCCATTGATGCCGACTCCAAGCTGGCGGCCATCCGCAATTTCCCTGAACTGATACTTCACCTACTCAAGCCCCCGGCATTGGTTATTGGTCATTAGTCATTGGTCATTAGCGGGTAGCGGGTGTCGCAGTAAAAACCAATCGATTTTCTCGATTCTTTCGATCGGTTTTCTCAGAAGTCCGTGCCACTCGTCACTTATCCGCCGCGCAGCACCTGCTCGAAATAGCGGATCAGGCGCCAGGCGTAGCGGTATTCGTCCAGGGTGACGATGGGACGGCCGGCAGCCGTGTGGGCGGCGTCGGGAATGTGCGGTTCAGGTTCGGTCAACGGCAGGTAGATATGGGCCTGATCACCCAGGCGCAACTTGTTGCCGCTGATGTGCTCCTTCTTTTCTATGGCCATCACGGCCGCGATCAGCGCGTCATACATCATGGATGCGGCGCGGAAACAAAATTCGGGGCCATCCTGCTGCAATCTATTGCGAGCCACGGCGATGTCCCCGCCGGAATCGGCTTCCAAGCCGAGATTGATCCAGCGCTGCACTTTATCCAGGATCTCGCGCTGATGCTCGCGATTGGCATCGTCAGCCTGATCCGCAACCATAACCTTATTGGCCACGGTCACCAACTTGGTCATAAAGCCGTCCCATGACATCCAGCCCGTAAAGCTGTCGTTTTCATCGCCTTCAACCACGCGTCGCACGAACAGGCGAGAACGCTTGTTCAGCATCGGCACCGTGGTCGGCGCCGGGGCCTGATCCATTTCCAGGCGCATGCGGTCAACCAGACCCTGTGCATCGAAATCGACCGGGTAATAAATCGAAATGGCCAGGGCATAATCCGGGAAGCCCATTCCGCGCATGCGTCGCTCATGCCCCTCCAGCGCATCGGCCTCGATGGTTGGCTTGGTGTGCGTCCGAACCCAGCCCATCAAGCGCACCCACAGGTTGGGATCCAGCGCATAGAGCCGCTCGATAAACAGGCGCATGGTTGTATTGGAGACCGAGACCCAGTCCGGATCACAGTAGTACTTGTCGTCGATCATGATATCGCGCTTGAAGCGCACATGGTTTTTCAAGGACAGCAACAGCGTGTCTGGGCTGATGGCGGTCAACAGCCGGTAAACCTCACTGTCGTCGCATTCCATGAAAAGGCGCAACCAGTCGTTGAATTTGCGCTTGTCCAGCCGTTCGCCAGCCCAGCAATCGCGGTCGATCAAGAACTGGATCTGGGTTTCAGACGCCATTTCGATCAGTTCCTGGGTCTCCCATTTGCCGCGTGCGAGCACGGTTTCGTAGAAGACCTTTTCCGGCAGCGCCTGGATCACGGGGCGCGCTTCGGGAATCAGGTAAAGCAATTCGCTGCGCTCCGCAGCGGAAACCGCGCTGGTCAAGGCGACCTTGTCCTCCACTGACAAGCGCTCCATCTCGGCTTCGACCTGGGCCGGATTATTGCGCGCCAACCCCACCCACTGAGCGGGATTTTTGTCCAACAAACGCAAGGCGCCGTGTTCGTCGATTTCAGGCTGATTCTCTTCGCCAATCGTGTCTTCTATCATGCGTTGCACCCAATTCCACTCCTAATCCTATCCTATCGTTTGTCCATGAATAGAATACCCCAACTTTATTCATCCAGGGTATCGCAATTCCGCGATCCGAAATCCTAATCAGTCCAACAGGATCAAGGGTACGCGCGAACTGTCTTTTTGTTTACTGATCAAATCCGTAACAGTCACTTCCAATTCATAATTGCCCGGTTGCATTTCATCGGGCAGTTCCAGCAAATTGGCGTAGAAGAAGTCGTGGAGTTCACTGATGGAATAGACGGCTAATTTGCGCGGCGTATCCTGCCATACCGCTTCGCTGGTTTTAGATTCGGCATCGTAAATGGCCATAGCCATTTGCTGCTTGACCAGGAACCGGCCATCAGGTTCCAGTTGTGATCGAAAATTGTCCAACTCGGCATATACGATGATGCGCGGCAGTTTGTGCAGCTTGAAGCGGTATTCGGGAAATTCTTCGTATATGCCGTAATAGGTACATTTCCGGCAAAGGCGGGTGTTGGTGATCTTGAGTGGTTCGCGTACCTCGATGTTATCGTACAGGCGCCGGGCCGCTGCGGTCAGGTATTCATAATCCTGATCCTGGCCGCTGCCCATGTTTTCGCCCAACTGGGTGAACATGTCCTGGTACTTCATCAGAACAAAGCGGTCGCGTTCGTTCAACCCAGCCAGATCCTCTCCAGTCAGGCCATAGCGCGAATCGAATACACTGAGCGCGGCTTTGAGCATAAAGACTTTCAAAGCAGCATCTTTACGATTGCGGATATCGCTGTTCAATTCCTCCATAATCCCATCGAGCAACTCGGCCCGAGTCATGAAAACCGGCGCGATCTGGCCGGGCTTTTCCTGCACAGGCGCGGGAGATGGTTTGTTGGTTTGCAGGGCCATGCTCATTTTTTCGGCCAGATCCTGCATCTTGCGATACAGTTCATCCATATCCTGTGTGGTCACCATGGGTTCGGCCGGCGGATCAGACTTTTCCGCAGGCATCGGTTTTTCAATTGCGTCGAGTCGGCTCGTTCGCTCCGCTACCGGCTGGTTGACATTCGGGGAGGAACACCCCGTTACTGTCAACATGCCTATGAGCAGCCAGGCCTCGTTGTTGAACGTTGGCAATCGGATATGCATGACGATTTACTCCTTCCCGCTATCCAGTTGTTCCATGGAAAAAGGCGCGCAGTTCCATGCTTCGGCTTTGTTTGTGGCAGGGCCGACCGCGGCAGCGGATGGGGTTGCCATCTGATTGGTCATGACCTGCACCAGGCCGCACAATCGTTCGATCTCTTGTGACTGCCGCTCAAGTTCCCGGGACTGGCCGGCCATGCGCAAGGACTGGTTCGAGACCGCAAGGACCAAGCCGTCAAGCATGGACTCCTGGGTATCCAGCCGTTCAGCGACGATCGACAGCGATACGCTCATTTTGTCGATCACCTGCTTCATCCGCACGATTCTAGCGGTCCCAACGTTGTTATCCACGGCAGCGGCGGCCCGGGCAGTCAACTGTGTCTGGACCATGGCCAGCGTGGCCTCGCGCATCCACCTGGCCGAACCGTGAAAAACCGTTACCATACCCGCGGCAAACAGGCCCAGCAAAACCAGGACCAACACCAGGATGAACACTGTCCGGCGCCGCTGTGTGTCGCGCTCGTCATTCAGGCAGCTTTCAATAAGATCCAGTAGCGTCTCGCTCCTGACGTATTCCGCGTGTCGCACATCGACATTCGCTTCGTGATAGGCATTGTTTTCCGTCATATTCACGCCTTTATGCTATACTATACTATACTATACTATACTATATTCCATGAAACGCATACCGATTTTTCCGTTCAAGGCAAATCCAGCACATCGCGATAGAGTACATGTATCACAACCGTATTGTTTCGCGCCCGGTTGTTTTCCATATTGTTGGGGAATGGCGGTTGCTGCTTGCCATGGCTGTTGATGAAAAAGCGCTCGATGGACGGCCCGCCGTCGCTGCGCAGGTAGTCCATGATCAGCCGCGCCCGTTTCAATCCCAGTTCGTAATGGTTATCCGCCTCGGCATTTTCAGGCAATGGGCTGTCGTCGGTATGTCCGGCGACGACAATATGATACTGCGGTGGTAATTTCAGCAATTCGCGTTTGAAATCGCGCAACACCATACGCGCATACACCGACAGTTCGCAAGCCCCGGTAAACAGCCCCTGATCGAATTTGAACGTTGCGCCGCGCTTATGGGGCATGGTGAACACGCGTGCAACCACAATATCCATGGGACCCGGCTCAGCAGAAGAAGCAAGAGGCCGTTCGAAAGCGATCTTGACATCGGCCGGTTCCGCGGCTAGCCGTACAGGCTTTATTTCAACTTCCGGTTCAGGCTGAGGCGGAGGAGGAGACGGCGCCGGTGGTTGGGTGCTGCTCATCGCCACCAGTACTTCCGGCTGGGTGGACAGGACTTTCTCGCGCGGCTCCCGGCTGATGGTGATGGCATAGCGGTCCTCTTCACCTGTATCCGCGGCGTCGGCTTTTGCAACCTGTTCATCCCGGGCATCGGGTTGAACTTGAGGTTGGGGCGCCGTTTTGCCGGCGTTATTGGATGACGGCTTTTCATCAGGCTCTTTTTCAGGAGGCGCATGCGTGAACTGGCTGTTATCGGGCTCCGCGTCGCGGTCCGGACTCTTGATTTCATCCGGCATTTTGGGTTTATCCTGAGTCGTGGCGTCGGCAATGACGCGATCCGGCGTCACGGATGGTTCAGGCGCTTCCACGCTGTCCGGCCGCGGTTCCGTCACGGAGGTTTCGGCCTGGTCCGGTTGCTGTTGGTCAGTGTTCGCAGCCCGGAGAGCAGGTTTGACCGGCGGGGGCGGAGGCGCTTTTTCCTCCGTTAGCAGTTTATCCGATTTCTTCGGCGTCGACGCCATGATGTTGTCTTTGGAACGCTGTTCATGTTCATTGAGAAACGCGATCAGGTAATGCACGCCAAAATACACGCCAAACCCGACCAGCAACAGTGCGATCACCACTTTCAAATGCCATAGAGGCCATTTTTGCGCCGCTGCCATGGACTCATCGAGCAGAGGTTCGTCCAGCAGAGGTTCGTCGAGCAAGGGTTCGTCCAGGTGTTGGTCCAGCAGTGCGGGATCGACAGGCTCTTCGAATGTCTCGAACAATGGCTTTTGCGCAGGCGCCAGCGTCTTGGATTCAGCGGCGAAAGGCTCTCCAACAGCCGGCTCGGCGGCAGCAACAGGCAACTCCGCGGATTCCTGCACCTGGCGATACTGACGGATGCCCTGCAAACCGGAGCTGTCGGGCGGTGGTGCGTCAGGCAGGGGTGCTGGTTGACGCAGCGGCAGACTGTCCAGATCGATGACCGGCGAACTGTCGGCAATGGAGACTTCGCTGGTCAGGTCGTTGATCTGATCCAAAATCTCGTGCGCGGCCCTGATGCCCGGGTCGGTAAACAGCGGATCGTCCTGGAGTGCTTGCAGACGTTGCTCGGCCTCGTCCAGGCGACCTGCTTCAAGATCCAGGCGCACCTGATCCAAATACGTAGTTGACACATCGTCAGCCTGGTCAACTTCATCGGCGCTAGCTATTAAATCCGTATCCCTCTGGTTCATTTCCATTATAAAATCCAGTATATTTGTCAAGAAGTATACTGAACATCGGCGAAAAAGCAAAGCCGAAACGAAACAGGATTTTGGAGTTGAAATTTGGGAGTTAGCTTGGCGTGCTTGAGCTTATGGGCCGGCTGAAGGGCTTATCGATTTATTCGAAAAAACGGTATTAGCTAACGTCAACCGTTCTTGGCGATAGCGGGCGACGATAGTGCGTGACGAATCCAACGCAATGTGCTGAGCCGAATAAATCGGCAGATGCATGAAGCCACAAGCTCCTCCCCTGTTCCCTGTTCCCGTCCCTCAAAGCAACCCCTGTTTTTTCAATTCCTTTACAGCGGCGTTGAGGTCGTTGTAGAACGAGAGGATGTCAGGATAGCGCTCGCGCCGGTCTTTGGCCATGGCCCTTTCCAGAATGGGGATCATGGGGTCCGGCAGTTCGCGGCTCACGACCGGTTCGCTTTCCAGTACCTTGTCCACGCTCAAATTTTCATCAAACGGCACCATACCGGTCAGCATTTCATGCACAGTGACGCCCATGGAAAAGACGTCGCTGCGCTGGTCCAGTTCCACGCCGCGCACCTGTTCCGGGCTGATATAATAAGGCGTACCGCAAATTTTACCCTTGGCCACATCGTTGCCGGCCAGGCAGGCAATGCCAAAATCGATGATCTTGAGCACGCCTTCGCGTGTGATCATGATGTTGCTCGGTTTCAGGTCGCGGTGATAGACGTTGCGCCGGTGCGCATAGCCTAAAGCATCGGCACAGATGTCCACGATCTTCAACACCGAGGCTATGGGCAGACGGGTTTCCACGTTAAGGATCGTGCGCAGGGTCGAGCCCTCGATATACTCCATGACCAGATAATAGAATCCGTTGGTCTCCTGCAGGTTATGCAGCCGGACAAGATGCTTGTGCGAGAGTTGCATAGCAATACGCGCCTCTTCGAAGAACGATTTCAGCGCGGACTTGTTGTAGGTGAAATCGTCTTTCAGAATTTTGATGGCCACATCCATGTCCAGCAAGCTGTCATGGGCCTTGAACACCATGCCAGAACCGCCTTTGTTGATCAGGTGGAGCACTTTGAAACGCGGATCGATCATTTCGGCGACATCGCTGGAAAGGTATATTTTGCTCGTGGTCTTTTTCGGCTTGCCTTTGAAAAAGAGTTTGCGGTTCAGCGCTGTTTTGGGCTTGGTGACCGGCCCGGGCAGCGGCACCATGTTGGCCAGTTCCTTAAGCAGGTAGCGTTGCTGGGCTGTATCGTCATAGCGGTCCAACGCTTCGTGGGCCATGTCGAGCAGGACCTGGGGCCGGAATGGTTTTTCCAGGTATTTCCAGATGCCGCCCTCGTTGACTGCTTCGACCACTTTGCCTTTGTCCGCCTGGCCAGTGACCAGGATGGAGATGATGCTGGGATTGTGCAGGCGCGCGGTGCGCAATATGGCGGTCCCGTCCAGCACCGGCATTTCCATATCGCAAAAGAGCACAGCGATCTCCTCGTGGCGCAGGATTTCAGCCGCTTCCTCGGATGAACAAGCCAGAATGATCTCGCTGTCCAGCCCTTCGGTAAGCGTCTCTCCCATCAATTCCACGGCTTGTGGATCGTCGTCCACCACCAGTATTTTGTACCGTTCCATGTTCACTTCGTTCAGATTTCCCGTTGTGCAACGCTTGCTGATTCGATTATCGGGCGTGCTTCATTATTATTTTCAGCGTGCACATAAGTCAAGCATCTCATCGCACCAGCATCAAACCGGCGCGTAATACGGACTGATCCTCGCGAAAGGAGAGCAGGCTATCGCCCTGTCCATAGTTGGCTTGGAGCAGGAAAAACATACTGAAATGGCGGTTGACCCGGTAGAGCGGGTAAGATAGGTTGGCCTCCACCGCACCATGACTGCCTTCCGTGCCTTTGCGCAGCAGCAACTCGAGCCAGCCCGCATCAGGCCAACCGCAACTGAGGCGTAATTCGCCGTAACCCATGTATTCGGCAATGTCCGCGTTGGTCCATTCTGTATTGGTGATGGTCCAGAGCCTGGGCGCAATCCGCAGGTGCAGTTTTTCGCAATCGCCCATGACCAGGGCCGATTCGATGTAGGCCCGGTCCCAACTGCGAGACAGGGCGCTGCCTTCGCCATTGGATTCGTGGGAATAGCCCAGTTGCAGGTGCAATGCCATGTGTTCGGGCAACCAGTCCGGACGCAGGTTTTCAAACAGGTAGAACAGTTCCGGATTGTAATTCACATCGGCAAACGGCGCCGAACTGGCGGCCAGGTCCCAGAACGATTTCTGCGAATAGGCAAAATGCAGACCTGAAAGCAGTAGGCATTCCTGCTTACCGCCCAACGGGTTCCAGAACCGGTATTTGAAGGACAATTGGAATTTGAGGTGGTGGATCGGATCTTTGCCGTAGGCCAGGTAAACAGGCCGGTAGGTAGATAGACCCATTAGCGCATTGCGCTCATCCTCGGCCCGTACATGCCCGCAAAGCAGCAGCAGTCCGGTCAGTGTGAAACAGCTTAAACGTCGAGCCCCGGCAACCAACGCACGGAGCTGCTGTCCGGTCAAGTCAGGTTGACAAGGCTCAGAGTTGACCATACACGATATCGGCGCCTTCGCGCAACGATTTGATCAACGCAAAAAGCTTCTCCTGATGCTTCTGCTGTCTCAAAGACTTGGCCAGCAAGTCTTTGACCTCTTCAAATGACCTCTGGCCGGCTTCGTTACGCTCCAACACCTCAATGATGTGAAAGCCGAACTGGGTCCGCACAAGAGGACCAATCTCTTTCAGCTTACGACTGAAGATCGCTTCTTCGAAAGGCTTGACCATGCGGCCGTGACCGAACATGCCCAGGTCACCGCCGTTGTTCCTGCTGGGGCACGCGGAATGCTTTTTCGCCAGTTCCCCGAAATCAGCCCCTTCGAGCAGTTGTTTGCGCACGCCCTCCGCCTTGGCTTCCAACTCGGCGACCTGCTCATCCGTTTCCTGACCATCCAGCTTAAAGAGGATATGCCGTGAACGGGCCTGCTCGGGCATCTGGAATTTATCCGTGTTTTCGTCGTAGTAGGCCTGAATTTCCTCCTCGGTCGGCGCCTCGATTCCCACGCCGATCTTGTCGAACAGCTTCTTGAGTCGGACATTCTGGGAGATCGTGTCTTTCAATTTGGTCTCGGTCAGGTTGAGTTCGTTCATGACGTCATCCATGGTTTTATTGGGCGGCAACTGGGCCTTCAACTCATCCATGGCATTGTTCAAATCTTCTTCGGTCACGTCAATCTGCTGGCGTTCGGCTTCATCGAGCATCAGGGTCTGGTTGATGAAATCGTCGGCAATCTGTTGCCGGATATTGGGCATTTCCATGTTCAACTGCTGGGGCGGCATGCGATTGCGACCGGTCTGCGCAAGAAAAGACTGCACACGCTGATTCAACTCCTGCTGGGAAAGCTCGATATCGCCGACTTTCACGGCAAATCCCTGCGGCATGGCCGGTTGTTGCGGCATCATCACCGGCGCCGGTCCGCCATAATTCACTTGAGGCGGCGTGGGCTTGGTGCCGGTTTCAGCGTCGCTCGTGCTCTGCGAGCCGCACCCCTGGGTCAACGCCAGTGCACCGCCAAGGCAGAAAATCGCTAAGGTCATAACTTGTCTATCCAAATGCCAGGTCATCATAAAAAACCTTCTAATTATGTGTTAAAAATAATGCGTGCAGCCATTAATCATGAAATAGAAGACGATGTAAAGCAAAATCCAATTTATTTTGACGCAGGCCACACGCTTCGAGGCCCTGCGCAACAAGCCAAAAGCAACGAAAAGCAAAACAACCAACCAGCAGGTTGACGGACTACGTCAAGCGCCATCCCAAAAGTTAACGGAGTGGGTAAAGTAAAATCCGGCAAGTCAACGGACTACGTAAAGCACGTTTTCCACCTCAAAAGTTCCCCAAAACACCAAAAACCACCCCAAAATAAACGACCGCACGCGACCTTTGTGGTTGTTCGCGTTACCAGCGATCAGGATTTAGGCGACCTCACAAGTAACGGGCTGAATTGTCAAGCATTTAATGAATCTCGCTACTATTAGTCCCACAATTCAGCAGCTTTGATTTTTTTCAAAATTAACCTAATAATAAATTGCCAAACGCTTCTTTATAGGCAAATATGTTAATTGATTATCACTTAACCGTGGCGATTATTGCAGAAAGTGAGGTACCGGCATGTCCATTGTCTCGCTTACAAAAAGGACATTTCTTGGAAAGAATCAAAATCCGAAGGAGAAGTCAAAGAAACAGTTGGCGAAAGTCAAGAAGGAGATCAGGCACCCAGTGCGTGTTCGTATTCTTAACTTGCTAAAGCATGGTGAACGCAAGACCCAATGCGAATTGGGACGGGACCTGTCCATGTCCAATGCAGCCGTGCATTACCATTTGAAAGCCCTGGTCAAAATTGGGTTGGTGCGTCTGTTCGGCACCCGTCCTGGTCCCAAAGGTATTACCGAGAAGCTGTACGAACTGGACGCTGAGGCTTGGCAGCAAGCATTCGATCTACCCAGCCGCGAAGGCGATCTCGATTTCTATGTGGATTACGCCCTTTCCTGGATCGACGAACGCCATCGCGAAGGTGTCGAGATTTTGAAAAAAGCCAAGGGAGAGCCTCTCCCGCCTTTTGCGCTGGGCAGCTTTACGGTCCATGCGCCGGTCGAGGAGACGGTCCGCTTCAAGCATGAGCTGGAGCAGTTGTGCGACCGCTTCTTTCAACAATACGGCCGGCCTAACGAGGAACGCGCCACGTTTGCCGTAACATTCACCGTGCTGCCTTCGGGCGCCGAGGATGTGGCCGAATCACAGAATGTGTTGCATTATGAATCCGAGTGAAAACTTATCCGCGGGGATCCATCCCTGCCCCGATGTCGCAACCCTGGTGCATGTGTTGCGTATGCGTGCGCACACCACGCCCGGACACGATGCGTATATTTTTCTGGCTGATGGCGAACGCGAGGCGCGTCGCATCGATTACGCCCAACTCGACCTGGAAGCCAGGCTGTTAGCCACCCGCTTGTCAACCTATACGGAGCGGGGCGATCGTGTTCTGTTGCTGGCGCCCCAAGGCATTGCGTTCATGGTCGCTTTTTACGCCTGCCTCTATGCTGGCCTGGTCGCTGTGCCGGCTTACCCGCCTCGCAACAAACGCCATGCCCAGCGCATCCGCTTGATCGTGCGGGATGCTGGCGCGCGGCTGGTATTGACCACGGTGGAACTGGTGTCGCGCATCGTCGAATGGCTCGATGACGCCGAATGCGGCCAGGCTCCCACCATTATGGCGGTGGATCAAGCATGCGGCGAGCAATTGGCCCAGCCGCTTTTAGCAGTCGTCCTGCCGCATCCGAATGACCTGGCTTTTCTGCAATACACGTCAGGCTCCACTAGCGCGCCCAAGGGCGTGATGGTCAGCCATGCCAACCTGATGGCCAATCTGGCCAATCTGCATGCCGGCTGGGAGCACACGCCCCGCAGCGTGATGGTCACCTGGCTGCCGCTGTTTCACGATATGGGCCTGATCTACGGCGCGCTGCAGCCGTTGTTCAATGGTTTCACCTGCGTCATGATGCCGCCGGCCGCCTTTTTGCAGCGTCCCGTGCGCTGGCTCGAAGCCATTCGGCGCTACGGCGGTACGCACAGCGCGGCACCCAATTTTGCCTATGACCTGTGCGTGCGCACCACCACGGCCGAACAGCGCGCGCAACTCGACTTGCGCACCTGGCGTATGACCTTGAACGCGGCCGAGCCGGTAAAGGAAGAGACGATACGCCGTTTCAGCGAGGCGTTTGCCGTTGCCGGGTTCCGGCCGGAAACGCTTTCGCCCGGCTTCGGCCTGGCCGAATTCACGCTCAAGGTCACGGCCTTGCCCTGCGCCGCGATGCGTGCGTTGGCGCACGTTTCGCGCGCAGCCCTGGCCCGGCATATAGTGGAAACAGCGCCGCCCAATGCTGCCGAAAGCCAGACCCTGGTCGGTTGCGGCGGCTGTGTCGGCGCAACGCGCGTGCTCATTGTAGATCCTGAAACCGCAGTGCCGTGCCCGCCCGACGGCATCGGCGAAATCTGGTGCTCAGGCCCCAGCCTGGCCCAGGGCTACTGGAACCAGCCGGCACTGACCGCGGAGACCTTTCGCGCACACCTGGCCGAAACCGGCGAAGGCCCTTTTCTGCGCACCGGCGACCTGGGTTTTATGCGCGACGGCCAACTCTATGTCACCGGCCGGCTCAAAGATCTGATTATCATCCGCGGCGTCAATCACTATCCGCAAGACATCGAAAAAACCGTTCAGGCCACGCATCCGGCGTTGCGCCCCGATTGCACGGCTGCATTTGCGCTGGAACAGAACGGCGAAGAGCAACTCGCCGTGGTACAGGAAGTAGAGCGCACACACTTGCGCAAACTCGATACGCTCGAGGTGTTTTCCGCTGTGTTCCGCGCCGTGGTTGAGGAGCACGAACTGCAACCGGTCGTCATTGTCTTGTTGCGCACGGGCGGTATGTTGAAAACATCGAGCGGCAAAATCCGCCGTCGCGCCTGTCGCGACGCCCTGCTGGCCGAAGAACTGCCCGTGGTCGGCATCTGGCGCGCCGACCGCGATGCGCCCTTGACGACACCGCAGCCGCCCATGGTCGAGAAGAGCATCCGCGACGCGGACGACGAGATCCGCTCCTGGCTACTCAACCGGTTGGCCCAGCGGCTCAAGGTGCCGGTCAGTGACGTGGATGCGCGCGCCACATTCTTCCAATACGGGCTCGATTCGCTCGCCCTGGTACGGCTCTCCGGCGAACTGGAAAATCTACTCGGCCGCCGCGTGCCGCCTTCGCTGCTCTACGACTATCCTTCCGTGGCCGATCTTTCGCGCCGCCTGGCCCAACCCGGGCAAGTGTCCGCGGACCGTGACGCCGACAGCCCCGTGCGCTCGGAACCAATTGCGATCGTCGGGATGGGCTGCCGCTTTCCCGGCGCCGACCATCCGGAAGCGTTCTGGCGCCTGCTACGCGATGGCGTGGACGCGATTCGCGAAACGCCGGCTGACCGCTGGGCAGTCGATGCGCTATACGATCCCGCCCCGG
>CAZOLK010000016.1:0-41798 GCA_964580325.1 uncultured Verrucomicrobiota bacterium | reverse complement strand
TATGCTCTGTGGTGTGGGAGGGCTCCTCAGCGATGGGGAGTCCTATCCCGATCGCCACTCCTGAAGATTCGTTATGATTTTTTCAGGATGCTGACGCTCGCGTTTTCGTAAATCGGCTATGATTTCATTGATATCGTGATGATGCAATTCAGTGTAAGCATCACGATTTACCCACACTTCTTTGATTACATTGTCATTATACATTTCCATCCTCCGCGAATAATTCAATTGGGGTACATATTTCAGGACATCTATAGCCTGCATCGGAACAAATGGATCGGATTAACGGTTTTGTCGTTGCATTATCTATATGCCTGAAATTCCACGTCAACAGGTAATCCACTGAGTAAACGCAAGCAATAGATACATGTATTGCATCGGCTTCCGCTTTTCGAGGAATTCCCCCTTTATCCAGCAGTAAAAGCGAGAGCTTTTTTGCGGCATCCGTCAATCCCAGTTCTGGTATATCTTGCAAAACAGCCAGGCGACGCTGTGCGGCATATTGATCACCGGCAGAAGCTTCAACTAAGACCAACTCTGAAATATAAAGTTCATACTTGTGCCGTTCTTCGTCCCACCATTGGCTTGTTATTTGCTGCCACGCAGCAGTACGAACATCACGACTTGGAAGAGCTGTCAAATAGCTGAGTATTGATGTCTCAATATAAACTGTTTTCATGCATCTAAACTATCAACAACTACGTTTTCTGGCAAGTCATGGTTTTCTGTTTCATAGAGGGCGAACGTCAGAGGTGAGCGGATGGTGCACCGCGCAGCGGTGCACCAGTACGCTCGACTTCTTTGTTGGCCATGTATTCGGCCATTTGCTCGAACATCACGAGTTGACGGGAAACTGGCGCTTCGTACAGAAATTCCCCCTTCTCGGCAATGACTTCCTGAACATATGAATCCACATCGCCCTCCCTATTCTCAAGGAAGGCTTCTTCTTCATGAAGGCATTGAAGCCTGTGTGCCTCACAAAGCAATTGGCCCATCAAGACAACCTTTGCATCTGCGAGCGAAACTTGAATACCGCTCGCCGTAAGTGCTGACGTTTGTTCCGCGGCTCTGTTAATGGCTTCGCGGATAGGTTCGGCTTCTCGTGGGAGCGTCGCGTTTAGCAGAGACTTACGACAGACCAGAACCAAGTCGAGATGAATGGGTGACTTTGCTTGCTGCAAAGGCATTGAGACTGCCATTTCAGCTTTTATTGGATAGGAATGGGTACATATGAACTCTGAATGGCGAATTGCGCGATGTACAGCCGTCCATCCGTCATGCCGCGCATGATGATACGTGAAAACAAACATGCCTTCATTTCGCAGTATCCGCCGACACTCAGAGAACACCGACGTCAACTTGCTTGTAAACAAGGATGCGTCTGTATCTTGGACTTCAGCCTTGGATCGGGTGCTGGAGGAAGATGAAAGATCAAGCCATTGGTTTAGCCAATAATAGAAGAAGTCAGCCAACTGTGAGTAGTGGACGTTGTCAAAAAATGGTGGATCAGACACTATCAGGTCAATCGCACCGTCAGGGATGTCTGTACATGACGAATCTCCCTGGCTAATGTAGACGCTACCGGCGCTTTCGACGAAGGCTGCATATGTCTTGGTGACTGTTGCAGAGAGTGGCTTGTTGAAGCCACGGGCTTTTGCCCCAGAGTAGGAATCAATAACGACTTCTGTGGGCTGCGCTTTGTAATCGAGCGCGCGCTCAATGCGTGACTTGTAAAGGCATGAGAAGCACCGGATGATTTGGAAGTGCCCCAGAGATTCGCCTCAATCGGCATAAGTTCTGGTTTGAGGACGTGGTTGGCGAACATGTGCCTTACGGCACCAGTTCCCTCGCCCTTGAACGAACAGATTGTTGAATTCAAGTGTTCCAGAAAGAAGGCAAAAGAAAAGCCGCCGAATGTTCGCGTCGTCTATCGCGCTTATTGCTGCGGCCAGATGCTTTATGCAGACCACCTGACGATCTGAGAACAGTTCTGACCAATACCGGTAGTTATGTTTGAGCATCTGGGTTGTGTTGTAGCCTGGTTCAACACTTACCAGTGGCAGTTCTCCGACAGCCGAAACATACTCAGTTGCGATTCGCTTCTCCAGATCGCGATCATAGTCATTCATCGCCTCGTATTTCTTCGTCCCATCCTGCAGGAGAATCATCTTGGCATATCGCCGATAGCCAAGCTGACCGTTTTTTGATCGCATGGCATCAACAAGCTTGAAATCCCAATTGCAGTGTGGGATACGGCTTTGCCTTTCCACTGATTGTGCTTGTTGAACCACATAGCTTGCTTTACTTTCACATACATGTGTTGTGATTTTTTTAAGCAGTATGTGTGCCCACCTGCTGTTCAGGTCTCATCTTTCGTGCTTTTTTTGATGAATCAGGGGTTGATCAAGGAATGTTCAGAGAGAATTCGCTCCAACACAGAAAATGGCTATTATCAAAGGTGAGAAAATTATCATGTCTGAAAATGATGGGTAGGATGAAATGATTGACTTGCACATGCACTCCACTTTTTCCGATGGTTCCTGTACGCCCGAGGAACTGATCGATATTGCGGAAAAGCAGAAGCTGACCGCTGTGGCCTTGACAGACCATGATACTACGGATGGCTTGGCTAGGTTTATTAAGGCGGCTGAAGGCCGGACGGTCATGGCGATCTCTGGTATTGAAATAAGTGCTGAGTTTTCTCCAGGCACTATGCACATCCTTGGCTATGCCATAAAACCAGGAGGTTGCCTGGAAAAGCAACTGAAATGGATCCGCGATGGACGGGCCAGCAGAAATCAGCAAATATTGGCCAAACTCCAAAAGAGGGGGCTTGATTTGACTTGGGAAGAAGTGGCGTCCTTTGCCGGTAACGATGTTGTCGGAAGACCTCATTTTGCCAGGGCCATGCTCACACGCGGGTATGTCAAGGATAAGCAGGAGGCGTTTGATCGTTATTTGGCAAAAGGTCGCTGTGCCTATGTCGAACGGAGAAGGTTGTCGCCCGAAGATGCCATTCGTAGGATCGTTTGCGCTGGAGGCGTACCGGTTCTTGCCCATCCTTTTACACTGAAACAAAATATAAAAAAATTGCGCGCCACCTTGGAAACATTATGTACGTATGGGTTGCGCGGTTTGGAAGTTTTTTATTCCGAGCATTCTCCCCGGATGGAGGAAGAGTACGCTGCAGTGGCACGTGAACTCAAGCTCTGTATGACCGGCGGCAGCGATTTCCATGGCGATATCAATCCCGATATACGCATGGGGTATGGATTCGGTCAGTTGAGGGCACCTGATGATTTGCTTGTTCCGTTGGGATTTAATGATCTGGTGGGCGGGACAGGGGTCGAACCTGCGACTTCCACCGTGTGAAGGTGGCACTCTCCCACTGAGTTACCCGCCCAGTATCCGTAAAAAATATAGGTACAGGAGTCGTCTGTCAATGGGAATGTTGTGCTTCGAACTCTTTTTTTGCAGCCCAAAGGTTTATTCGCTGGATTTCTCAAAAAAAAAGTGGTGCAACTTTTGCCTGAGCGTTGTCAGGCCATGCTCTTGCAGGGCGGAAAGCTCAAGGGGCTTCTCGCCGCATTGTTCAATAAATTCCTTTAAGCGTTCCTGGGCCTTATGTTGGTCCATCTTGTTGGCAAGCAAGAGGTAAGGTCGCTCAATCAAATTGCTGTCGTACAGACGCAATTCTTCTTTCAATTGACGGTAATCATCTGCCGGATGCCTACCGTCCATACCTGCCATGTCTATCACGTAGAGCAGAAAATGGGTTCGCTCGATGTGCTGTAAAAAATCATGTCCCAGCCCGACTCCCTGATGAGCACCGTCAATCAAGCCTGGAATGTCCGCGATGCGTAGCTTGTTGTAGTTCTCAAACACTAGGGTGCCGATGATGGGATTCAGGGTTGTAAAGGGGTAGGCTGCAATTTTAGGATGCGCTTCGCTCAGTTTGCTTAAAAGTGTTGATTTTCCCGAATTGGGATAACCCACCAGACTGATGTCGGATATGGTTTTCAGCACCAGCCGTATTTCACGTTCTTCGCCTTTGGTTCCTGGTGTACATTCCTGTGGCGCCTGGTGAGAAGAGGTTTTGAAATGGACATTGCCAAGTCCACCCCGCCCACCCTGAGCCAGCAGCAACTGGTCATCCTGCCCCAGGACTTCCCCAATCAGAACAGTGTCGGTTGCGTCATAGGCTTCTGTGCCGCAAGGTACGCGCAGGATCAGTTTCTTGCCGCTTCTTCCATGACAACGTTGCCCGCGGCCATGTCCCCCGTGCTCGGCGTTTTGATGTGGACGAAAATAAAGCGCTTCCAGGGAATCGAGTTGCGCATCCGCCTGGATATAAATGCTTCCGCCATGGCCGCCGTCGCCACCATCTGGTCCTCCGCGAGGTACATACTTTTCCCGGCGAAAAGACGCTACGCCATTGCCCCCGTTACCAGCTTTGATATGTAGAACGACGGAATCAATGAATTTGCGGGTTTTCATAAGATAATGCAAAAAAGGCGAGCCGTTCAGCTCGCCTTTTCAAATTCAACGTAATATGCTCTATGCTTCGTTCGTCACAATCTCTTCGCTCGTCACAATCTCTTTGATATGAACACGTCTGTTGCGCTTGTCGAATTCGACAATGCCATCACGCAATGCAAAGAGCGTGTAGTCCCGACCGCAGCCAACATTATTTCCTGGTTTGAACCGTGTGCCCAACTGTCGAACCAGAATATTGCCTGCACGTACAGTCTGACCGGCATAACGCTTGATGCCACGTCGCTGAGCGTTGCTGTCACGACCGTTTTTGCTGGTTCCTTGTCCTTTTTTGTGTGCCATGATATTCCTTTCCGCCCGTTATCCCACGCTGATGTCGGCAATTCTGATTCTGCTCAGTTCCTGGCGATGTCCAATTTTACGCTTATAACCTTTGCGCCGCTTTTTCTTGAACGCCACTACTTTCTTGCCTCTTAAATGACTGACAATTTCCGCGGATATGACCGCGTTCGTCACAATAGGCTTGCCGACTTTGATTTCACCGTTGTCAGCGAGTAATAAAACTTTGTCCAGCGATACGGTCGCGCCTTCATCGCTGTCGATTCGTTCGATATCTATCACATCGTCTTTTTGAACCCGGTACTGTTTACCGCCGGTTTCCACTATTGCATACGTTTCCATAATTATTTCCCTACTGTCTTCCCATCTGAAATCAGCTTTTCCCTGAAAAGCCCTACAATTTAAGAGGTATGCCCCGTACTGTCAACTTGAAATGCATTTTTTTTGTATTGAGCGTTCACGTTAGTCCCATGCCCTGAAAACGCGACCCGGATGCCCAATGTTTACATCAATACTCGAGCAAATCCTGCGTTTCGTTGCGCATTTCCGTTTCCATTTCTACGCATATCTTATCGAAAATTCTATGCGATATCTGTGGTTTGTTTTCGCCTAATTCCTGCTTCAGGATATGCTCGCACATCTCGCTCAACAGCTTGTTCATGAATTTTGAGGCGTAACGGGGAATTTTCGTCGTCTCGAGGGCTTCCAATAGCTCGCTTCGAGGAACATCTGGTTCAAAAAAGGAGTATATGTCGAATTCCTCTCCCTCATTGGTCAGGCAGGCGCCTGCCCGTTCGCATAGCATTTCGTAAAGATGATTGCCGGACCAGGTAAAGGGATGAATCATGTTTGCTTTGTCCAGACGGGCTGTGTTCAGCAGGTTGCCGTCAGCTTTGCGGATGTTCCGATGCAATTGTGTGGGTAACAACATCTTGAACTGAATACCCGAGGTTTGCAAAAGCTTGTTGCTCCAAAGCGGCCGGATGAAATAAAACATCTCGTCATAATCGCCGTTCATGATCGTAGGTTCGTCTACTTTGTCTATCGCCACTACTACACGGGCATATCCGGCTGCTTTGGCCAGATCTGATAGCTTCTGCAGCATGTCATAACGGCTTGGCTCGTGATTCACATCCAGACCTGCATCCATGAGCGGTTGATTGCGAAGATATTTCAAAGGAATACGGCACAGCGCTTCGCGCAGATCCTGGAGATCGTGGTTTAAAACCTGAACCATCCGACCGATGCGCAATGCGAAAATATGGGCATGTCTTCTGTGATTGTAGGTGGAGATCCCCAGAGTACTGATGTTTTTCAGTCGTTCCTTGAACTTTGACTTTTTGACAAACATGGAGGAATGCAGGTTGTCTAGCGTCCGGTGATAATCGCTTGAGCGCAAGGGCAAGTATATGGCGGCCAACAGGAACAGATTGTATTTCTGATGTTCGTCCCATTGCTTTGGATTCGTTGGACTGTTCGCGAGCATACCCTCAAAATGCAGAGTCGTTTCAGCGAGTATGGCGTCGATGTGATGAGCCAGCGTCCAATCATGCAGCAGAGAAGCCTTCTTCTGCGGTCGCCCAAAAACTCGATCCCAAAAGGTCTTCTCTTTTTTCAATTTCTTTTCAACATCAGTTTTCCAGCGGTCCAGATACCCGTTGAATTCGGTGTAATGGACCAGCAGCACCTGGTTCTCTGGATTTTCGCTGTTATGCGCTTCAATAGCGGCGTTTAACGACAGACGCATCGCCGTTTTACCACTTCCTTTTAAACCGAACACAACCGATGTCTGGTTGCCCGGAGGATCACCGTAAAACTTTGGCCATTGCGGATGTCCGAATTGGCAACCACTGCTTTGAATGAGTTTTATCAACACTTCATCGCCCTGTGCCTCCTCGGCATTGGCGAACGGGTTCACTTTGAGCCCATGACGCGTTAAGAATTCTTCGATTCTCATGGTAACTCCTTATTTCAGCCGCACATTTGCGGTCTTATCGCTTACATCGATATTAAGTCGTGTCCGAATAATAAACAACTTTCTGTTTGGTGAATGATTTAGAATAATAAGGCGTTAACCGGAGGTTCTTCAAGTTAATTGTCGGGAAATGTTGGCGTTTCGTTTAAAGGTCGCCAGCGAACGTCAAGCTGGGTGCCGTTCCAGCCAAAAGCTATTATCGCTAGAATAATCAAGGTTTTGATGAAGGTTGTGCGCATACCTACGGGATAGGGTACAGAACGTTGATTGCGCGTGCGTAATTCATGTATTTTTTGCCCCAGCATACAGCCGGTAGCACACAAAATGACAGTAAAAAGGCAGAAGTTTAGACCAATCCCTGTATCGACCAAAACGCCGATCACGGTTCCACACGCTGCACCCACACTCGCACCCCAGATCAAGTCCATGAGATTCCAGATGAGTACGTTTTCTTCTTCCCTGACTTGTGAATCGGCCATTTTCCCTATGGTTTTCAGCATGCTGAACGTGTATACGCCCAGAAAATTCGCCATCATGTCCATACCCATGCCTGCCTTACCCCAATAGGTCTGCTTTACACTGAGAGAGACGATCCGCTCTGGATGTTGCAGACTGCCGCCGATACTGTAACCGATCAAACTAAACACAACACATGCAGGAATACTTGATAAACCAAATAAGTAAATGTCTGAGCACAAATAATAGCATCCGCAGACCAGCGCAAATGAAAACGAAAAGGGAATCGGATAGCTTAGCAGACCGCCCCACAGTCCAGTGATGACGGTTGCGATACTTGTACAGAACATAAATAGCCAACCATCGAGATGAGGCCGTAATAAAAAAGCTGCCCACAAACCGCCCAGAGATGAATAGAGCATCGCTCCATAGATCACTCCGTGATAAATGATCAATACGTCTTTTATGTGTTTTGCCATGCGGCGCCTGTTCTGTCTTGTTGGTGTTCTGAGAACAATGAACACTGGTCTGGTCAAAAGCTCAAGCGTAATTCGCTTTACAATTCTGAAATAATCGGTATGATGATTTAAAATTTGGCGATAGACGCTCTTCATAAATATGGAATAAGGGTCAAAGGTATGAGTAAAGATCACGTCGATCTTATATGTAATATAGCGGAACTGGCAGGCCTTTTTGAAAAAAGTACTAGTTTGCAGGATTTCTTAAAGGCTACAGTCAATATCGTGGCGGATCACATGAAAGCGGAAGTCGCTTCAATTTACCTCTTTGATAATCAAGAGAACAAACTTACGTTGCGCGCGACTCGAGGATTGGAGTTGAATGCCAATCAAAGTGTATCCCTTACGCTGGGAGAAGGTATAACAGGGCTGGCTTTAAAAGAATTGCGGCCAATCTGCGTAGAGCGAGGAAAACACCACCCGAATTTTAAGTTGTTTCCTGATCTTAACGAAGAGTCTTTTGAGGCATTTCTCGCGGTGCCCATTTTGAGAGGAATCGAAAGATTGGGTGTCATTGTTGTGCAACATATTACACCGGGATATTTCGATGATCATGATATAACCGCATTGCGTGCTATCGCTGCTCAATTGGCAAATACAATAGAAAGTGTTCAATTGTTGCTGAGTATTCAGAATGCGACCGCTATTTCCTCCAACGACAATGATGTCGCAATGCCGGCTTTTTTCAAAGGTAAGTGTGCTAGTGCTGGTGTTGCTTTGGGGAAAGCCGCTATAATCGATGCGCCAAATATCGATAATTTGTTGGAAGAAGCTGACCTGACCTCTTCACATACCATGGATGACTTTAATCAAACACTGGTCTTGACTGAAGCTCAGCTTGAAGAACTCCAGCAAAAACTGGAAAAGGATATGAGCGATGTCGCAGCTTTGATTTTTAGCGCACATCTGCTCTTTCTGAAAGACGATAAGTTTTCGGGTACCATCCGATCCAATATCAGGCAGGGCATGACACCCAGAAATGCCATTGTCAATGTCGTCAACCATTATATCCAGGTTTTTTCAAAAAGCAGTAATCTCCGTTTGCGTGAAAAGGTACACGACATAAAAGATTTAGGTCATCGTCTTTTGCATAATCTTTCCGAACCTGCTTCAAAAACAAGTGACTATCGTGGCCACATTATCATCGCCTCGGAAATATTGCCCTCGGATATGTTGCGCCTTGGGGCTCAAAACGTCGAAGGTATTGTTCTCCTTGGAAGCGGCGTCACTGCTCATGTCAGCATCCTGGCTCGTTCGACACGAACGCCCATGATCATTATTGATGACTCGCACATTCTCAAAATCAGGGAAAATACTTCAATGCTGATGGATGCAGAGCAGGGCATGTTGTATATCGAGCCTAAAAAAGACGTGATTGCTGAATACCATAAATTGGAGCAGAGCCAAAAAGAAGCTATGCGAATCGCCAGTATGCATGAGCAAACCCAAACCACGGATAAGGTGCGCATTCGGTTGTTCGCCAATGTCAACCTGCTCAGCGATGTCAAGATGGCGTCTCGGCTCAAGGCGGAGGGAATTGGTCTCTACCGCAGTGAATTCCCTTTTATCGTACGCAATGATTTCCCTTCTGAAGAAGAACAATATCTCATATATCGAAAAATCGTTGACCTTATGCCTGAGCGAGAAATAACGTTTCGAACGTTGGACATTGGCGGCGACAAGATGTTGTCCTATTATGCTCATGTCGATGAGTCCAATCCTTTCCTGGGATTGCGCGCCATACGCTTTTCTTTGCGGAACAAGGACATATTCAGTGATCAGTTGCGCGCCATGCTTCGCGCGGGTCTTGATGCGACCGTACGCATTATGTTCCCATTAATATCATCGGTTGATGATTTCCTGGAGGCTCGCGAAGTGGTCAGGGAGTGTCAGGATGACCTGTCGCGCAAGGATATCCCGTTTGGCGAAAATGTTGCGCTTGGCGTTATGATTGAATTGCCGTCTGCCGTGGAAATCGCTGAGGACCTTGCTCAGGAAGCAGACTTCCTCTCAATTGGTACAAATGATCTTATCCAATATTTACTGGCTGTTGATCGCACGAATGAGCAGGTTTCCAGTTTCTATCTGGCACACCATCCGGCGGTTCTCCGATCCATTGCAAAGGTTGCTGCCGCCGGCGAGAAATATGGTAAAGATGTTTCGATTTGCGGTGATCTGGCCGCAGATAATGAGTTTATACCTTTTATTTTAGGGGTCGGTATTCGTAAATTAAGTGTAAACAGTTACGCTTTGCCCAAAGTGCAGAACACAATTGAAAGCGTGAACCTTGTTGAAGCACAGCAGTTGGCGCGCGAGGTTTTAAACATGGGACGGGTAAGTCAGATCGCTGAGTATTTACATGCAAATATAAGGACGCCACATCATGAATAAGTTATGGAAGCATTTTGCCCCATTATTGGTGCTCATGTTTTGCACGGTGCATATATTGTGCGCAGGCTTGAAACCTGAATACCGAATGCAAATCAATGTCGGGCCAACAACCTACTGGGGCATGGGAGCTACGAAATTCGCCCAATTGGTAAAGCAGAGAACGCAAGGTAAAGTCAATGTAAAACCCTATTTTGGCAGTCAATTGTTAAAAGGTGCTCAATTGCATTCATCCCAGATGGTTGCCATGGGTTCCATTGATTTGGCCTTCGAGTCAACTATTAATACAGCCCCCATGATTCCAGAGATGCATGTCTTCTCTCTGCCTTTTTTCGTAAATTCATTTACGAATGTGGATCGGCTTGAAAGGGGCGAAACCGGAGCGCAAATATTCAAGGCCATGGAGAAAAAAGGGCTTAAACCTTTGGCATGGGGTGAGAATGGTTTCCGTCAGATTACGAATAGCCGTCACCCCATTCGCAATCCACAAGGTTTGAATGGGCTGAAAATACGTGTTGTCGGTAGCCCGATTTTCATCGATATCTTCCGATCCATGAACGCTGATCCTATAAATATGAACTGGGGTGATGCTGTAACCGCATTCCAGCAGCATATAGTGGATGGACAAGAGAATCCCATGGGCATCCTGCTGGCTGTGAATATCAATCAATACCATCGGCATGTAACCATGTGGAATTATGTGATCGACCCTCTGGTTTTATATTGGAACAAGAGGCAATGGGATGCGTTTTCGCCCAGGCTTCAATCCATTATTTCTGAGTGCGCAAAAAATGCGGCGCGGTAGCAGAAATCATTGGCCAGGGTCGGACTCGACGATGGCCGGTCTCTGATGATATTGACAAATGAATTCAATTATCGGATTGAAATAGACGATCCGGTAGCCTACCTTACTGATAACAAGATGAAAGTGATTATGTTATCCGATAAAGAAATTCAGACATTCAAAACAGCAACACAAAATGTACATCAAAAATAAAAACACAAGATCGGTAAAGGGCTCATGGACGCTGCTAGACGCGATCTGCGCATGAAGATTGTAAAATGAACGGCGTTTGCTGCTTTTGTGTCAATGAGCTAATGAATGCCATCTTCAATAAATCAATGAGTGAGACGTTATGATGAAAATAAAAGCACACATTCTGGCCGTATGGATTGTAGTTATTCCGATTGCTGTCATCTTATATTGCGATGCGTTAGATATCAATCCCAGCGATGATGTTGTTTTGGACACCTACGGAAGAATCGCCAAAAATCTTGCGCGCAAAATACCCCATTACCACTTGCTCGCTTTGCCGTTTAACGATTTTATCGCGACAAATGCTTTGGAATATTATGTCGAAACCCTCGATTCTCAACGTAGTTTCTTTCTTGCTTCTGACATCGCTGCCTTTCAGAAACAGGCAAACCAAATCGACGATCAATTGAAAAATGGCGACCTCAAGTTTGGCATACAGGTCTTCAATACGTTTATGATGCGGGTCAGCAATCGTGTCGATTATGTCAAATTCTTGTTGGATCAGGGATTTGACCTGGAAAAGGAGGAAAATTTTATTTGGGATCGTCAGGAAGCCCAATGGTCGGTCAATGAAAATGAATGGAATGAATTGTGGCGCAAGAAGATCAAAAACGAGTATATTGCCGCTATTGTGACACGCCATGTCAGTAGCAACATGTTGGCTGGATTGGAAATGGAGCCGGACGAGAAGAATGAACAGTCTGAACAGTCCGAAGCTCCGCCTTCGCCGGAGGAACAGATTCTTGAACGCTACAAACAGTTCTATATTGTCTTTCAAGATAATGATCGCGAAGCTGTCCTGGAAAGATACCTAAACGCTTTTGTGCGGGCCTATGACCATCACAGTCAGTTTATGTCGCCTTTTACTAAAGAGGATTTCGATATAAGTATGCGTTTATCGCTTGTGGGTATTGGAGCGTTGCTTACCAGTGAGGACGGAGCCGCAAAAGTTGTGCGTCTTATACCCGGCGGTCCCGCTGAACAAGATGGTGAATTGAAACCCAATGATAAAATCATAGCCGTGGCGCAAGGTGACGAACCTCCGGTTAGTATTCTTCACTGGCCTTTGAATAAAGCGGTTCGATTGATTCGAGGCGAAAAGAATACTAAAGTAGTTTTGACGGTCATTCCCGCTTCCGATCCCACTAGTTCGACAACCAGGAAAATCATTATTGTCCGCGATGAAGTCAAACTCGAAGGCCAGGCAGCCAAAAAGGAGATTCGGGAAGTTAAAGGTCAAGACGGTAAGGCTCAAAAGATCGGCTATATCATCCTTCCCGAGTTTTACATCGATTTTACTGCCGACCAGCGAAATGAGAACGTCCGCAGTTGCTCAAAAGATGTACGGCGTTTGTTGGAAGAGGTGAAGCAGGAAGAAGTCGATGGTGTGGTATTCGATTTGCGGAACGATGGTGGCGGAGCTTTAAAAGAAGCTGTCGAAATCGCTGGATTGTTCATACCCAAAGGTCCCGTGGTTCAGGTTAAAGGCCAATATCGTTATTCAATCCTGTCGGACACGGATAACGAGGTGGTATACGATGGCCCCCTTCTTATTCTGGTTAATCGACAAAGCGCATCAGCGTCGGAAATTCTTGCCGGTGCTATGCAGGATTATGGCCGTGCGCTTATTGTTGGTGATTCTAAAACGCACGGCAAAGGTACGGTCCAGGCTGTCCTGCCTTTGCATAGATTCAATAGCGATCTCGGATCTTTGAAAGTCACTACAGACAGCTTTTACCGCATCACCGGGGGGTCGACGCAACTTAAGGGAATCGCGGCTGATATCGTTATCCCCTCTTCCTATGATGTGTTGGAAATCGGTGAGGAGTATCTCCCTAATGCGCTACAATGGAGTCAGATAAATCCTGCGGCCTATGAACCCTCATTCCAGTTGCGCAAGCAATTGCCGGAACTTCGTAAACGTTCGTTAAGGCGCAGGCAGGTCGATGCCAGATTCACAGCACATGAAGTTCTCTTGCAGCGACTCAAAAAGAAAATTCAAGCGGATACATTGTCGCTCAAGTTGGACGACCGTCTTCAACTTCATCACGAAGAACGTGAATTGGAACGTTTGCGGAATCAATACGACAGGTCGCAGGATGATGATGAAGAAGGAAGTGGCCCGAATGGTGACCTGATGCTTGATGAGGCCTTGAAAATCATGGCGGATATGATCGAATTGAATGAAAAAAGTAAAGATACGATTGCTGTGAGGGACGATAGCAATGAAACTACTGAATAATCGGTGTCTGTCCATAACCCTAACGGTTCCTTTTGATTCCCTATGGATATTGGGATGCTGCAAGCTTCCGTTAACATTGAGTCGGAAATGCGTTCAGCGAGGATGAATCCTTGGATTTTCACTTGCAATGAATTCCTTAGTCTATTTATATGCATATGGATATAATGCATATGGATATAATCCATGATTTCCTTCTTGGATGAAGGAGGGGTGGCAGAGTGGACGATTGCTCCGGTCTTGAAAACCGGCGAGCCGCAAGGTTCCGGGGGTTCGAATCCCTCCCCCTCCGCCAAAAAAAGCGTTTGACGGACATCGTTCGCTTGGTGTATCTTTACCTTCTCATGCAAATATTTATGGTTTATGATAGTGATGGTTATTCATGAGTTTGAGCTGGATTAAATACTTTTCTGCACACTCAATAAGCAGTCTTGCATCCGGAAATTGGCGAGCTTCAAAACAACTTTTGGAAAAAAAACCTGAACTGTACTTGGCTCCCCTGAGCAAAGAATTCAAACCGTTCCGCTGCCTGGAGCCTCATCATGCCATGTCACATTCTGTTTCCCGTAATTGGGGAAATGGCCTGCAAGATGCTGACTTTTGCGGAACTCATATTTTAATCGATATGAGCGACACCATGGCTTTCACTCATGAACATGGCAGCAAATTTGAATATGCCGGTTTCGTGGCAATAGCACTCGCCCAACTCGTCAAGGTTGCAGAATCACAAGTCAGGGTTTCTTTCATTAATGATAAGCTTCAGCAAAACCTTGAAATTTCTACGAATGATTCTATTGTGCGACTATTTGATGCTGTTCAAAATGTTGTCCCAACCGGGGCCGTGGATTGTGATGCAGTTGTAAAATCGCTGACGGATAACGCATGCCAGCCGCAAACGCTGTTTGTCATCAGTGATTTCGCATCAAATCAGGATGGTTGGGCATCAGCCGTTCGCGCCCTTGTTTGCCATCAAAATGAAGTTGTGCTGTTCCATATCATGGATCCGGTAGAATTGGATTTTAATCTACAGGGACGTATAAAACTTGCCGATTGGATTAAAGGGCAAAATATGAAGGTCTTTGGACCATCTATTCGGCCCATATACAACCGTTTGTGTCATGAATATTTGAGGGCTTTTCACCTTAGTGTGGCGTCAATGGATGGAGAACATATACTTTGTCGTACAGATAAATCTTTAGGTTATAATATTGCCTGTCACCTCGATGAAAGGCTGTCTTGGGGACGATAAGTTTGATGAGCTTCGAAAATGTAGCTGTACTTTATATTGGGGCCGTTTTTCTGGCGCTTGCTGTTATGCTGCAATGGATCGCTCCTCCAGCCAGAAAAAAACTGAGATGGGTCGCTTTCCCATGGATGCAGCAAGCTTTGCGCGAATGCTGTAAACAGCATCGTAAAGCCAGTATGTTGCGGTTGACTGCTCGGGTTCTGTTAATTGCGGGGATTTCATTTTTTATTGCTCATCCTGTGTTTTCTTATAAGCAAACTACTACCAAATTGAAGAAATCATTGGTTCTTGTGGACAATACGCTCAGTATGTCCATGCCTGGCAATGATCCACATATTGTTTACGCAAAACAAATAGCCATGCAGGCACCTGAAGATGCGATAATCTATTCTTTTGATGGTCAATTGCGTAAAATTGGGGAATCAAATGATGGTGTTGAAAATCGAAATGAACGTATTGCTCAAATTAAACCTTCAATAGGTGCAGGCAAGCTTCATTCGGCTCTGGAACAAATCAGAATGTTGCCGGAATATGTCAAGGTTGACAGTATTCTATTTATCAGCGATTTGCAATCTGATGCTTTTGAGATCCCTTCGCTTCACAAAGCCTGTACTACCATAAAAAACGATGGGAAAAAAATCGCGTTGATGCCAGTTGCGCGGACTTATGTTCAGAATGTCGCAATCCTGACAACTCGAGTGATCTCAGGTGCCATGTATCCTGGTGATTACGCTCTGCTCGAAGTGGATTTGCAGAATCGAGGATCAAGCGATAGCCAAAAGATAATCGTGACGATTATGGTCGATGGCAGTCCCGAAGCACATAAATCTGTTGATTTAGAAATAGGACAAAAGAAAACCGTAAGAATGCGTGTGAAATTACAGAATCCCGGTTACCAGTACATAAGCATCGTCATCCCAGACGATGGATTTGCACCGGATAATAAATTTACAGGCGTACTTAATGTTCCTGATCGGTGGTCGGTTCTTAGCGTTAACGGTTCAAAACGAGCAGGACTGAGTTTGGATTTCTTTTTTGAAAAGGCATTGAAATCTAGCATGTCAGATAATGCGCTGAGTTACACGCATGCGAGTTCAAAAGCTGACGCTGTGGCTAGTCATCACGATCTCTATGTCGCTTTCTTAAAAGGTCCGCGGGATGTCGAGGTGTTCGACCTTGCAAAGGAGCAATTTGAAAAAGGTAAAGGTGTGTTGTTGTTCTGCCATGCCTGCTCACCACACTGGGATGCACCTGCTGTAAGTATCCGTCCCGGAAGTGAGGATCAGGTGGCGATGCCTGTTGCGGATAAGCCCGTGGATGGTGCTATGAGTTTCATGCATGAAAAAAAGTTTGATATTGAGGCCATCCACTTTTACAGATTTTCTACAATTGCATCAGAATATGGGACGCCGACCTTATTCGCACGCAATGCAGACGATCCTCTCATGGTTCGGTTTACAGGCCGGAAAAGCAATATGTTGATTGCCGGTTTTTTACCTTGTATGGGATATACAGATTTCGTGTATAATCCCAATTTTGTTCAGTTTGTAATGAATTGTTGCCGTGATGCCATTGGTCAGTCCACGAATGTGAGTTTTGCTCTTGAAGCGGGATCCTCCTTTGTATTAGCTGATCTGATGCCTTATGCTGAAATTTCTTTGCAAACGGAAAAAGAAGGCATATTGCCTGTTCGTCGCGAAGCTGATCGCTTGCTTGCACCTCCGTTTGCGACGAATGATTATGGTTGTATAACCGAAGATGGCGTTGAAAAAGAATACGTCGGTCTGAATATGACTAGAAGGGACTCTTGCGCAACTTTCTTTTATGCAAGTGATGATGCTGGCAATGATCTTCCTGGGGTTAAGTGGATTAAGCAATTTGATACGGCTCATGTATCACGTTCCCAAACTCTGGCTGGAATATGGCCTGTGGCCGTGCTTGTACTGGTGTTGGTATCTATTGAATTTTGGGTTGCTTTTTTAAAGCGAACTAAGTCATGAAGAGTCTTCTGTTTTTACTAAGTATGAAAAGTGACATGCTGGCGCGTATTGACAGCTCATCATTATATTATACTGTCGATTCGCGGCTCTTGGTTTTGGGGCTTGCAGTTTCAGCCTTGCTTTGTTGCTTTGTGTATTTTCGCGAGCATCGCATCTCTTGGCCAATGCGTAGCGGATTGATGTTTTTTCGTTTCCTAGCCTTGGCCTCTGTGTTATTCGTTCTCACATTTCCAGTACTAATCGTTCAGGGAAAAAACTCCTTGGGCAAAATTGAAACTATTGAGGTGTCGATCTGGGATACACCTCTGGCGCTCATTGTTATTCTCGTGTGCTATTTAATAGAATGGTTTCTGCGAAAATTGAATTTTTTAGATTGAATAAAATGCCATCAACTTCGTTTGTAAATTTAGAAAAAAGATTGCAGAATGCTTGGCGCCAGAAAAATTTGGCTGAACGTTTGATGGTGCTGCGTCTGATGACAGCGCAATTTTTTCTGGTGCTCTTTCTCGTGTTTCTTGTGGGACGCTTTTTACCTGATCATGTCGTACATGCCTTCAGCTTCTATTTTATGATTCTTCTTTTGGTGATTTTCGGCATCTGTTTTCCTGTACTCAAGTACAGAAGATTCGTTATAGGAACCCCCGTACCACCGGTAATGAAGATCGCGCAAGCTGTTTCAGAAACACGATCTGCGATTGAAAAGTCATATGGTGTTTTGCTCCAGTCAGCAATAGAATTTGAAACGGAAGACATTCCCGGCGATCAGAATATGAAGCAGAAAACAATTGACGCGGCCACTGCTGGGGCAACGAACGATGTATTGAAAATATACGATAAGCACCTGGCTGATCAAACTTGGATCTGTTGGTCGCTGTTTATGCTTATTTATTTGTGTTGGGGATTATTTCATGACATATCTATGAAAGCATTTATATCAGATGCATTTTCTTTCCCAAAGCCGCGAGAAACGCCAGAAGTATCTGTCGAATCTGTACCGGTACGTCAAGGCAAAGATGTGGCCAATGTCACCTCAAGCATTGGCTATAAGGGATCGTTGGAGGTTGTTCCTCCTGAATATTGTGGTATTGAGGCTTGGACTTGCCCCTTACAGGATTTTCAGATCATGGAAAACAGTCGTGTAACGTTTTCTGTATCGCCTCGTTTCGCATTGAAATCCTGCACGCTTATGCTTGGAAATAAAGAATTAAAAATGTCGCGAAAAGGGTCTACGTATACGAAAACCATGCAGATCAGGTCTGATATAGGCCATTATGCTTTCAAGCTAATGGACCATCGCGGCAATGAACTTCATCCAAGAAAAGTGTTTTCATTGGAGGTAATCACTGATAATGAGCCTAAACTGGATTTCTATTTGGATGCCCAGCGATATTGTTCTCCGACATCAACAATCGGTTGGGCTATGTATGTTGTTGATGATTATGGCATAAGGAAAATTAAGCAGAACTTGAGGCTGTATAGAACGGAGAATGATGAACGTGAGACCATTTATCGAGATTACGATACTTATGAAATTAATGGCCAAATAACTGCTTCGATAACTGGTCGCATTGATGTAAGCACTATGCAGGCTGAGATTGGAGATAGCCTGTCAATTTCTGTTACGATTGAGGATGATTCACAAAGGGACGAAAATGACGATAGTGGAAAAACCTTCCATGTTTTTAAACTTACGGTCGTCGATCCTGATGACGAAAAACTAAAAGAAGCTGTTGATGCAAGAAGGAGATCTCGTCTTTTTCGGTTTCCTGATGAAGAAATTCATCGTTTAAACGCTAGACGTAAGCAGAAATTTGATCCTGAATATACAGGTGCTGTCATGAAGTATTATAAATCGATAACACAGTGAAATGCCACAGCAAGGAGAGCGATAGATGGCCAAGGTGAACGTTATTTGTTCGGGGTGTCGAAGAAAATATCGCGCATATACCGAGGAGTTGGATCAGGTGCGCTGTCCGCAATGTGACGGTTTGCTCATTCCGGAAGAGCAGTATATTCAGAAACAGCGCGAACAAGCTGCGGCTAGCGATCCTGTTGGTATTCAAACGGTTAAAATGCGTCATCCCGCAGCCGTCAACAAAGCCGTTCCCATCAAGCCTTTGGAGCCTTCGGATAATCCTCTGTCCAGCGATAATAAACTTGCGGCAGCTAAGTCCAACCAAAGCAATGGTAAATCTGCTGTTAAGAAACAGCAACAACCTGGTATGGCTAAACCGCAAACGGTCACAAACAAGGCTATTCCAAAAAGTGAGACGCTTGGAAAGAGCAATAAGAATGCAACTCCAGCAAAGCAAACAGAACCAAATAAACAAGAACAGGCTGCGGAAAAAAGTCCGGAAACCAGAAAACAAGAACCTGCAGCAAAAAGCGCTGAAAATAAACCAGTAAAAAAAGAAACAATCCAGGGGGCTAAATTACCTCCCAAAAGATCTGCAAAAAAGACCTGTGCGCCTAAAAAGGGAATTCCTGGATCCGTCAATACAAAAAAAGCGGATCCTGGCAAGCTCTCAGTTGTCACGGAAGCAAAATCGAAATGCCTGGAATACCTAGATAAATTTGTGGTCGGGTACAAAGAATTAAAAGAGGATTTTCTCATTGGATTCATGTCCGGCGGCCATTGCTTGCTCGAAGGGGTTCCGGGTGTGGCCAAGAAAACATTGTCAACGACTATGGCTAAAATGTTCTCTTTGCAGGTTCATCGATTGACCTGTTCTCCGGATTTGACCCGGGATGATATAAAGGAAAGTTTGCTTGGCGTTAAGAATGCTGAAAGTGCAATTCCACCATCTGCTTTTTTTCTGGAAGAAATAGATCGTGCCATGCCAAAGGTACAGAATTTTATTATTGAGACTATGCAAAACAAATGCATTTCTGATGGTGGCAAGCAAATTATGTTGACTGAACCTTTTGTTTTTTTTGCTTCGCGTTATCCGCTGGACCGTTTAGATACATACCCCTTAACCAACTCACAGACAGAATGCTATATGATGAATCTTTCTTTACCTTACCCTGACGAAAATGAAGAGAAAAGCATTGTGCGCCAGACCGAGAAGAATGATGTTCCGGAAATACCTGTAATCTGGAAGGTAGCGCAACTCAGGGAACACATGCAATTCATTAAGGGTATGCCTGTCTCAAATACGGTGCTGGACTATGCGGCAAAGCTTGTTCGCGCAACAAGGCCAAGTGATGATATGCCGGAAAAGGTAAGAAAGTGGATTGCCGTGGGATGTGGACCAAAATCGTCTATCGATCTGATTACTGCAGCTAAATCCAGGGCGGCGTTGCAAGGTTCCAGTTTCGTTTCAAAGGAGGATGTTTACACCATGGCTCGGTCTGTATTACGGCATAGAATTCATTTAAGTTATGTGGCAGGAATCGATGGAATCCAACCAGAAGTTGTGATTGACACCATTGTAAACGGACTTGCCACATAAAATATGATGTTTAGTTCCTTTTTTTTCGTTTATGATTTGAATTATGGACGCGATTAAGTATATTGATATCGTCAGTCCAAAAATTTGCAAACAATGGCATTATTTTGGGATTTAATTAAATCATGATGAAACGATAAAAATCTGAGGTTGTTTTTTTGCAAAAATTTTTGTAAAAAGAGAATTGAATAGTATGTATTGAATAGTTTATGTAGATCTATATAAAAATGAGGCCATAAATTAGAAAAAAGGAAAGCAATAGTATGAAAAGCAAGCAGTTATACAAGACAGGCGCGATTGATGTGCGCTGGCTTTGTGTTGTTATGCTCGTGACAACACTCGCTAATCTATCCCTAGGCGATCTTGGTTGGAGGACGGATAGTTCAGGCGGGGTTTATTTTCCGGATGGTGTGTATTCAAACAGGATCAACGAAAACACCGTTCAAATTGATTTTACGTTGGCCAACCTGGTTACTGGGGATACGAGTACTGCGTATTCAAACTCGACGAATCCAAGTAACGGGATCTGGTATCTTGACGGCATAAATAACGGACAATCAAGATATCTTCCAAATCCTGGCTACTATGGAAACGATTTCTTCACTTTTGTTGTCACGCAGCAAGCAGTCGCTTTGACCGGGACGATCAAGTTTGTCATAATTCCTGCAACTTTCAATATTGCTGTTTACTATACCAATGCGACAGACTTGACCTCATTTACAAACGTGACCACTGTCTCTCATGGTGACAATTCAACTATGGTTATTTCCGCTACTAATCTGGATTGGAACCTTGTAAGTATAAGTTTGGATGGGTCTGACGTACCGATTACAAATTATAATAGAATGGTTGATAAAATTGTTGATGTGGATACAAACCATGTCTACCACATTATCGGAGATTACTTTACTCCGCCTACCATGTCGGTAACACCACCATCTTACTCCGTTATCGGAGGAATGCAACAAATAATTATCAGCGCAACACAAGATGCAACTTATGCTCATGCTATTTCTGAGTTAAAAATCAATCGCCGACGGTTGGAACCTTCGACTGTAATGTACCGAGATGATAACATCACGATTCCTGCGGTGTCGGATCCGCCCAATGATGCTTCATGGACTAACTTTGCTATTACAAACGTTACCTATGGTGCAAACAAGTGGACGTTGTATTTCAATACAACCAATTATCACGATTGGGATCCTGGAATAATCAATGGTGACTATGATTTGCTTTTTGCTGTGTACGATGAAGCCGGTGATTCAGTTTCGCAAATACCACGCTATTACGTCGATAACAATCCTCTTGGTGATTGGCTTTCCATTGAGAGTATAACACCCAACCCATTCGCTAAAGTGGACAATATTCAACGATTTTCCCTTGCCGCCAATCTTAGTGGTTCTTCCTATAATGGGTTGAGTAGATCTGTATTTGATATTTACGGCCCTCTTCACGACCCGAATACGGGTTCTCTATTGTTACCCGCTGATAACAATTCCCCGCTGACCAATCGATTTACTGGACATGACTTTGGGTTGGATAACCTGACGTCAACTCCGAAATACACTAATCAACAGTGGAGGTTCGATACAGATATCACGGATACAAATAATTGGCCGAACGGCGAGTATAAAATCACTTATACAGTGTACGACAATGCGAATAAGAGTGTCGTGTCATCCCAATATTTTTATGTTAATCACGAGGGCATAAAGACAAATGGTTCCAATGGTCCATTCCTTGATAATTTCACCCCTCCTGAGGATACTTTGTTGAGTAGCATCATCAAGATCGAAGTGGATGCCAATGAAGGTCTGTATAGATTGAGTGATATGTACTTAAATTTGTATGGCCCGCATGCGCATATAACAGGTACAAACAGAGCGGAAAATTCAGCAATTAATATACGCCTACCTGCCGATGACAATTGGATACGAACTTCTATATCTAGTCTGAACGATAATCATAACGAACGTGGTCGAGTGTATATTCCCGGCAATTACAACAACCGTAAACTCGGCCTGCTGGATAACGCCAATATCAACGGCACAAATTATTTTACCGGCTATAATCCAGCAAGCATGACGTGGACATTGTTGTTCAATACGGATAATTCAATGGCGAACATTTGGGATGACTATACTAACTGGGAGTTCACGGTAAGTCTTAAAGATTTGGCTGGCAATATGTGGGGACACACCAATCTTGACTCAGCCGATTATACAAATATCAATGTGTTTGCTTATTATGAAATCAACAATAAGCAATTAATTGATGTTCAGTTCTGGTCAGATTGGGGTAGTGGTTATGAATGGTCCTCTTCTAATCAATATTGTACTTTCACAGGTACGAACTATGTCTACTGGGGTTCGAATATAACTGCTGCATTGGCCATTTCCAATGGATGGCATGTTATGAGCAATATGGTTAGCAATATGTATATGAGCGCTACAGAGCCAGCCTCGAATAATAACATCAACGCTACGAACAATTTTGCCTTGGGTGCTGTCACTAATGATACTTATGTCCGTATTTATATGGATATTGATCGCTACTCTTTGATTGTTACGAGTGCTTATGATGTGACTACGCCTTCTGTTGGTATATATAGCAATATACCTTGGACCAATGGAATTGAATTGACGGTAAACCAAACCAACATCTTCAGAACCAACTACAAAGGCGTTACCAATGAGGTTTCTGCGTATAATGGTTTGATTGTTTACGATGATGATAACGGTAGTGCCCCAGCACTATTTAATGGATATGCAACCAACTATACACTTGGTGCATATTCTAACAATATTAAGATAGAACTGGAGTGGGATTCACGATATAAATTCGTTGTTAATTCCGATTCTGATATTGCAAGTGCTTTAGTTTATGTTTCTAGCGCTGCACCTGTTACAAATTACAACGAATTCGCCACAAATCAGACGCCAGTTCGTATCGTGGCCACAAATATTGCCGTTGATCATGTATTTCTATATTGGCAAAAGGCGGATACCTCCGTATTCAGTACAGACCGTGATCATTCGTTCAGCTTCTCCCAACCAATGGAGATTACGCCGATTCTGAGGCATACCACAGGTACAAACTTCAATGATGCTCTTACCCGAGGTAGTATATCAGCTACAAATCAGCAGTACTCTACATATGGCGATGCAGCTTGGTTCATTCAGACTAATGTATACTATACGAATGGTATGGATAAGTTTGCAGCGCAAAGTGGTGCCATCAATGATAATCAAATGAGTGTCCTACAAACCGAAGTTGTTGGCCCGGCAGATGTTTCCTTCATGTGGAAGGTCGATTCCGAGGGTGGTGGCGATTACCTGCGGTTCATGGTGAATACACAGAAAATGGCGGAAATAACAGGAACGAAGAATAATTGGACCAACACTATGGTCTCGTTGCCGAATGGATCGCATGCTTTGAAATGGATCTATGAAAAAGATTCCAATGATGCCGGTGGTATGGATGCTGGATGGGTTGATGAAATTTATTACCATCTGAAAGGCGATATTCGTGTTTCATTGATGCCTGATGTGGTGACAAATATCGCCCAATGGCGTCTTATGAAAGGTCAGGGAAGTTGGACCAACTGGATGGATGCTGATGAAGTAGCTCTGAACATACCCGAAGGAACAAATATAGTTGAAATTAAAAACCTGGCAAACTGGGTCGAACCGCGCCCCATTTCCATGACAGTGAACAGAAGTACACTGAATACTGTTCAAGCGGAATTGTTCTATATTGATATTACAAATGGTGTGGATGCTCCATTCATGCAATGGACCAGTTCGGGCGACAAGGAATGGTATACGCAGTCTAATGTTTATTATGTGGCTAAGGATAATCATGATGCCATTCAAAGTGGTCCTATTTCCCACGACGAACGCTCTATTATGATGGGCTATGCCCCTCAACCAGGCTGGATTTCGTTCTATGTCAAAACAGATTGCGAACTCAATCTTGATATTTTGAGTTTTGCCATTGATGGAGTTACGAATGAGTTGTTCTCTGGAAAAACAAGTTCGTGGCAGCGTGTAGAATATCCCGTTTCAGGAATGGGGGCACATACATTTAAGTGGGAATACAAGAAGGATTATTCTGTTAATGTTGGCACAGACCGCTGCTGGGTCGACATGGTTCAGTATGCCCGTCCTGTGGAAGTTTCGATAAGTGCCGGATCAACTTATGCCCAAATCAATGGGGTGACAAACAACGAGTACTTCCCCATCGGCAATGTCGTGACAGCATCTTTACAGATATTGGATGGTGATGCGACATTTAATGGCTGGTATAAGAATGGTGGGTTCTTCACAGCAAGCACCAGTGCCGTGATTACTGTTGACTGGACGAATAGTTATATAGCGAATGTAACACCTCCGGGATATACCAGCGAGCAGTATAATGTGGTTGTACCTTATGACTGGATGACGAATTGGTTCACCAACAGTGATCCTATTTATATTAGTGGTCAAGTTACAAATATGCCTGCTGGAAGCCCATACACGTATCAAGAGCATTACATTATCGGTGTTGCACCAACCTCAGACGCACTAGCAATTTTGATGCCAACGAATATCTTGACCGATGCTGTAGATACGAACTACAATGTAATCTGGTGGTATGCAGAAACGAATCGTGATTACCGTATTGAATATGCGACGACTCTCGGAGCTTTCGGGGACTTTGTACAGTTACCAAATGCGACAGGTTTGCCTTTAACAGTTATCTCAATGCCGCAACATGTGGCATACACTGACACAGTGAATGAGGCATCGCGGCAAATATACTATCGTTTGCGTGTGAAGATTAAAGATGCGCGTGAAAATTAAAGATTAATGAAATTTAGTAAGAACAAATAGACTGAGAAACGGCATCCAATATTGGGTGCCGTTTTTTAGTCTATTCGCCCGCTTTCACAGTGGAGTTGCCGGGACACATAGGATAGTAGTTTTTCATTATGGGTGACCATGAGAATGGTCAAACCTTGAGTATGTAGATTATAGAAAATTTCCATAATACGTTTTGCTGAGGAATGATCTAGATTTCCTGTTGGTTCGTCTACTAAAAGTACATCGGGTATCTGTGCTATAGCTCGTGCAATGGCCACTCGTTGCATTTCACCGCCTGAGAGGAGGCGTGCTTTCTGGTTTTTGTGCTTATCTAGTAGTGCAACTTTAGCTAAAGCTATATTCGCTTGCACAGCAGCAAATGAAGGTGTTGTATTTACATATCTAAATCGAAAAAGAACGTTTTCGTATACTGTGCGATGCGGGAGTAGGCAGAAGTTTTGAAATACCATGCCTATGGAATGCTTGCGCAAAGAACTTTTGGCGTCTTCTGACATATGTGTAGTGTTTGTACCTTTGAAATAATAAACTCCCGAACTTGGCGTATCTAATAGCCCAATAATATTAAGCAGAGTTGATTTTCCAGATCCGGAAGGACCTGTGATTGCTATAAAATCGCCAGGATAAATATCAAGATTGACTTGATGTAATATTTTTCTGGTAATGGATGATGTATGGTAGACTTTTGATAGTTGCGAAAGTTGAATCAGAGGGCGATCTTTATTTGACGCATCATTCACATTACAAACGGCGAGCTGCGTTTTTGATGGTTTTTATTTTCTGATCGTCAGATCCATGGATGCCATGCCTAGATATATTGATCAGTATGCCGATCATGATGAAAGACATTAAAAGGCTTGAGCCGCCAAAGCTAATAAAGGGTAGGGGGATGCCTTTTGTAGGTAAGCATCCCGTAACTACACCTATATTTATGATAGCCTGTAATGTAATGGTCATGGTGATGCCAAAGCCGATTAATTTACCAAATAAATCAGGAGCTTGGAAACTGATACGCCAACTACATAGAAATAGAAGCAGAAACAGAAATAGAACAGCCATCGTTGCTGCCAATCCCAGCTCTTCTCCTATTATAGGCAGAATGAAATCAGTATGGGCTTCTGGCAAATAGCCATGTTTTTGTAAACTTTCACCAAAACCAACGCCAGTTATACCACCGGAAATAAAAGCATATAAAGCTTGAATAAGTTGATAGGCATCGGTTTTAGCGTATTTCTCAGGGTTCAAGAAAGCCAGAAAGCGGTCCATGCGTTCTGGATTATGCATAATGAGGAATGAGATGCCGCTCAGTCCTACAGTGCCAAATAGCATGAGATAACCGATATGTGAACCGCCGAGAAAAAGAATAATAAAACCGACCGCAGCAATAAGTAAAGTTGTGCCAAAATCGGGTTCCAGTAGTATGAGCAATAGCTCAAGTCCAAGAAAAATCACAGGGACTAGCACTCCCCAAGCGAATGTTTTAACCCAGCGTTGAGTTCGGCATAACCACCAGGATAGAATCAATATCGTGCTTAATTTAGCCATTTCTGTTGGTTGAAAATTGAAACCTGCAATTTTCAACCAACGACTGCTTCCTTTTATCGTACGACCAATACCGGGAATGAATACAGCCACAAGCAGAAATAAGGTAAAAATCGAGAGCGGGACTGCGAATGTTCTGAGGTAGTGATAATCAATATAACGTGAGAAAATAAAAAAAGCAATTAGTGAAAGAAAGAGCCATATAGCCTGTTTTTTCAGGTAATAGACAGGATCGTTTAAAGAGATCATAACCATGCTGGTGCTTGCAAGCATCACTATGCCGAACGTCGCCAAGATCAAGCATACCGTCAATAACAGAGATGCTGTTTTCCACATCAGTTACTGTCTCAAGCTTTTGTAATGAAAATTAAAAATCGGAAGCTGGAATCATGATTTCCTGTCCAGGCTTGAGCGGTTCACCTGGTGTAAGCTTGTTAAGTTTAATAATATCGTTTTCACTGACAACAAAAGCTCTGGCAATATCGGCAAGTGTTTCGCCTTCACCAACACGATAGGGATAGGGCTTGTCCTGTTGAACATCATCCAAATCAAGAGAGGTGTCGGTTCCTGTTTCGTCCATTACATCTATTTCGTTGCGAGGCATAGGTTCGGGAAGTGCTGGTGTATTTTCTTTAGTGGGTTTTGATTTAGACTCGGGGCGGGGCAGGGATGGCGATGGGGCAGCGAAGAGCGTATCGAGTGGCTCGCTATCTTGTTTTTTTGGACTTGAAGAAGATGGTTCGGTTTTCTGTAATCGTTGCTTAGTTGCGTTGTCGGGAATGATGATCTTTTGGCCGATTAGTATTTTGTCGGAAGACAAGTTGTTGATTGATTTGATGGCCTTTATGGAGGTGCCGTGAAGATTTGCGATTTCGGTAAGATTATCACCGGATTGAACTACATAAGCATTAGCGGAAGCTCCTGCTTTTGCAGGGTAAGATTTCGATAACTTTCGGGGTGTTTTAGGATGAGTTTTTGGTGTGATGCCTTTAACAGTTGGTATGACAAGTTCTTGACCAACTTGGATACGGTTGACATCTTTGATGCTGTTAATAGCGGCTATTTCACGAGCGTTGATGTTGTATTTAGATGCTATGCTTGAAAGAGAATCACCTTTTTTAATAGTATATGTGAAAATATCTTTGGATGAAACAATCGGTTTGACTTCAATCGGTGGTTTGAATGGTGTCTTAACTCGCGGAGCCTCTGCTGTACTTATTGGGGGCATTACAGGAGATGGTGGATTTTCAACTTCACCGACCTTTTGTGTCATGCCGCATCCTTGAATCATAACAATGGCTCCTAGTGCGGCTACATGCATAATAACGACTACAATCACTAAAAACGTTTCTTTCATTTTAATTCTCCTATCTCCATTTTAGTACATGATTTTTGGGAGGCAAGGACTTTAACCCAATTATTGAAAAACGTTCCGCGTTCTTCATAATCGCGGAACTGATCGAAACTGGCGCAGCCCGGTGAAAGCAGAATGGTTTCACCAGTTTGTGCATCAGACCAGGCATCGGCCAAAGCCGATTGTAAAGTATGACTGATTCTACAGGGGACGCTGTTTGACCAGGCATCGGCCAGATTCGGTCCGTTTTTCCCTATCAGATAAACACACTTCACTTTATTACGCATAAGCGGAATCGGCATTGAAAAAACAGTTTCCTTGACTATACCACCTGCAATTAGATGTGTTGGTTTTTGCATTCGTTCAAGTGCGGCCATCATGGCTGTTAAACTTGTTGCTTTTGAATCGTTTATAAATGTAATACCTTCGATTTCATCAATAACATTGAACCGATGCGGCAGTGGAGAGAAATCAGTTAAAACGGCTGATAAGACATCCGGTGCTATGTCGATGTTTGCTGAAAACGCAGCAATAGCTGCTACGGATTTTCCTAGAATGATGTTGTCAAACATGCTTCCTGATAATTTGAGCAATGTGCGCCCACCATGCCAAATGGAGCCATCGCAAAACGAATAGTCTGCTTCTTCACTATCTCCGAATGTGACCATACGGCCATTGCCGCGAATACGAATGGAATCGGTAAGGGAATTATCGATAATACAGATGTCCGTATCGTGTGTATTTTCAAATAGGCGGCTTTTTATGCATTGATAGGTCTCAAAATTACCATGTCGGTCAAGGTGGTTGGGTTGCACATTTAACAGAATACCAACTTCAGCCCGAAAGGTTCTGGTTGTTTCCAGTTGAAAGGAGCTTACCTCCAGGACGGTCCAGTCAGGTTTCCCCGTCGTTCTGGAAGCTAACTCGCAAACGGGTGTGCCAATATTACCACCTACCCAAACCTGATGACCTGCCTGTCTAAGCACTTCGGCAATGACTTTGACCGTAGTGCTTTTCCCGTTTGACCCAGACACTGCTATAACTGGTGATGCAATGCGTCGCCATCCAACTTCCAATTCAGAAATGATGGGTATATTGTTTTGTACAAAAATATCTAACAAAAGATTAGGTAGTTTTATGCCGGGACTTGCAACACAATAGTCATATTCGATATCGGGCCAAGTTGACGTATCTAGAACTACTTTTGCGCCAAGCTGTTCAAGTTCTTCTGCTTTTGCTCGCAGTTCTGGCGTTGTGTTTTGATCAGCAATATGGATCTGCGATCCCTCGTTGAGCAACAAACGGGCTGCGGCTATGCCGCTTCGCCCTAAACCTGCAATGGCTATTGAATGTTTCAAAGCGCCCGTCATCTTATTTTTAGGGTTGCAACACCAATCAAAGCGAAAATAATGGAAATAATCCAAAAACGAATCGTAATCATCGTTTCCACGACCTCTAAATCACGTTGTTCACATTCTGCGCGTTCTTTTTCAAGGCGTTCAAAATGATGGTGTAAAGGTGCGCATTTAAAAAATCGTTTTCCCCCAGTCCATTTGAAATAAAATACCTGGATGACAACACTGAGTGCTTCCATAACAAAAACACCACCAACAATGATCAACACAAGTTCTTGTTTAACCAGTATAGCAACCATCGCAATACAACCGCCAAGAGCTAGGCTTCCTGTATCTCCCATGAATACTTTGGCCGGATGACAATTGAACCAAAGAAAGCCTAAACCTGCACCTAGCAAGCAACCGCAGACAACAGCAAGTTCGCCGGCGCCAGGAACATACGGCACTTGTAAATGATCCGCAAATACTGAATGGCCGGCAATATAGGCCATCACAAGATAGGCCAATGCTACGGAGTTGCTGCATCCTATGGCCAGACCGTCTAGCCCATCTGTCAAATTGACAGCATTTGTAGCACCGACAATCACGATGCTGAGAAAGAGTAAAGCGCCGATAAATGGCATGGAAGATATCAACGGGTTTTTACAAAATGGTATCATAAGCTGTGCTGCTAATGATCTAAGATTTGCATTGCTCCAGAGAAAGATCACGATGACAACTGACCAGATAAGTTGGCACAGGATTTTGATACGACCATTCAAGCCTTTAGAATTCTTATGTGTAATTTTAAGGTAGTCATCGGCGAATCCGACAACTCCCATAAAAAGGATGGTCGCAATCGTCAGCAACACGTTGATATTGGTCGGTATGGCCCATAACAATGATGAAAATACCACTGCGAAAATAATCAAAATACCACCCATGGTTGGCGTGCCTGCTTTATGCCGATGCATGTCCATGACTTTGTCTTTACGGATTTGCTGACTGGCTTTTAAATGTTTTAACTTTCGGATAACGTAGGGACCTAGAAGCAGACTGATAATGAAGGCTGTGCCAGCTCCGCAAAAAGCTCGGAAAGTGATATATTTAAATAGTCGGAGTGGCGAGAGAAGGTTGACGAAATGGTGAAAATAGTAAAACACGAATACCTCATTTACTTTTTGAGTTATTTGAATGCCTGTTTGCTTGTTCAGCGGATGATTTCCAAAGGTGAAGAAATTCTTCCAGATGCTCGCTGCGCGATGCTTTCAGCAATACTGCATCGTTGCCGCGCCACAGATCGAGAGCAAATAGCAGGGCTTCGTCAAGATTGTTGCAGACATAGGTTTTGGTATGCGGCCAACCGGCTTCCAATGCGCCGTCTGCAATCCATGCGCCCATTTTACCGATGGTAAAAATACCACACCAGGAGCCACATGCAGCGATGCGGCCTACATTCTTATGTTCGATCTCTGCTTGGTTCCCCAATTCATGCATTCCTCCTAACATAAGCCAGTAATGCTTTCCGTATTCGCATTCGGCAAATGTTTTCAGGGCTGCATGCATACTGAGAGGATTTGCGTTGTACGCATCATTTATGAATACGACGTTGTTTATAATTGCTGTTTGCCAACGCATTGGGGGAGTGCGGTACGTTTCCAGCGCTATTTCAATCGCTGATGTAGTAACGTTGGCTGTTCGGGCCGAGGCAATAGCCATCAAGACATTTCGTGCGAAATGAGTGCCGGGTTGAGGAAGTGCATATATATGTTTTTTGTGATCTGGTTCCGTGCATTCAAGGTAAGTTCCGGTTTGATTTCTGATTAAGGTTCCTGAAAAGTCTGCTTGTGTATCCATCGCTATACGAATGTAATGGCAGGATGAGTTGTCGATCAGGAAATCACACCATTCTTCGTCACTGAATAAGAACGCCTGACCGTTATCAGGAAGGGAACGGAACAAGGCGCCTTTTTCATATGCGATCTCTTTCACGCTGTTGAACGCTTCAAGGTGAACAGGACCTATTGTCGTGATCAACCCCCATGAAGGCTGCAAGAGTTCACATAGGGGTTGTAATTCACCTGGATGATTCATGCCTATTTCGTAAACGCCATACGCATCAGAATTTGACATTTTCAACAGGCTCAGCGGTAAACCAATATCGTTATTCCAGTTTCCGGGTGTTTGTGCAGTTGTTGCTTTTTGGGACAGCATTTTAGCTGTCAATTCTTTTACAGTTGTTTTGCCTACGCTGCCGGTGATGCCGATAATCAATCCGTTCAGTCTCGCCCGATGTCCCGCCGCTAATGTAACTAGAGCTTCTCGTGTATTGTTTACGCGCAACAATGCTTTATCATCTTTCTTGCTGTGATGTTTGTCCACCAAAGCCGCGGAAGCGCCTTTCGCAAAAGCTTCCGGCAGAAAGTCATGCCCGTCAAAACGATCTCCTCGAATGGCTACAAACATATCGCTACGCTTGAGGTTACGTGTGTCATGGCAGATCCCGTGTATCGGATGCGATGGCATTGAGGTCCACAAACCGTTACTCCATTGCGCTAACTCATCTGTTGAAAATATTGTCATACGCTTTGTTTAGTTGAAAGCCATTTTCGTGCAACATCACGATCATCAAATGGTATGATGGTGTTGGCGAATTCCTGGTAATTCTCATGACCTTTGCCAGCAATTAAAACAACATCATTCTCCTCGGCTATTTCGATTGCCTTTTGTATGGCGGCTTCACGGTTTTCAATTTCAATGTAATGTGTTGTGTCAGAAAGGCCGGATCTGATCTGTTCGATGATATCCGCTGGGTTCTCAGTGCGTGGATTATCGCTTGTCAATATGATGAAATCGGCCAATGATGAGGCGATCTCGCCCATTAATTTACGCTTCTGTTTGTCGCGGTTGCCTCCGCAGCCAAACACAACAATCAATCGATGGGGTTCTGTATCACGTAATGTGTGTAAAACATGACCAAGTGCATCTGGTGAATGGGCATAATCGACAAAAACCCGAAAGTTATGAACATGATGAATTTCCTCTAGGCGACCTGGTACGGTAGCAAAAGATTCCAGTGATTCAGCAATTATAGGCATGGGAATATTCAATGCACAACAAGCGGCAATAGCGGCTAATGCGTTACTAATATTAAATTTTCCGAGCAGTCTGAAAGAAAGTTTAAGATTTCCCCATGGAGAGATCACATTGAACTGGCTCCCATGTTTAGAAAGTGTAATATGCTCCATTCGGACCATAGCGTTTGGATGTTCGCCATATGTTATTTCATTGGGCCAACTTCCACCAAATTCAGCACGGATGAGTTTCGCTCCCCAAGGATCGTCAACGTTGATAACAGCGGTTGTTTTTTTCTTATAACGGCCAAGATTGGCGAAAAGCTTTGCCTTGGCCTCAAAATAGTTATCCATGGACTCATGATAATCAAGATGGTCCTGAGTAAGGTTGGTAAAAACTGCCACATCGAAGTCTATACCATGAACACGATTTTGGACGAGCGCATGCGACGAAACTTCCATGATGACGCTTTTGCATCCTGCATGAACCATTTGGTCCAGTAGATTCTGCAGGTCTGATGATTCCGGCGTTGTTCTGCTGGCTGGGATTTCGCGTTGTCCTACTTCATACCTTACAGTACCGACTAGGCCTGGAGACATTCCGGCTTTTTCAAGCACTGCTTTTGCCAGAAAAGATACTGTTGTTTTACCATTTGTTCCTGTAATGCCTATGGCTTTGAGTTTTTCAGAAGGTTCATGATGAAAAGTACAGGCGATGGTCGCCAGAGCTTGGCGTGCATCTTTTACGTTGATTTGGGTAATATTTTTATGTTTTCGCTGGCTGCCATCAGATATAATGGCAATTGCACCGCGTGATATTGCCTCATCAATGAATTGATCGCCATGATGCTGCAATCCCTTCATTGCAACAAAGAGAAAACCTGGTCTTACGTGCTTGGAATCGTAGGCAATGCCCTTAATATCCAAATCGAGTGAGCCTTTTGTGCTCGTAATTGCAATATTTTTGGTAAGAGATCCTAGTTCGAAGGTCTGTTCGCACAGCATAACTGGTTCTCCTCAACCCTTTCGCATGCTTTTCCTGGTTTTTTTATCTACCATGCTTGGATCTGTATCTGGTATAATATCAAGATATCTCACTGTTTCTTCCGCAATTTTCTTGAATGCGGGTGCGGCAACCAAGCCACCTGTGTGAAGTGGTTGCGGTTCATCTATCACTATTATTATGGCGATTTCAGGATTTTTTAAAGGTAAAAAACCCATGAATGACGACATATGGGCCGAATGAGAATATCCTTTGCCAAGTATTGGTTTCTGAGCTGTTCCTGTTTTACCGCAAATTTTGTATCCATCCATCCTGGCCCGAGTTCCTGTACCACCTGGTTCAGGAATGCGTGATAACAGATAGGCCATGGTGCGTGCAGTATCTTCACTGATGGGTTTGCTGATAACCTGAGGATGCGTTTTTTTAATGATTCGGCCCTCGTAATCCATAATTGAGTCGACGACCAACGGCCGCATAAGTTGACCGCGATTTCCTATGGCACTGAGAGCATTGATCATTTGCAAAGCGGTGACCGTAATTTCATGTCCCATAGCCAGGCGCGAGAAGCTGATTTTCGACCATTTTGAGTGATCATAGAATATTCCCTGTTCTTCACCTGGAAGCTGTATGCCGGATACGCGTCCGAAACCAAAAGCCCGAATATATTCTTCAAGGCGTTTTTCGCCCAATTTCAAAGCAAGTTTCGCTGCACCGATGTTACTTGATTTTTTAAGCACATCCGCGACCGTCAGATTACCATACGCGTGGTAATCACGCAAAGGCCGCCCTCCGTAGTACCAGTATCCGTTTTCGCAAAAAATGATGGTATCCGGAGTCACCAGTTTTTCGTTGAGTGCTCCAGCAATCACAACAATTTTAAACGTTGATCCAGGTTCATAGGTGTAACTTATTGCACGGTTGCGACGATCTTCCGAACTGCTGCAGCGAAATAGGTTGGGATCATATTTAGGTCGTGAGGCCATGGCCAGGATCTCGCCTGTTTTGACTTGTTGAACAATACAAATTCCTGCCTTGGCGTTGTGCTGTTCTACCGCTTCATCCAGATGTTTTTCTACAATAAACTGGATGTTGCGATCAAGAGCCAACTGAATATCCGCGCCTTGTTGGGGCTGTAAATCAATAATTCTGCGACTATAGATTTCACGGTGTCGCCCGTCTTTCTGACTTTCCAAGATACCTTCCCGTCCACGCAGGAAACGGTTGAGTTCCTGTTCGATACCTGCGCTACCCGTTCTTTCCCAGTTGGCAAAACCAATAACATGACACATGAGATCATGATGTGGATAAGTGCGCTGGATACTGTTCTCGAACCATATATGTTGAAATTGCAATCGGGTGATGGATGCTACGGTTTCTGTGTGTAGAAAGCGCGCCAATCGAGCATATCTGCGCGTAGGTTTGTTGATTTTATGGAAAATATTTGTCGCATCTTGGTTCAATATTCGAGCGAGGTGTTTGCAGACGAACACGGGATTGTTGGTCAGCAGGTTTGCCGGGTCCGCGCAAAGGTCATGGGTCTGTAAATCGATCGCCAGAGAATTCCCTGTTCGGTCGAGGATACAACCACGCTCCATCAATATTTTTTTCTCGTAGTGCCTAAGTTCTGAGACTTTGTGTTCGATTTGTGGTGGTGGGATTACATGCAAAAAATAAATTCGTGTCGCCAGGCCTATGAAAACACTGACGACCATCAAGCATATGAGGGCCATTCGCCATTTGTATCGATAATCACTCATGGTTTTGAAGATGATAGGCTTACATATTGCTTGGGAACATCATCGAAATAAGCGGCATCATGTTCTGATGCATAGATCCGTATTATCTGTTCTTCTTTGGGCCAATCCATAACCAGACCAAAATGGTCCAATGCTTTTTGAATGCTTTGATAGCAACGCATGCTCTGCCATTTATAGCTTTCATTTTTGTGCATTTGAATGATACGTTGTTTTTCCTGCTCCAATGCGATAATTTCACGTCCAAGTGTTTCGTTGCGTTCATACATCCATAAATAAGCCAGAGCAATAAATGCAACACTGACAAGTATGGACAGCAACGGCCCAGGGGTGGGCATTTGCGCATATTTTCTGTAATTACTCCGACGCATAATATTCATTGTCATCATTTCATCCTTTCCATTACACGCAATTTTGCGGATCGAGCCCTTGGATTGGATTTGGTTTCAATAGCAGTAGGCTTTTTTACTTTTCGATTTATCTGAAGTATTGGGGGATACTCGCCAATCCATTGATCACCACCCTGTTGCAGTGATTCTCGCCGTCCGGCATGGGCTTTTTGAAAGGATTTCACCATCCTGTCTTCAATACTGTGAAAGGTAATGACTACTAGACGGCCACCCATATTCAGGTGATTCAGTGCGGAGGCCAAGCCTTTTTCAAGACATTCAAGTTCGCGATTGACTTTTATGCGAAGCGCCATGAAGGTCAATGTTGCTGGGTGAACTTTGCCTTTACATCGTTTTTTGGCATTAGCAACAACCTCTGCCAATTCCTCTGTTGTTTCAAAAGGTTTGATTTCTCTTTTACGGATGATCGCTTTTGCCACACGAGATGCCTCTGGTTCCTCTCCATATTGTTTAAGCAAGGCGGTCAACTCAGCCACGCCCAATGAATTGACCACATCGGCAGCCGTCAGGTCTTGTGAGGGATCCATTCTCATGTCCAATGGCCCTTGTTGTGAAAAGCTGAACCCCCTATACGCATAATCAAGTTGGAATGAGGAGACGCCAAGATCAAACAGCACGCCATCTAAACCTTTCTGGCCCACTTGTTCGACAACCGAATCTATGTTTTCAAAGTTTGCATGCTTCACGATAATTCTCGCATTGCTGTTCACCAGTTTCTGAGAAGCCCTTGCAATGGCCTCATGATCGCGATCAAGTCCGATGAAAACTCCCTCATCATTCAATTCCGCTATTATCTTTTCCGCGTGTCCGCCCCCGCCCAAGGTTGCATCCAGATAAGCTCCTTCGGGCTGTATCTGAAGTCCATCTAAAACTTCCTCCAGCATAACCGGAACATGTTGTCCTGTTGAAATCTGTTTTTCGCGACCATCCATAGAGGTCTTTACAGGGCTTTACGATTCGTTTCCAAAAGATACCTGTGTTCATGTGATCCTGTTTGCCATTGTACCGTTTGCTGTACAGAAAAAGCTGGTTCTGTTAATGAACGGTAAAAGGGTTGACATTCATTGCACGGAAGCACGAATGGCTTAAGACCAGGTGCAATGCGTCTGAGGCTTCTGTTTATCTTTAATAAGCCGGCGTAGTTCATCATCTTAGATCCTTTTCAAAACCCAATTCCTGTCATGGCTTCTGCCATATTTGACAAATCTCCAGTTTTTACCTGTTCTTTGTAAATATTTGGATCCCATAGCTCAAAATGATCTATGGCACCCAGCAACACCACTTTTTGCTCAATGTTTGCAAAAGCCAGATGCTGATCTTTTATCCTAATTCGCCACTGCGAATCCCAGTTTAACATGTCTGAATTGGCTCCTAGCGCACGCGACATAGCCTGTGCTTTAGGGTCAGCTATTGAAAGCTGACGCAACCGGTTCAACCGCGGCATCACTTCCCTTACGGGATAAATGAGTAAACACAACTTAGAATTTGGGTCAGGAAACACAAATAACTGATGTGGTTCCCCGACGCTGTCCCTCCACTTGGAAGGGATCGTGATTCGTTTTTTAGGATCAAGGGAGTGTTCATAATCACCGACGAACATACCTTTAGGTAAAGGCACATATTCGTCCATTTGGCTGCCCATGTTTGGCATGACACTACTAATCCCATTTGATACACTTCGCTATCCTTCTATGACACAATCTGACACATCCTGACACCGCTGTCAATTTTTTATTTGTAAAATATTAGCTATCGCTGTTTAACAAAAATGAACGTGCTTCGTTGACTTATTCAGCGCAGCCTGTCATCGCTGCAGTTAAAGATCATTATTAATAAACCAAATATGCATTGATGTGTCAAGCATTTAAAAAATAATTGACTTACTAATCGTCTCATAATAGTATGGACTATAATTCACATCTCATATGGAAGGAAGTATGATGCCACGCGATCACGCCGTCTATACTATTTTGAGACAATTAGTAACTCGGAAGTAGGCGCCCATGCATTCTGGATAATGATTGAATGGAATTACACGTATCTACGATTACCACTGAAAAGGTAAAATGCCTTTTTCAACCTTGCCGAAAGCAAGATATTAAGTTATATATGTGAATGTTGTGATTTAGATTGGCTAATTTTGCGTTGGAAGAAACTCATGAAAGCAATAATGGTATTATTCGATTCGCTGAACCGTCACATGTTGCCTCCATATGGTTGCGAATGGGTCCATGCCCCCAATTTTGAACGTTTGGCCAAGCAATCGGTCGTTTTTGAGCGTTGTTTTGCCGGAAGTATGGATTGTATGTCGGCTCGCCGGGAATTTCATACTGGACGATATAATTTCTTGCACAGATGTGGCGGACCGCTTGAACCATATGACGATTCCATGCCGGAAATTTTAAAATGGAATGACATTTATGCACATTTAGTTAGTGATTTTTACCTTTATTGGCGCGAAGGTGGGGCGAATTATCATACGCGATATAATAGTTGGGAAGTATCGCGTGGCCAGGGGGGTGATCCTTGGATTGGTGAGTTGAATGATCCAGATATTCCAAATCCTAATCCTCAACGTACTGATGCCGAATCTCGCCAAAACTGGATCAATCGTTCTTTTATGGAAGAAGTTAAATATCAACCGATGCCCAAGACTTTTTCTATGAGTATCGATTTTATAAAAAGAAATTTCAATCGCGATGATTGGTTTCTTCATATCGATACGATGAGCCCCCATGAGCCTTATTTTGTGGATAAGAAATACCAGGAATTCTATGCTGAATTGGCGGATTTCAAAGGTGATCGTTACGACTGGCCAGAATATGGCAAAGTGACACAACCCAAAGCGGCGGTTCGATTTTTACGCTTGATGAATGCTGCATTTATCAGCATGTGTGATGAATATCTTGGACGTTTGCTGGATGTAATGGATAAATATTATATGTGGTCGGATACGATGTTGATCCTTCTTTCCGATCATGGATTCCTCCTTGGGGAACATGGATGGTGGGGGCGATGCCGAATGCCGTATTTCAATGAGATCGTCATGACACCGCTGTTTATTTGGGATCCCCGTTGTGGACGTAAAGGAGAGAAATGCTGGAGTCTTGTACAATCCATGGATATAACACCCACATTACTTGATTTCTTTAGTCTTGAAGTACCGCCTAACATGCAGGGAATTAATATTCGCGATGCGATTGAATCAGATTCGGAAATTCGTTCTCTTGCTCTATTTGGCGGCCATGGTTCCCATGTCAATGTAACAGATGGCCGGTATGTGTATATGCGAGCACCTGTCAGCAAAGAGAACAAGCCATTGTTTAATTACACATTGCTTCCTTTGCATCAACAAAGGACATACAGTGTGGAAGAGATACGAAGTGTTCGTTTGCATAAACCTTTTTGTTTTTCCAAAGATTGTCCGGTATTAAAAATCGATGCGTCATCGAGCAATGAATGGCGTCGGGCTTATGAGTTCGGTAATCTGTTGTACGATTTGGAACGCGACCCTGCGCAGAATGAGCCGATCGAGAATCGGGGCTCGGAAAACATGATGATTCGTCATTTAATTGACATTATGAAGCAATCTGATTGTCCTCCTGAGCAATTCGAACGTCTCGGTCTTCCTTTATTGTAATTGACTTCATGATATTTGTCGTATGAAACAAGACGAATCTGATTTGCATGATAAGATGCAGATGCTTGAAATGTTATCGCTTTTTGCTGCAGGTGTAGCTCATGAATTCAGCAATCCGTTAACTTATTTGCAAGGCAATATGATGATGCTTAAAATGAGTTTGGCCGAAGATGATGAGGTGCAACATTATCTCAAACCGATGCAGGAAGGAGTGCAGAAACTAACGGACATTTTATCTGCATTAAAGACATTTGCTCAAGTCAATAATGCTGACAAGACTCCTTGCAATATAGTCGCATGTCTGCGAGATGTATTGAACACGATGAAGGATGGCTGGGACACTGTTGAAGTTATATGGCCAGAGCGATCACCTTTTATTTTGGCCAATAATCATCAAATCTTGTTTCTTTTTCAAAACCTGCTCATCGAGTCTCGAAACCTAAGTAAAGATAGTAAGGTTACGGTTGAGATATTGCAACATGAAGATTATCTTCACTTCTTTTTTCATATCACGGTTGGCTCGGATGACTCGGATGATTTTTGCAAACAAGATGATTTCTGGCATGCTTTGGCATCTGTCGATGCTTTGAATCGAGATCCCGCGCTTCGTCGATATTTATGTCGCAAGATCGTGCAACACCACAAGGGGGTTGTTGAGTTTCAGCGTTCTGGAAAAGTAGCACGTATCAAGATGGATTTCCCCGCTGCAATGTAATGTTATTTTAGAATTGGATTGGCCGAATTTTACGCTTTCCCCCAATAATCGGACAACTGTCTTAGGTGGAATCTGCGTCCATTAAATGATACGAAAGGATGCCTGGAAATGAAGCAATTCAAGGCAACAGTCGCGCTTGAGCATGAAAAGGCAGCTTCTTGATCATGCACAGGATTGGGCAAGGCGAAAGCGGGTCGGTCAAGAGCAAGAAAGAGTTGACCGCACCATTTTCATGCAGAAATTATCCGCCTGAAGATGGCCATCAAGTGGCTAAATTTCATGATTGGGGAGCACCTGTGAGTGGCGGCGTCTGTTGATTAGTCACGAAACGGTTGTCAATTTGATAGCAAACACCAAGACAGAAAAGGACTATGCATTGAAGCAGCGCTCAGGACGCCTTCAGCGTCGATCCGTTATGTGATCGACAACTGGCCGCGTCTTCCAGCCATGTATGCCGATACCACCCATGATCCGCTCTGGCGCGATTACTGCATTCAGCATATTCCTCTCTACTATGAACGCTGCTGGCCACAGGGCGCGTCGGTCGGCGATGAACTTCGCAGCCTCGAACCTCGCACGGTATATGGGCAACAGCCTGTTCGACGGTATGGTCCCCGAATTGCAGCACTTTCTTCTCGTCGAAGTGGTCGTTGAGGCACTACCACAGCGGTGACTTAAACCATGATTACTACGTACGTTGCTCTCATAAAGCGCTTTTTAGTACCTGCCATATTCCTTCACTGCATCATAGAATGCGAGGATGTGGTCGAATGGTGCTTCCGGATAATCCCAGGCAGCCATATGTATGTAAAGTCTTCCTTTACCTTTCAGTGCCGGACTGAGTAGTTGCTTCACTGCCGCATGAAGCCGTTCCGGAGGTCCGCTGTGTACGATTTCAGGACTGATCGTCACCCCTAACCACACCTCCGGCCCCAGGTCATGCCGGAGCCGTTCTACATCAAGGAAGGCAGCGTTTAAGTTGTGGAATTGACGGACGCCAAAGTGCTGGTGCTTGTACCGGATAACAGCTTCGCCATGCCCGCAGTGTTCTATATTTCTGTCAAAAGCATCGGCGCCCAGCATGGCTTTCAGTTCGTAGTATACAGGTACAAGAATGCGCTTGTACTGTTCAATGGAGATCATGTCGATCCCATGATCATACACGATGGAAGGTGGTGGGAGTTCTCCTTTGTGGCGCGGCGCCCAAGCATGCCGACGACACACGTACCCCTCAGCCACGCGGCGCAACAAGCCTGTCACATAGTCGGGATCGTCGAGGATATCCATGAACAGATCTATGCCGCGAAGTTGCAGGGCCGTGTTGAAGATACCGTACGTAGTACACATGCCGGCCACCCCAATGTCATGTGCAAAAGGCTTGCCAAAAAACGTTGTCTTACCGACCAGGTTTTGCATGCTTTTGTATATGGCGCTGATATGGGCCATGAAATGGTCCTGGAAAGGATCGGGGGTCCTGGAAAGGATCGGGAATAGGCATGTCCGCGGGCGGTACTTTCTCCTCTTTATAGAGATGGCGCAACTTGGGTTGATGCCGGTCGGCAAAAACAACCTCCACCCCCCAATAGGCCTCATCGGAAAAGGGCCAGAAGTCGAGATTCGCCTGAAACTGCTCAGGGGCTTTGCGCTGCTTGTCATCGGCGATGATGTGCGCGGTGAGCATGGCGCTGGCAGCCTGTAGCCGCAGTTTGGTCGCTGGATCGGTGTAGTATGCGGTAAACGTCTTGGCAGGATCGGCGAGTATCAGGTGCTTCCAGCTAATCGGCCCACCGTAGGCTGGTACACGAATCGGTCGATCATTCAGAAATGCATCGTTCACTTCACGCACTTCACGGTTATGTTGCTCAAGCTGATTGGGCGTGGCTGCGAAACGGCCAAAAGTTTCACGACTAACGCATAAAACGACAGGTATTCGTGTATCCTCTTGAGAGGGACGCGCTACAAAG
>CAZOLK010000015.1:0-42759 GCA_964580325.1 uncultured Verrucomicrobiota bacterium | reverse complement strand
GTTTGCAACGCTTTACATCAATATCATGGCCCAGTTGCGAAAGACGGGTTAGCGGCACGTTCTCGTAGTCGCGTAGTTCCGTATCCGGTTCAGGATTGCCCTTGGGATCGGTGCAGACTTTGGCCGTCTCGTCCCGCTCAGCCAGGGCCATGAGGATCGCCTTGAAAAGGGCGGCGGCTACCTTGATCCCGGCTTTCTTGAAGGCGGACGTCAAACGCTTTGAGAACTCGTCACGGTCTTTGACGATACCGAGCGATGAGAGCGAATCAAGAGCGGTCATAATTTCTTCTTGAAGCTTACGGCCCGCTTCGATTTCTGCCTTGGCGGCCTTTGTGTCCTTGCGTTTCTTGCATTCAGTTCTCGAAGGTATTCTTCCGAAACCGACAACATGCCTCCGCTGTTGGTTGCGGCGATAAGTATCAGGAACCATCGTTTGCATCCCTTGTGTATGACCAAATCGGTCTTTCCGCACGTAGCGCCATGCTCGGACCGTCATCGCCAGGATGGATATGGCTTCGTTGTGAATGCTTCGAAATAGTTCAATATTCCTGCAAATGCACGCCTTGCCGGTTGGGCGACTTACCTCCACAAATGGCGAACTTGTTTTTAGGCACGCCCTTATTTGCGCTAATGACCGTTGAGCAGCAGTGCCAGGCACCCGGCCAGTTTGAATGACAGGTGAACCTGATGGTCCATGTCCAACACGCGTTGAATACTCGTTGCATAGGGCAGGGGACAAACCAAAGCCCTTGATTTCAACAAGTTGACCATTTCCGCTGCCGGTTTTCCCGGAATCTTTGGATCGTGTACAATCAGCGGCTGAGCGCCGGTTTCCTGCAGAAAATCCTGGAGCAAACGCAATCCGCCAGCCTGATCTTTGTTGAATTCTTTCAGGAATGAATAGAATATTTCGCTGAAGTCGCAAAGATCCGAGATGGCGACCAGGATTTCATCTTTTACAGGTTCGAGAAGTGGTTGCTGCATCTTGTCAAGCATGATCGAAACGTTGTCCAAACGTCGCATGATGGTCAGCGCATGCGCACCGTTAATGACCAGTCGCGGGTTATAGGAGTGTATGAAAATTTCGCGGATTCGCTCGTAGGATGCTTCATCCTGAAGGTGGACCAGAGCAATCATGGCCTTGCCTTTCAGGAAAATATCCTTGGAATCCAACGCATCCCGCAAGGCTGGAACTGCATTTTTGATGCCATGCTGCCCAAGCACATCGGCTGTTATCCAGGCCGTGGTGAATTCGCCTTGTTTCAATTCTTCAATCAGACGTTTTGTCGTGCGGGGGCTCAAATCCTCTATTTCGCGCAAGGCTTGCAGCGCCCACCAGCGAATGCCTAATTTGGGAGATTCCAGGTAATCCAGCAGCGCGTCCTCGGATAGGGATGACTTGATGTCTCCCAACTGCTTTACTTGTTTTAAATCGGTGTCATAGCTGGACAGTTGCTTGACCTGATTAAGGGCATATAGCGCACGTAAGTCGCGAATGGAGAAGAAGAGGCCGAGAATACTGGCTATTTTCCATTCCTTCATGCGATCCAGGCGGCAAATGAGCAGGAAAAGTGGAATGAGTATCAGCAGAATGATCTTGAAGTACAAGCGGTAAAGAGGCATGCCCTCCTCTGCTATATGCTTAAGTGCGTCAATCAGGGTTCCCGCGCCCATAGAGCCCGTCAGACCTGCTGTGACGCCGGTAAAAATCTGCATCAACAGGCTGAGTCCGATCCGCTCGTGTTCTTTTATGCTGGACAGAAAGTAATGGCTGATGCCCACCTGCAGCCCTACGGTACAGAAGCCGCCAAAGAAAAAGACTGCCATGATCAGGCTCTTTATAAAAACAGGAGGTGCAAGCGCCCAGAAAGCGCAGATAAAGAAAAGACCCACAGCGCTCAGGATCAGAATCGGACGCGGTCCGGCGTAGTCGGACAGGATACCGATGACAAATGTAGCACAAATACTGCCCAGCATCCCGACCAGCGCGAAAAACAGAGCGTTGTGATCGGCTACCAGGTAGCCTTTTTTCAGGGCCAGCATCGCAAACGGGTTGACCAGCAGCAGACTGATCAATACCGCAGACCAGGCGAATATCAGGCGGCGGTAACAGGGCGTGCCCCATAACACACGCAAAGAATTACCAATGGGTTTTTGTGCCGATTCCTGGGGAATGCGCGACTCCGGTATGGTGGAAACCACGTAACTTGCCACATACCCTACAATACAGCCGGTCAGGATGATATATTGGTATGTGCTGATCCGATCATAAACCTTCAGGCATTTGATCACGACAAACGTGGAAAGCAGATAGGTTATGTTGAAAAACATGGCCGATGAGGAAATGAATTGTCCCCGGTCCTTCTCTGTCGTGATTTCGCCGGTCATGGGTGCGTCACCAATAAGACCCATGCTGCGAGACGTGAAGAAACCGAAGGCGCACAAGAGAATGGCCGCCGGCATCATTTCAGTATTGAGAAAAGGAACCACGATGAGCAGCAGACCGAAAAGATAGCGTAAAGCCCAACAGATGCCGAATGTGCGTGAAACGCCAATACGTGCGACCATTTGCTTGCCCAGGAACATAAACGGCATGGTTATGAAAATCAGCGAGGATAAGATGGCCACCATTTTGTCGCTCAGCCCATTCTTAAGCGCATAGAGAATCATGATGTTTTCCATCATGCAGGTAACGGAAATGCCATTTAGAAGAATAAATAAACGGTATCTTTTCTTCCCGCTTCCCCGCTGTGCCGCCGTCAATTGTTTCGGAAAGTTCATTAGTCCATGGTGTAAGGATATCACATTTTTTTTCGAGCATAAAATCAAAGAAAATGAAAACTTGTAATTTCAAGCGTTCGCGTTTATGTTTTTTGTAAAACAATAAGACAAATGAGGAGACGCTTATGCCGCCAGCAGCTAGAATAACAGATATGCACACTTGTCCTCTGGTTAATCCAGGGCCCGTGCCCCATGTGGGCGGTCCTATTATTTCAGGCGCTCCCACTGTTATCGTGGGTTATATGCCGCAGGCCCGAATTACAGACAAAGCCATCTGCGTGGGTCCAATCGACATCATTGCCAAGGGTAGTACATCCGTAATCGTTTCCAACATGCCGGCAGCCCGGTTGGGCGATAATACCGCGCATGGCGGCGTCATTGTCTCCGGTTATCTCCAGGTAATGATTGGAGGATAAGTAAGAATTTTGGCAAAGCCAGATCCTGCGGGGACTGGCTTACGACCCCTAATCCCAATGTCCAAATTCCACAAAAAAAGCCCTCTTGCGAGGGCTTTTTCATATTTGTTGATCGAAAATATTAATCAGGACAGGAAATCTGTCCGTTTTCGGAATCGTCGGCCATATCCGGTTCCGTAGGTTTGGCTTCTTTGGCGTCCTTGGCTGTTTGCGGACTGGAACCGCAACCGGACAATGCTGTGCCTCCGGAATTGATCAGTATGATCGGGCCTTTGATAAAGACACCCGCCGGCATCACTGTTACGAAACTTCCTCCCGATTTAATGGTCAATCCGAGACTGGCTTCATAAACAGCGGTCATGCCCGCCTTATGGTGAATGGCCATACCAGCATTTACAGCGTGGTTCATGCCGATTTTCTCATATTGGTTCATGCCCACTTTGAGCGATTGATCCATGTCGATCTTTTCAAGACGGTTCATTTTAACGTGCAGGTTACTGTCGTCATGGATCAGCTCCTTTTTGACTTTCTTGATGACAATATCCTGGTTGCCATCGCCATCAATGCCGCCGATCAAGAGTTTCATATCGCCGCCGATATGCTCTTCCTGGTTGCGATGCACCTTCATGTGCTTATCCACGTAGACCATTTCACGCTGATCGCCGACTTTACCGTTGTCGCCATCAGCACCCGTGATCAAATGCCGATGGCGAATAATGCGTTCCATGCAGTCATGCTTGATCCGCACGTCCATGTTGCGCTCGGCATGCATGTAAATCTGCTCTTCACCCGCTTTGTCCTCGAAACGCATCTCGTTATGCCCGTCGCCGCCCTTGGATGAATTGCTTTTGATATAGGACTTGGTCTTCTCGTCGGGCAGGCTGTAATGGATTTTCTGGCTGGCGTTGTAGACCGAACCGATAACAATCGGGCAGTCCGGATCGCCTTCCATAAAATCGACAACCACTTCCTGGCCGATACGCGGGATATACATGGCGCCCCATTTTTTACCCGCCCAGATCTGAGCCACGCGAATCCAACAGGAACTGTCCTGATCCTTCTTGCCGTAGCGATCCCAATAAAATTGAACCTTGATCCGGCCATATTCGTCCGTATAGATTTCTTCGCCCTTGGGACCGGTCACCAGCGCGTGTTGTGTGCCTTGAATAACCGGTTTGGGCGTGGCACGCATGGGGCGGTATTGGATGCTGGCGTCCATGCAGGTAAAGGATGACGAATAACCCGCGATTTCAGACAACCCTGATTCCGGTGCTTCGGCCGTGACATTGAGGTTGGTTGAAAGGATCATGTACTTTTTGCACTGATCGTCGCGAGGATATTCCTCCAGCGAAAACGTGTATCCTGCGCACAGACCGCGGCAGTCCGAAGTGCCGTGATACGTTTCATGCTGCGCGGCCATCTCCTCTATGCGCTCGCGACCGTATACTTCACCTTCGCCCTTGACTGGGAATTCTCCTGGATAGTCGTAAACTTCATAATCGGCCTTGGCATGACCTTTGACTATGTCATGGTTGTTCAGCAGCGGCGTTTTGGGAGTCGTGAAGTTGTAATCCGTATGCGCGTATTTGCCTGGCTGTACATTGTGGATCATGCTCCAGTCTGAAATATGCTCTTCAGTCAACACGCTCGAATCGCTCATGGTACGGAATTTGACTTTGCCGTAATCCTTGTAATTGTCATGCGCACTGGGGGCATCACTCAAGACGAGCGTGTGTTTGCCTTGCTCGTGTTTGAAGTAATAGTAAATACCTTCCTGCTCCATCAACCGGCTAACGAAATTGAAGTCTGTCTCGCGGTACTGGACGCAGTATTCCCATTCGCGAAACGAACCGGTCAATGTGTCCTCAAAGTCACTGAATCCGTTGTCGTTAAAGACTTCCTTGATAATGTCCGGTACAGTTTTTTTCTGGAAAATCTTACAATCGGATGTGCGTGTCAGAAACCATAACCAGGGCACCATGGTCGCTTCGTATTGCGCAAACTTGTCGCTGTACGAGGAGGTCAGGCAAAATGAGTTGACATAACCATGAAAATACCGTAATCCCTGTCCTGGCAGCACTAGGCTGACGGACATCGGTTGCCCGACAAGTGCATTGAGATCGATCTGGCGGTTTTCGCTGTGAAACCTTAGGTTGTAGTTAAAGAGACGACCTACCGTTTCGCTTCCAGAGAAATTCCAGATAAGCAACTCATCCTTGCCTAAAGGCGTATAACATTCCAGTAATCTTTCTTTTTCCGTGGCTGCCATAATAATACAACTCCAGCCTATTTAGCTTTAAGCCTATTTAGCTTTAAACCCTAACCTCACAATAAACTATCTACATAATGTCAAGAAGTACAGATAAAAACACTAATCTATTTATACCACAGACCAGTTAAATTGCAAATCTGAATAAAAATTATTCGAATGTATAGTCAAATTCACTGTCTTTTACACCTACATGGACTTTCTTGATCACTCCACCACTCATCATGGTGCGCAGAAACGCGTTACTGATGGCCGGCAGTAACGTGTTGGTCAGAATGGCATCCACCATACGAGCGCCGCTGGCTGGATCTGTGCACCGGTTGGAGATCAATTCAAGCACGGCGTCGTCATGCGTGAACGGAATGTTGTGATTTTCACGAATCCGTTTCTTGATTCGGCTCATCTGGAGAACAATGATTTTCTTCATCACCTCGTCACTGATCGGATAGAAAGGCACCACGATCAAACGACCGAGCAAAGCCGCGGGAAACTCTTTGAGCAGAGATTGCTTGAGCGCCGCGGTCACGCTGTCCGGATCAGGCAGCAGTTCGGGATCTTTGCACATGTTTTCGATCAAATCCGTGCCCACATTACTCGTCAGCAGGATGATCGTGTTCTTGAAGTCGATCAACCGGCCTTCGCCGTCTTCCATCTGGCCTTTATCGAATACCTGGAAGAAAATCTCGTGCACGTCATGATGAGCCTTTTCGACTTCGTCCAGCAGCACAATGCTGTACGGGCGCCGGCGCACGGCTTCGGTCAGCACGCCGCCTTCACCGTAACCGACGTAGCCCGGAGGCGCTCCTTTGAGTGTTGAAACCGTATGCGCTTCCTGAAACTCGCTCATGTTGATCGTAATCACGTTTTGCTCGCCGCCATACAGTGCTTCGGCCAAGGCCAGCGCCGATTCCGTTTTACCCACGCCGCTGGGACCAACCAGCATGAATACACCGATGGGTCGCTTGGGATTGTCCAGGTTGGCCCGTGATGTGCGGATACGACTGGCAATGGTCTCCAGCGCATGATGTTGACCGATCACGCGTTTGCCCATGATATCGGCCAGTTTGAGTACGGTGTCGATTTCGTTGGAGACCATGCGGCCCACCGGAATGCCGGTCCAGTCGCCGACCACCGAAGCCACGGCCTGGTAATCGACGCAAGGCATGATCAACGGCATTTCGCCCTGCATCTCTTTCAGGGTGTTCTGCAGGTCGCGCAGTTTCTGGCGCAATGCATCCGGATCGGCTTCCGCCGCGGGTTCGGCAGCGCTTTCTTCACTTTCTTCCGCAGTATCGGCGGCATCGGTCGCTTTGCCTTGAGAAGCCAATGCTGCCTTTTCCAGGGCTTCCGGACCTTGAGGGGCCAGCTTGGCGCGGATGTCCTTGATCTGTTCCACCACATTTTTTTCTTTGCTGTAGGCAGCTTCGAGTTCGGCGCGGCGTGCTTCTTCTTTCTGTTTGCATTCCGCCAATTCCTGTTTCCGTTCCGTATGTTCCATACCTAGGCCAATCTCTCGTTCGACAATGCCGATTTCAATTTCCAGTGCTTCGATGCAGCGGATGCAGTCTTCCAGTTCCGGTGGCGTCGAGTGCTGACTTATGGCAACACGGGCGCAGGCTGTATCCAGAAGACTGACCGCTTTGTCCGGAAGCTGGCGGTCGGGAATGTAACGGTGCGACAGGCTCACCGCGGCTTCCAGCGCTTCATCTAAAATCAGGACTTTGTGATGCTTCTCCTGTACTTCGGCCAGTCCGCGAATCATCTGGACGCATTTCTCTTCGGACGGTTCTTCCACCTTGACCACCTGGAAACGACGGGTCAGGGCCGGGTCTTTCTCGATATGCTTCTTGTATTCGGCCCAGGTCGTGGCCGCGATGGTGCGCAGCGTTCCGCGCGCCAGGGCCGGCTTCAGCAGGTTGGCTGCGTCGCCCGTGCCGGCCGAACCGCCAGCGCCAATCAGGCGGTGCGCTTCATCGATAAACAGAATGATGGGTTTTTCGGATTTCTGGACTTCCTCGATGACCATGCGCAGCCGGTTTTCAAATTCGCCTTTCATGCTGGCGCCCGCTTCGAGCAGGCCCAGGTCCAGCGACTGCAGGCTGACGTTCTTGACGACCGGCGGCACATCGCCGGCAGCGATGCGCTGGGCAAAGCCTTCCACCACGGCTGTCTTACCCACGCCGGCTTCACCGGTCAGGATTGGGTTGTTCTGGCGCCGGCGCATGAGGATGTCCACGATCTGGCGGATTTCGTCGTCACGACCGCGGATGGGATCCATTTCTTTGTTGCGCGCTTTTTCGGTCAGGTCCGTGGCAAAGCGCGCCAGTGCGCTTTCGCCGCGTACTTCACCGCCTTCGCCAGGAGCGCCTTCATCCGATATTGCCGGTTGTTCTGGTGAATTTTTGACGATATTGCCGAAATTGCTCTCCAGCGATGAGGCGACGATCTTGTTGAATTGCGGCGACATGCCTAGGAACACGTTGCGCAAGTTGTAATCCTTGGACAGGGCCAGGATCACATGGCCGGTGCGTACCTTGGTTTCGCCCATGTCCTTGGCATGGATGCGCGCCTTGTCAAAACACTCGTCCACATGCTGTGAAAAGTCGGAAATGGACGAAGCGCCGGTGGGCAGGCGGTCCAGCGCAGTCAGCATGTCTTTGTCGGTCTGGGAGAGATCGATTTCGTAATACTCCAGGATGCGATGAAAGTCGGAATTGCTCTGTTTCAGAAAAGCGTAGATCCAGTGGACCAGTTCCACGTAAGGATTTCCGCGTTTTTTGCAATTCATGGTGGCGGTCTGTAGGCATTGCAAGCAGATCGTGTTCAGGTTTTCCATGAATAGTTGATGACGACTCTTAGCCATAATGCTCCCCCTTCCGGTATCCCGGTATGTTTAATGGTTTTCCGTTCATATAATTGTTTTGCTTCATTACATTCTTCAAAATCAATATGGATGTAGTATCAGGTCATCGGCGTCTTCCGTCAAGGGTTTGCTTTTTAACCAGGTGGTCCATCCCAGACGGCCGCCTATGCCCAATTGAATATCCGGCACATCTGCGGCATACAGCACGAGCTGCACATCCCAGGAAAGAGTGTAGGAGATGTAGTTTTCAACCCAACTGCGCAAACGGTTGAAACTGGGGTTGCGCGGCAGCATGCGTTCGTAATCGGCCAGGTGCATGGGGCCCATCCTGATTCTGAACTTCTGCTGGCAGTCCCAGATGCGCGTGCCGGTGATGATCGATTCACCCAAGGTTCCCGTGTCAGGCGATTCGCCCAAGTGGCAGAGGTTGTTGGCCGGCAAGTCGACCCATTGCCCCATAAATTCCTGTATATCGACTTTGATGCCGAAATATTCGTCGAGGTAGGAACGAAGTCCCTCTACATGCCGGGTCTGGCAAACCAGGTGTCCGGAATAATGCAGCTTGGCCTCGTCCGGCACGGCATCGCGGTGGCGCAGGGAATCGAGCCCGATGCCGAAAAAACTACCGATATACATGGCGAAGCTGTCTTTTTCCGAACGCTCATAACTCACTTCCTGCCGGTTGCGCGCCCAGGCGTCGTAAAACAGAGACAGGGTGCGATGATTGAACATATCCAGGAAACGCGCAAACGTGGCGTCTTCCTCATGCAATATGCGGGCGTGGGCATAATCCGTCAGGTGCAGCGGCAAGGGACCGTTCGGACCGAGCAGGCCCAAGAAATGCACCATCAGCCGGGGTGGTTTGTCCCGGTCGTCCTCGTCCGTGATCAGGGCATGCAAGGTGGATGGGGCGAATTGCAGTGACGGTTCCTGGCCGTAGCGCAACGGATCTTGATCCGGTCGGAGTGAATGGCCCACGGGCGGGCATCGGGGATGGGCGCATTCCATCAACCGGGTCGCCTGGAAAAAATCGAAGCGCTCCGGGTTTTTTTGCATTCTTTCAATTAAAGAATGTGCCGCATGCCCAACCTTGCCGGCCATCGCATGATCTCCCCGCGTTGTTTAGTTTTTACGACCGTTTCAGTAAAGGAATTGATCGAGACGTATTTGGCGAAAAAACAGTCCAGCACCGCGCCCAGTATGAAAATGCCCGTTCCTTCAAACGCCTCTTCGTCAAAGGTTACCGAAACCTCGAGGCCGCGCGCAAAAAAAACGGGACCTGGGACCTGCAATCTGCGTGAAATGGGGCGGCTTTCGGCGGACAGCACGCCTTCCAGTTGCTTGCGGACCTGGGGATCGCCTTCATTGGCGTACAGTTTTAGGAAATCGCGCAAAGGTACACCTTTTTTCAGCATGCTATTGTCATGAACAAGCGAAAGGTAGTTCAGCGATAGGTGGTTGATCGCGCGCCAGTTGATGGAGCCTTCAGTGCGTGAAGGGCGCGGTGTGGTGGGGCCTTCGATACAGACGACATTGATGATCGGTGCATTGGAATCCATGGTGAAATCCGATGAACCGATCTTGAGCGGAATGGTTAAGGGCAGATCCCTGTTGGTGCAGAGTGTCTGGACCGATAGTTGACGCAAGTTGGAGCTGTATGGCGCTGCCTTGGCGTCGACCAGCGAAATGAACGTTTCGCTTCCCGCGTAACTCGAACGACGACCGCGCTGTTTCTCACGTTGTGACGGCATACGCGGCATGCGGTTGACCACAAAATAAGCGCCGCTCTCATCGTCCGCGTCAAAGTCCGTGGAGGCATAGAAAGGTCTGAACTTCTGCTCGTCTTCCGCATGCAGGCCATGTCCTGTAACGCCCAGAACCTGGTAGACTTCAAAATCCATCGGCCTTGTGCGGTCAGGGACGACATGATACTCCGAAAAGCGGTCCGAGAGGTGAATCCGGTCCGTGCGTTTGTGGAATAGGTTGACGGCCGGCGTGCAGTAGAGCGCAAAGTTCGGGGCCATGACATTATCCTCGAGTTCCAGATCTTCCTGGTTCATCATGACGATCAGGTCCAGCTCGGTACCCTTTTCGTGGCGGAACGCTTTGGACAATCCGTGGATACGGAAAAACATAAAACGCTGATAAAACGCGAAATATTCCTGAATCAGCCGGTATCCCTGAAAAGAGCGGGCGCTGACCGGCAGCAGCGCTTCTTCATTCGAGAACCCCACGCGTTTAATGTTCTTGGCTGGCAGCACTTCGTGCCACTTAACCGGCCGCTCAGGGGATTGTACGATAACATACCGGCCATGGGCAAAGATTTGCTCGTAAATCTGCATCGGCAACTCGTCCGGGCCTCGCAGAAAAAAAGTAAGGTCATCGGCCTGGATTTTGGAAAAAGGAATCGATTTGGTGCGCAGACGCAGCCTGATCGCGGCTTTACCATGGACGGAATCCGGCGGTTCTAAGGTATTGATTTCTCGTGTGTAATAACCGGCATCCGTGATTTCAATGGGCCAGAGTGTAATGGTGTGGGCCGTGTGATATTCGCAGGGAGTTCGGTCGCCCTTGCCGATGATGCTGCGCAGCACTTCGCCGCGTTTGATCTGAAATCCGTCAGCCAGGTCCTTTTCCGCAACATTAGGATTGAACTGGGCAACGACCATGGAAGGGGTGGGGGGGAGATAATGCGGGTAGACCGTATCGAGAATCGATTGGGTGAAACGAGGAAATTCAGCTTGGAGCTTGCGCTGGACACGTGCGGTGAGAAAAGCGAATCCTTCCAGCAACCGTTCTACGTACGGGTCGACGCACTCAAATTCGCTCAATGCCAGACGTCCGGCTATTTTAGGAAATTCCTGGGCAAATTCTCCGCCCATTTTACGCAAATGCTGCAATTCCTGGTTGTAGGCCTGTAAAAAAAGTCTATCCACTACTGCTGCCTCGGCTTAGGTTGCATTCATCGGTTTCCAGGTCAAAAGAGGTTTTGACATAAAAGGCTTCGGGCAGGGGTTGCGCCCACAAATTGCCTCGGATCTCAAACGAAATGGTGGTTGGTTCAAGGGTATTGCGCTCCTTCACCCAGTTCATTTGCAGCGAATCCGGATTGATGCGCGGTTCGTATTTACGAATGGCGTCCTTGATGGTCTTTTCGATTTCCTCATTGCTGAAACCGTCAATGTATAGACCGCAGACATTGGGTATCCCGTAATTCAGAACAGACTGGGATACCTCCTCAAACAGATTGATGTCCTCTGATTTCTCATGAGCATTGGCATTCAGCAGCCATGCCATATCGCGCAACACCGCGCTGCGATATCGCTCTGCGGAAATCACTCTCTTCTCCCGGCTCTCGACATTCTTTTCCGGTTCGTCATCCGTGAGTCGGTCCAACAGGCAGGGTTGCAATCGCTCCATGGGCGTCAGTTCAGCCATGAGCTTGTTTCCTCTCCTTTCGGTATGACGAAACGGTCATTATGTCAACGTGATCTTCCGGGTTTGGAGCAGCCTGTATTCGTTGTGGTCCGTAGAGAAGTTTCGTTCGCCGATGCCCTGATAGAATTGTTCTCCCAGCTCTTTCCATTCCGTGGTTTTGGACAGACGCAGGGCCGCGTTCTCGCATTTTTCGGTACCTGCATAACGAGTGGGAATCAGGGCGACATTCTGGCCTTCATTGGTCCAGGTGACATAGGCCGGCACCCAGACCATGTCGCGCAGGTCCTGGGGTTTCTCAATGACGATCTCTTTGATATTGACAAAGGGGATCCAGTAATATTTTTCACCGATGATGGCTTCCAGCATTGGCCCGATACGTGTATCGGCATCGGCGATCCAGGTGAACGTTTCTTCGATCGGCTCTTCGCTCTCCGCTGTTTCAAACGTGATCGAGCCTTGTGTTTCCGGGGCGGCATCAAACGCCTTGTTGCGCATTTCCGCGGCTGCTTCCAGGTTGCCTTCGGCCAGCAGCTTGATGGCTTGGGTGATCCAGGCCACCCATTCCGCGGGTTCGCCAAAGATCATGGGCGAACGCTTGCCGTTGAACACTTCGTCACGAAAGACCTCGCAATTCAAAGCGGGACGGCATTGTTGCGCCATAAGCTTGCTTTCGGGGTCCGGATCCATATCCGCGGCCACATTCAATTGGGTGATGGCCCGGTCCCATTGGCCGAGAACGGAGAGGATTTGAAAAAGGAATATACGCAATTTATAGTCGGCGGGTTTTCCGCGTACTTCCATTTGCAGATGCTTCAATGCTCCGTCCAGATCGCCTAATTTTAACAATTCTTCCGCTTTCATCCGAATTACCTTCTCAAAGTATTAAGTAAGAAAAAGGCGGACAGTATATAACCGTCCGCCTTTTTTATTCAATTCCAATTAGATGGGGCAGTTCTGCTCAAGATCCCAACCAAACGGAACGTCGCCGGCCGTGGTGCCGTCGGCTTTCGTGATGGTGTATTTGATCTTGAAAGCAGCAAAACGGAAGGAAACTTCTTCCATAGGAACCGGATCTTCCGTAGAGGACGAACCCATGTTCTGCAGACCGCTGATCACGGCGCTCTTGAAGGTGTATTCCATGAACTGCTGTTTCTGACCCGTGGCACGATGGAGCTGCAGGACGACGTTAGGGATCACTTTGCCGGCGCAGGCATACTCGGACAGTTTAGCCGTGGCAGTGTCCAGACGTTTCACAATCGAGAAATCCTGGGCATCTACACGACCACCGGTGATGGCGCCTTGAGCACTGATGTTGCCGCCGAGAGCCTGAGACAGACCGTGCGAATAAGATTCGACTTCCATCCACTGAGCGTGAGCTGAGTCTGTGGAGTCGCCGTTGATTCCATCACATTTCAAGAATGCATCAAATGACATTTCAATTCTCCTTCATTATTTTTAACTTATACTTCTCTTACCTTACCTCACACCTCCTCTGAGGATGTAAGTTGTTTTTCCTATTGACCTTTGGCCGAAGGCAAACGGCTGACCAGACGCAGCGAGACTGTCAGACCTTCCAACTGGTAGTGCGGGCGCAGGAAGAACTTCGAGGTGTAGTAACCGGGATTCTCCGGGTCTTCCTCGACTTGTACTTCTGCTTCGGCCAGGGGTTTCTGGGATTTAATAATCTCGTTTGCATCCGGATCCGGGATTACATACTGCATGATCCAGTTGTTCAGCCAACGCTGCATATCGTCCCGGCTTTTATATGAACCGATTTTGTCGCGCACCATGCACTTCAGGTAATGTGCGAACCGGCAAGTTGCGAACAGATAGGGCAGGCGCGCACCCAGACGGGCGTTGGCCGTGGCATCGGCATCTTCGTATTCGGCCGGTTTGTGCAGCGACTGGGCGCCGACGAACACGGCGTAATCCGTGTTTTTCCAGTGCGAAAGGGGCATCATGCCGTTCTTGGCCAATTCTGATTCACGACGATCGGTAATGGCGATTTCCGTGGGGCACTTCATATCCACGCCACCGTCGTCGGTGGGGAAGGTATGGCAGGGCAACCCTTCGACAATACCGCCGCTTTCCACGCCGCGGATGCGCGAACACCAGCCGAACTCTTTGAAGGCACGGTTGATGTTGGTGCCCATGGCATAGGCGGAATTGGACCAGCAGTAGCGACTGTGATTGCTGCCTTCGGTGTCTTCTTCAAAATCGAATTCTTCCACCGGGTCCGTGGCTGCGCCGTAGGGCAGTCGGGACAGGAAGTGGGGCATGGTCAAGCCGATGTACTTGGAATCTTCCGATTCGCGCAGCGAACGCCAGGCCGCATATTCCGGGGTCTGGAAGATCTTGGTCAGGTCACGCGGGTCACCCAGTTCCTGCCAGCTTTCCATGTTCATGACCGATGGATCGGAGGCGGCGATAAACGGCGCGTGGGCCGCGGCCGCGATCTGGGCCATGCCGCTCAGCATTTCGACATCCTGCGGACTGTGGTTGAACATGTAATCGCCGATCAGGCAGCCGTAAGGCTCGCCGCCGGGGGTGCCGTATTCCTGCTCGTAAATCTGCTTGAACAACGGGCTTTGATCCCAGACCGTACCTTTGTATTTCTTGAGGACCTTGCCAACTTCTTTTTTCGAGATGTTTATCACGCGGATTTTCAGCGTTTCGTCGGTTTCAGTGTTGCTGACCAGATGGTGCAGACCGCGCCACGTGCCTTCGAGTTGCTGAAAATCCTGGTGATGCAGAATTAGGTTGACCTGTTCGGACATCTTGCGATCAAGTTCGGCGATCATGCTCTCAATGGTTTTAACTGCATCGTCCGACATGGTGACGGTCTGTTCCAGGGCTTGTTGGGCCAAGGTGTTGACTGCGGACTTAACCGCTTCGGTGGCACGATCGGATTTGGGTTTGAATTCCTTGTTGAGCAAGGATTCAAAATCGGTAAATTCTGCTGTTTCCCCTGCCTGTTGGGCTTGAGCTTCGGGATTTTCGGCCATGGCTTAACCCTCCTGGTTTTCGTCGGTTTTTTGGGTTTTGGGTGTTGACGACATCGATTCCATCAGTGCTGGATCGTTCAGCAACTTCTGAATCAACTGTTCGGCTCCGCCTTTTCCGTCCATGTAGGTCAACAGATTGGAAAGCTCTGTTCTAGCTTGCAGGAGTTTGTTGAGCGAATCCACTTTTTTCGCCACTGCCGCAGGTGAAAAATCATCCATGTTTTCGAACGTAATGTCGACGCTCATGTTACCTTCACCAGTCAGTGTATTGGGCACCTGGAAGGCCACACGAGGTTTCATGGACTTCATGCGGTTGTCAAAGTTATCCACATCGATTTCGAGAAAAGACCGGTCCTGAACAGGTGCCAGCGGTTCTTCGGGTTTCCCGGAAAGATCCGCCATTACGCCCATAACAAAAGGCAGGTTGATTTTTTTCTCAGCTCCGTACAATTCAAGATCGTATTCGATCTGAACCCTAGGCGCCCGGTTTCTCCCAATAAATTTTTGAGAACTCGGTTTGCTTGGCATATCATCTCCCTTTCATAATTCTAAACATCCCGTAACGAATTAATTAATTTAGTACCCTGATCGTTTATTTAAGTCAATAAGTTATATGATATTATGTGCACTTAGTATCCCTGAGGTTGAAGACCGCCCAGTAATTCCACTTTGCTGTAGGCTTCCGGCGTCAAGTCACGAATGATATCGATGTAGGACTTGCCAACCAGCCGTTTGGCCCGTTCGATGAGTAACGGTACGGGACTGGCCGGTTCTTTATGTTCGTAATAGCTGATCACTTTGTCCAGAACTTTGATGACATCGTCGTTGTTCTGAACTTCGCCGGTGATGCCCCTTGAAGCCGGCTGCGCAGCTCCACTCCCGCCCGCGTCCGCGTCCGCCGATTCTCCCGTGGCTTCGCCCACGCCGCGTTGCGCCAAGGCTTCCTGCAGAGTGTGTTCGATTTGCTGCAATGTCTTGGTCAGCGGATCCAGGTTGGGTGCGGCACTCGCGCCTATTTGCTCCATCAAAAAAGAATCCAGTTCGTTCAGCATGGCCAGAGCGTCCGTCGTCGCTTCTTTGGTGGCTTTCAACACGTCGATAGCCGTGTCCTCGAAACAGGCGTTGATCAAGCTCATTTCAGGGACTTTCACATTTTCGCCTTCGGGTTTAGGCAGATCGCCCTCGGCGATCAATACGTCACGCAGCGAAAAACGGCCGATCTGTTTGGATTCGCATAACGGTGCGTCAAACAGCGATTCCTTAAACTTGATCGGATCGCGGAAACCGGTGGTGGCTAGTTGGGCAATGATATTCATCCGCTCCATGGGATCGTTGTCGTCATTCGGATCGAGTTGCGGATGTACGGAATCCCATTTATCCCGGGTTACATTTAAAAGCAGTTTGACGCCATCGCGGAATCCGGGCAAGCCTTCACGACGCAGCAGGGCAAAGGCTAGGTAGAGCATTACGCGAAGATGTTTGCTGCGGGAGAGGAGTTCCTTGCAGCGTTCCTGAACGTCGCGCCAATCTGCTTCGATGGCATCGGAAAACTGTGTTTCCGGCGTTCCGGCCGCAACGGTTTCCAGTTCGAGAAAAGCTGCGTCGTAACTTATGTCTTCGCCACAGGGCGCATCTGGAGAAATATCCTGAGACAATTTATCGACGTCAATACTCACTTTGCTTTTCTCCTCGAAATTTTAAAATGCTATTCAATTACCTTTAATGCTCATATGAGATCATAATTCCAGAATGGTCTTCTGTCAAAAAAAAACTTAAAAAAAATTTACAAAGTCATTTAAAGCTGTTGCGCGGTATAAGCAGTGACACGAGTTGTAATCCTAACGAAAAATTATCAGCGGCTAGCTACTATAAAGGCTGAAGTTGTATTATTACGAACCGTGGAGATGACCATGAGAAGATCAATGTTTTGTAAAAACCTAAAATTCGACATTTTAATATACAGCAAAGTATATGCAACATGCAAGTAAAAAACGCAAAAAAACAACATCATGGATTTCATGGGCCTTGGCAGCCGCTTGCATCTCTCGATCGGCCAGTCGGATGCGCGTAAGACCTAACGTTTCACCGGGGCTTTGAGTTGAGCTTGATGGCGCATGAATTGATCGATGGCCCAGTCTTTGAGCGAAAAGGTTTCGCGTTGCCGTTCGATTCGCAACGCTGCCGGATCGTCGCACAGGCGCAGCGCGATGCCGGCCGCGATCAGGGCTTTCAAATCGTCGTTCTTTTCGTAATGGGTTTTCAACCCGGCCAGGAGTTCGTCGCGTTGGCGCATGTAGCCGCGGTATTTACGAATCTGTGTTTCGAGCGATCCCGCGATCCAGGCTTTGTCCTTCTGGCGGTTGACAAAGCGCATGAACTGACTGACTTCACCATACAGCACGGCAGCGTCTTCGATGAGTGGTTTAAATTCCTCTGTACGCAGCGGGCGCAATTGCTTCTGGCCGGCAAGGTCTTTAAAAAAAGAGTAGAAGTTCTCGATGCCCAGGTAGCGGTCGTATTGCCCCACGGGTTGGGAGCGCTGTGATGAGACCTTGCGTTCTTTCAGGCTATCGCCGCTGAGCACCTGGTCCAGTGCCGTTTGGTTGCGCCAAGCTTCTACGATCTTGCATTCAGCTTCATCGCTGCCGGTCGCTTCCTGAATGTGCTGGATGAAGTTCCAGCAATGCTCGATGGTTTTAATTTTCAGCGTTTGCGCCATTTTACCGCGGACAGCGCTGATTTCAGTCAACAAACTCACCAGGTGCGGCGGCATGCCCCCATCGTACTTGTTTATGATCTGGTCAATTTCCTCGTAGGCGTCGGATATTTCCGCCGGTTTGTTGGTGGAACCGCTTTCGATAAGGCTTTTGGCCTTGTTATAGCAGGACAGAACGTCACGGGCTTCCTGAACAAGTTCTTTGAAATGCCGGCCGGCCTCGTTATTTTCCCACATGGGTCTTTCGCTGACATCGATCTCCTCGAGGTGCTTGCGGACCTTGGACCAATTCTTGGTATTGATGGCATCCATCACGTCACACCATTTGTCGACATTGGCTGTGATCGAAGCGATGTCAGGATGTTTGGCATTTCCCTGGCTTGCGATTTCCAGTGACCTTTTGTAAGCGCCGTCCGCGGCGAGGAGCAGTGCATTTTCAATGGTCTGGTTTACAGGTTTGATCTGCATTTTGAAAAAGGCCAGTGAAATCAACAGCAGCAAGCTGCATGAAATGGCCAGAATCAACGGGGCTTTTCCGGGCGGCAGTCCGCGGCCGGTATCGAGTTGAAAGCCGTAATGGACAATGTAAACGATCTGCCCTTTGCGCAGGTGTTCTTCCTGGAACGGTTCCAGTTTGCGGTTGTTGATCGCGGTGCCGTTGCGACTTTCCAGGTCCATGATGCTGAATCCGCTGTTTGCCGGATCGGTTTTGATTTTGGCATGCTTTTGGGATACCAGCGGATCGTCGATTACCAGGTTGGAGTCTGTTTCGGAACCGATGGTCATTTCGGGCGATGTGATGGGAAAGCGCTGGTTGCGCATTTCACCCGTCAAGCCGATCAACTGCGCGGGACGTCCCCGGCGCATTTTATCAGAGGCTGTTTTCTGAACGAGCAGGGTGCATTCGCCAATCATGATACGGTCGCCGGGTTTCAATTCGCGGGTGGCGATACGCTCGTTTTTGTAATAAATCCCGTGTTTGCTTTCCAAATCATGAATGTAGACGGCCTGGTCTTTGCGAATGATACAGGCATGTTTGCGGCTGATCATGGAACATTCCATGGGCATTATCCAGTCGCATTGCTTGCTACGACCGATCACCAGTTTTTCGGGCAATTGCATGGAGTCGATTTCTTCGATCCTGCGGCCCTGAGATTCCAGTTTAATGAGCATGTTGCGGTGTCCTGTAGCTCCGTTTTTTCATACCTTTAGAGCGATAACCAAATCACGGCAGCGACAAGGATCATTACCGCGATGATACTGATGACGGTTACGATGATGCGCGTGCGTCTTTTCTTCTGCTGCATACGGCGCAGGTAATCCACCATTTCGGGAGTGATGCCGCCGGTTTTGTCGATGTTGGCGGTAGAGTCCGTGGAAACGCGTCCGGAATCGTTGCGTGAAATTTTGGACGGTTCATGCTCGTCCTCGTGTTGTTGTATGTTGAACAGATCGCTCTGCAGGTTGTATTCATGGGAATCGAGTATGGATTCGGATGGGTCCGCGTTATGGGCGATCATGTCAAACGTGCCTGAAAGCGGCCCGAAATCCTGGTCGTCGTCATGCGGTTCATCTAGGTTCAAATTCGATATTAGGTTCAAGTCGTCGAGGGAGAGGGCTCGCGATTCGAGAACAGCGTCGTCGTCGTTGAAATCCTGTTTGCCATTGATGATCAGGCTTGAGAATTCTTCGCTCGCCACAGGGTTGTCTTCCATAACCGGCTTTTTGGGCTTTGGCGTAGGAGCAGGTTTCGGTTCAAATCCGAATTCTATGGGGTCGTCATCGGTATGATCGTCGTAGGTTCGCGGGCTCTGGGTAAACACTTCGTGCATGGAAGGAAGCGGTTCTTCCATGGTTCTTTCGAATTCTTCCGAATCATCACTTGTCATGGCGTCTTTTTCGAACAGGATCTCCTGAACCACAAAAACCGTGTCGCATGTGTTCATGCTGATACGTTGGCCCACTTGGAGCTGTGTGGGTCGGGTCAACGGCTCGCTGTTCAGCTTGCTACCGCTTTTGCCTACGTTTTCCACCATGACGCTGTCGTATTTCACCTCAATGTGCAGATGTTCGCGCGAAATGCTGACAGGAAGGGCGGGCAGGGAGATATCGGCCTTGGAAGAACGGCCAATGGCAAATCGCCCGGCGCCGAGTTCAAAGCTCTCGCCCGTATAAGGTCCGCATTCTATAAACAGCTTCACCATATCCAATCCATTCTAGTTTAACGCTGGAATAATTTTGTGAATGGATTGAGCCATTTTTGCAAGATTTTTTTGCTTCCGCCACTGCATTCCTTCAGAAGGCGCCCAACCTGATCGTCGTCGCGACTGAATTTGGCAAGGATCTGGTCGACCTGCTCGCGAAAGGCTTCATCCAGGTTGTAAGGAATGTCGGTCGTCAGGGGCATGCTCTCGCTGTTGGCCAGCAGGCAGAAGAATTGCTGCGTTGAAGGGGCACCGATCAGGATGTCCACCCAGGCCCCCTGGAGTGGCGTCAGGAAGATCATGGTCTCTGCCTCAAGAAAATAACGCATGAACAATGACCAATACAGCAAAATGTCTGCTGGCGGCAAGCCGGCCTGGGGCACACGTAAATTCTGAGGAAAAGGGCTTGCGCCTTTTTGGGGATTTTTTTTCAGGAAACCGGGCATGTCGTTTTCCATTTTATATATCAGCCGGTAGAAGCTCTTCGGGTTCTGTTGCCTGATTTTTTCCACAAAAGCGGCCAGTTGACTGACCGGGATGCATCGTTCATGTTCAGCATCGATATCGTGACTGAATTGATTTCGGCCAACGTTCAGAATGTCTAGGACCTGGGCCGCGCTGTCAGCATCGCGGCACTGTTGTTCGAGCCGGGCCATCAGCGGCAATCCTGCATCCAGCAGTCGGAGCAGAGGCACGCCGTTCGCTTGAGTGCAGAGTACCATGGGATAGCGCGAGCGACCTTTGCCGTCTACGGATGACCACATGCGGCCGATAACCGGTCCATGGGGGCGGAGCCACAGGAAAACGTGGGCAAAGCCTTCCAGTCTTCCGGTTTGATCCAGCTTGTCCCAGTTCCCGGCGTCGATGTTGCCGCCAATGCCATCGCGATAAAGGTTACGCTTGATTTCCACCAGATCGTTTGATTCCATGCCGATGTCGTCAATGTGATCGTCCCAACCGGGATGTTTGCCGAATGCCGCGACAACAGGATGTCTATCGTTGTTCATGGCTGTTTTCTCCTCGCTTATTCCTCTGAACCAGGTTTGAAATTGGGCCATTTCTGGACGGAAGGCAGCTCCCTGTTGAAGTTGAACATCAGTTGGAGATTGCCGGCCGTCGAGGGAATGGTGACATACCAGTCCCGTGAGGTGCTGCCCTGTTTGGCATGGTAGTCGTGCAGAATATGTAAACTTGACCAATCACCGCGGAAAATGATGGGATCGACCATAGGCCGCGCATCGCCGACGGAGCGGAATAATTTCAGTTCGATTTCCGTTCCGGGCGAGACTACGCTTCCGATTTTGGTTGGTTCTTTGATGTCGGAGACCGGCACCCGCGGTTCGTTGTTCAACTGAATCACGGCAAAGGGTAGCCGGCCGGATTCAGGCATGATCGATACGCCGCAGATCAGCACGCCGAGGATTTTTTCGTCGTATAATTTATCGGTCATGTCCTGGGCCTCCTTGAACCAGCGGGTCAGTTCACCCAGGTCGACGGTGCGCAAACTGATCAGTTCCTTGTCCAGGCGTCCTACGCCCGTGTCTGAGCCACCGCCGATGGTGGTTGGGTTTTTGAAGGCTTCGCGCGGGTGGATCTTGCTCAGCAGTTGGGCTATGGCCTTCATGTCCTTTTGGGACAGCTCCTTGACATTTTCGCGTTTCAGGTCCAGTGGGAAACGGGCATAGCTGATCACGGTGGGCATCACGTTCTGAATCGCCTGAGCGGTTTCGGTGGCCAGCGATTTGAGGCAGGTGTGGGTCAGATCGTTCCAATACTGGGCGCTGTAGTCATACTTGAGCAGGCCGGTGGTGGCGAACAGGAAGTAGCGCTTGAAGCTTTTGCCTCCAAGCCTGAGCAGTTGCCAGCGTGCGGTCAGCGTGTCGCCGCTGACCGCGGTCCAGGCTTTGAGCACGCGCAGGCAATTACGTTTGAATTTCTCTTCGTCCAGGATTTCCTGACCTTCGTTGGAGCGTTTCAGGATAAGGCCGATTTTTTCGATCGGCATGTTGGTGAAGGTGGCGAACACATCGTTGCAGTGCTTATTGAATTTGCGCAATTGCAGGTTGACGCTGTCCATGTCCTGGCTTTTGATCTGGTTGTAGCAAATGGTCCATCGATCCTGATCCAGGGCGATTTCGTTGGGCAGGGCGACTGGGTGATAGAGCTGAACCTGGAATTCATAACGTTTTAGCAACTCGATCAGGCTGGTGTATTTCCCCTGCAGGTCAATAATGGCGTCTATGTTGTCCCGGTCCAGGAAATAGAGTTGTTGCTCCTTGACGATCCGTTCTTTGCGCTCTTCGATGTCCTCGGTGATGGGTGGCCAGTCATAATAGGCTGGCTCGTGGTCAGGATCGGCGTCCGGGTCGGGGGTTTCATCCGGATCCGGGGGTTTGGTTTTGGTCTCTTTTTCCTCTGCTTTAGGTTTCGGTGCTTTGCCGGGCAATGCCAGGGTATCCATGCAAATGCGCAACTCCTGAAGGCTGTTGGACACCATCCTGTTGTATTCGTTCATGATGTCGCCGGTCTTGAACAACGCGATTTTTTCCGTCTCCCCGCGGATGGCCGACGCCGTGTTTTTCATGTTCATGAAGGCTTTGGTCAGATTGAGATGGTGTTTTTCCCATTCCTCTTCGTGTTGCTGAAAGGCCGCTAGCTTGGGGAATTCGTCCAGGTTGTCCAGGATGAATTTGAGGAATTTAGCCAGTACATCCAGGTAATTCGCGTCGAAATTATCGAGTTTGGGCCATATCTGGGCAATGATGTTCAGCATGTTATCCAAATCCTGCAATTTAGATTCTTTCATGCAATGTTCGGCAAAACGTGCGAACCCAGTTTTCAGCGGTTGGTTTTTATCCAGCGTATCGCCTAGCATCAACCATTCGGGGGGCCACTCGCCTTCCCCTTTTTTCGGAGCATAACTCCACTGGAGCATGTTCTGATAGAGCCCGGTATGACGGCCATGGGTTTTTTCGAACAGATAGGCGAAAAAGGCGATGAGCTGGACATACTGGGAGTTGTCGTCAATCATGAACTCACTGCCTTTGCCTTTGATCTCGAGATCCGCTTCGAGCTTGATCAATTCTTCCAGGGTCCGGTGCGTTTTGTCGGACCAGGGTTCAGGTTGTGCTTTGGTGATTTTGGTGCGCGAGGCCGAGACCAAGGGGTAGAGCACGTTGAGATCGAAAAGTACGCGGTAGGCCTGTTTGCGCATATTGTTGACGTTGCCGGTGTTGAATGGGATCATGCGGAAAATCAGCGGAATGCGCAACGGTTTCTGGATGAGTTTGTACAGGTCGTCATTGAACTCGTTGACCTTCATGTTCAAACCGACACGCTTGAGATCGACGTTGCCGCCGAAGAAATAGGTTTTTATTCCCGGTTGCTGGAACAGGATGCGCATGCGGTTGGCAGTTTCTTTATCGGTTAGTTCTTCCTTCGCCGCCACCCACAGGTGGCGTTCGCGACCGATGCTGTGATGCATGCTGCGGAAACCGAACCAGGTGAACAGGATCAGCAACAGGATGCTGACAATGCTGATGCTGAGCCAGATGATCTTTTTACGGCGCTGATCCGCGGTGACATTGACGGCCTTGGTCACCAGACCCCATTCGCGGAAGATTTTTTCGATAAATACGTCACGCAGGAAATAGGACCGTTCGCGCTCCCAGACCCGCCCTTCGGGCAGCGCATCGACCGAAAGCCCCAGGGCATTGGCCAGGTCGGCGTCCAGCGCCGCACCTTCACGCATGGATGAAGTGAAGTAAATGCCGCGCATGAAGAGCGGTTTGGTTGTCCATTCGCCGGCCACGAAAACAGATTGCAGATAGCGTTTCAGGTTGGGAACGATTTTGGAAAAGCTGTTGGGCAGGTCATAGAGGGTGTCCATTTCGTTGAAACGCATTTCCGACAAGTCCTGGCGTGGTGTGGGATCCTCGAGCAACAACATGCGGCGCCGGAAGAGCATCTTTTCGACTTCCGCGAGGTACTGATCGGTAGCATCGGGGTTGAAGGGATCGTCAATGGACTGGGGGTTGGACCAGCCCAGTATCTGGTGCTGGGTTTCAGGGCTGTCCAGGTCGTCGAAGAACTCGCGGAATCCATTGATCAAGTCACTCTTGGTAATGATGACGAAAACGGGGAAACGCAGGTTCAGTATGCGTTGAATGGTCTCCAGTTGCTCGGCGATTTTCTGGGATTTGCTCGAGATCTCCTCGGGCGTGTCCTTGATCAGGCTGTCGGCGGGAATCACCAGCAGCAGCCCGTTGACGGGACAGTTGGGCCGGAACTTCTTGATCAGCTTGAGGAACTCGTTCCATTCGCTGGTCATGCCGGCCGGCACATCGCCGAACATCAGACGGCCGGCCAGGTCAAGCAATACCGCTTTATTGGTGAACCACCAGTTCATGTTAATGGTGCCGCCGACGCCCTGCAGTTCGTCCTGTAATCCGGCGGGAAAGCCCACGTTGGAGTGGCGGATCGCCTCGGTTTTACCGGAACCCGGTTCGCCGACGACCATATACCAGGGCAGACTGTAAATATCTTTGCCGGCAGCGTTGAATTTTTCCAGCCCTTCGTTGAATTTCTTGCGCAGATCGTCGAGTTTGGCAATGTGTTCGGCCTTGTTGACTCCCTGGGGGGTAGCCGCTGCCTGGCCTTTCATCTCCGCTTCCATTTGCTTGGCTTTTTTGTTCTTGGAGCGGTTCTTCAACCAGCGCCAGGCACCCAGTACCAGGCCGACAATGGTCATGGCGATGAAGAAATAGAGCATGCCGCGCGCGCCGAATACAAAGTGCAGCAGATAGTAGAATCCGCCGCCCTGGCCGATCGCGAAAAGTGATGGGTCGATCAGGCCGCTGAATGTCATCCATAAAGGCGTCATGTTAGGTTTCCCTCATTTATTAGTAATTCTTGAAAGATTTATCCGACGTCACCGGATCTTCGGCAATGATGGCCTTGAGCGTCCGCGGCAGGTCGCTGAGCGCGGACCTGAACAGCATGATGTTCATGATGAACAGCAGCAGCATGGTGGTGACCGCCGCGATGACCAGGTACATCAATTGCTGGCTGGGCGGCTGGATCAAGTTGCGGCTATCGATGTTCTCGTAGGCTTTGGGACAGATTTTTATGCTGGATTCGGTCTTGATGAAGTTGCGGATGCGCGAGGACATTTCCTTCATCTTCTTGCGCAGGTACTCCGGCTTGCCGGTATACCAGCCTTGGAATCCCAGGCCAATGCAGGTGTAATAGATGATCAGCCGCTCGGTAGCCGCTTCACTGGTGTCCTGCATGGTCTCGTCCAGCAGGTCGAAGAATTTTTCGTCGCCGGCCAGTTCGTTGTAATCGTAGGCTAGGCGTTCCTTGTTCCAGGCTTTGGAAATGCTCCAGGAATTCTCGGCGATCACGGAGTCGACGAAAAAGGCGAGGGGCATCTCGACCTTTTCGTATTGCTTGCCCAGTTCGTGGTTTTCGGCGGCGTGCGATTTCATGCTGCTGAAAATATCGTTGATCTCGCGTCGCACCGCAGTGAAATCGAAACTGCCGCCTTTACGTGCACCGCGGTTCAGGCGGCAGAGATATTGAAACAACGGTTCGCAAACATCCTGGAGGGTCATTCCTTACCTCCCATATCCGGCACGGTCATGTACAGGGCCAACTGCATATCGGATTGTTCCATGCTGGGCCATCGTGCTGATATGGACTTCTCGTCGCAGATGCGCTGCCACATGCGCGCGCTTTCGCCGCGCTTGAGCCGGAAGAAGTGCAGGCCGGTCTCCGAGGGCAGTTCCAAGGGCGGGATACGCTCCAGGCTGAGGCGCACGCCAAAGATGGCGCGCGTGGCCAGGCTGCGCGCCATGAGTTTGAATTCGTCGGGGTCTTCCACCAAGCGCGCCAGTTCCTGGGGTTCCTGCTTGGTCTTGATGCCCAGGTAGTACTCGTTGGGCCGGGTGAAGTGATCATCATCGAGCTGCACCGTGAGTACGGCGCCTTCGGCTTCGAACTCCAGCTTGATGAAACTGGGCGTAATGGCGCCGCGCAGCAACGGACGGATTTTGGCGGACAGTTCGTGGAAAGCCAGACCCGGGTTGTCGTGGTTGTAATTGGTTGCGTCGAACTGGTCGCGGTCCGGCGAAAGGCAGGCCAGGCAGGCCAGCAGCTCACGCAGTTCAAGGTATGCGTCAAAAGGCGTTACGCCGGGCGCTTCGGCCAGGTGGGGCAGGCGGGCGCTGAAACGGTTGAGAATCTGGAGCCGCAGCATCTGTTCAAACTGGACGCCGCGCATGTTGTCCACGTGAAAACCGCCGCGGGTGATCTGAAGCACCAGTTCCTTGCGGCTGGCTTCGACCTGGTTGGATAGGTCGCGCACCAGGTCACGCAGGATCGTGGAGCCGCGCACCAGCAGGCTGGGCGGGATGAAATTGGGGTCTTGACGCGGGGTTCCGAGTTTTTCGCCGGCGGCGTGCACGATTTTCAGGACCGGCAGCATCTCAAGGTCGGAAGGATCGTCGTCGTCCAGCAGCAACCGCGCGTTCAGGTGGCGGATGCGCATGGGTTGCGCGTTCTCGCCGGTGTTTTCGTCGGGCCGTTCGATTTCGGATACGCGGTACAGCCGTTTGATGCGCCAGTCGTTGTCGCCGTCGTCCAGCGTGTTGGCGCGCTCGCTGTACCACAGCGGAACGCCCAGGTAGATCGTGATGGGCCGCCCGCTTTCAAAAGCCGGCTTGATGTCGATGGCCGGAATGTCGGTCATGTCGGGGGTGACGATTTCGAGGCCGCTGGGCATGACCACGTGGAGCTGATCGAACTGGACAAGCAGGTTTTCCAGCGCATCGTTGGAGATACGGCTTTCCACCACGCCGTAAGGATAGGACCACAATAATTTACGCTGTGTGCCGATGCGCTCCGTGAAAAAACGCTGCATGGTCTGCAGATGGTGAGGTTGCAGAAACAACCCCTCATGCCAATGTACTTCGCCCGTTGCCATGAAATTTCTCCTATTGTTTTTCCGCTTGCTTCATTAAAGACTCGGTGTATTTGGCGATTCCCTCGCGAATGGCGTGTTCGACGATGTCCTCTTCCAGTTCGCGCGCCAAGTTCACGAATTTGTTCCAGCACTTGGCTTCCTTGCTGCCCAGGATGCCGATGCCGCCGCCACCCTCGCGATTGACTTGCGTTTCGATTTCAATGGGGGAAAGTTTGGCCAGGTGTTTGCGGGCCAGGTAGGAGGAGACTTGTCCAACGCCGGCAATGATCGATGCCGTCAGTTTTTGCAGTTGTTCCACGTGATCGCGGATCTCGTTGCCCGAGACTTTCTTGCTGCCGCTCAGGTAGGCGCTGATCTCTTTGCGCAAGTCCGTGGTGCGCCTGACCGGCGAGCGCGGGGCAATGTTTTTCCAGGTGTTCCAGATCATGGAGTCGGCGCTGCTGACAAAATCGGACAGAAAGATGAGCAACTTGATCATGCGCGACATATCAAGCGTGCTGATGCCGCGCTTGTTCATCAGGTATTGCAGCGTCTGATTGATGCGCTTGGGCAGTTGGATCTTTTCGCGGTCGGTCGCTTGCGCGTCGAACGGCGTCGAATCCTTGGTGATGGCGGTCAGACCGACCTGGGCCAGTTTTTCGGTCAGCGCTTTCTTGTCCTCGTCGTCCAGCAATTCCGCTTTCTGAACCAGCCGTTCGGCCAGTTCCTCGGGCGTTTCGGTCTGTTCCTGCTTGGTCTTGCGCGGCGCCGCGGCCTGTACGGGTCCCAGTTCGCCGGCCGGGAACCTGGCGCGCAAGGCCTTGACGAAAGTGCGCTTTTCATCCACCGAGAAGTGTTCCAGCGCACGTTCCACTGCATCGATCATATAGTCGCGCCGCTCCTCGGACTGTTCGTCCGCAAAGCTAATCTGTATCATCCGCAGCTTGTTGGCCGTGGATGCAACCATTTGGTTCATACTCTTATTCGCAGGTGACACGGAGCTTGCTCTCCTTTCTCCCATGGCAATAAAACACGATCAACAACATAATGCCGGATAATCCAGACCATACACCTTAAGATGTGCGACAACAATCTAAAAATCCCCCAATTGATCCAGCACGTCATGGACTTCGCGGTTGAAGCTCCAATCTGTGACAATCAGCGAGCGGGAAACCGTGGCCAGGTATTCGATGTCCAGCAGGGCCGAATCGAATACGCGGCCCAGGTTGTTGTCCGGCGCGTCGCCGAAATCCTGGCACGTGCTGAACGGGCTGATCCCTGGCAGCATGCGGATCAGCATGGCCAGCACACCCCACCATAGCGACTGGGGCACATAGGCAAACGCTTCTTCAGGCGTGAATTCGGCGTTGGCCAGGTGCTGCGGTCCCAGCGAAAGCACCCAGCGCTCGTCGCTGTTGAACAGATCGCCGATGCGTAAGAGCAGGTCGTCGCTCTCAAAGTCGTTGCGACCCGCTTCACGGGCCAAACTGATCAATTCGTCCAGCGCCACGGGCAGGGTGATCTGATTGTCCACCACCAGCGTCTTGAGCCCGATGACGGCCAGGGTATAGAGATCGCAGGGCGAACTGAGCAGGGGCAGCACCTCAAAGGCCGTGTTTTTCAGCGGTACGCCTTCGGCGGCTTTCAAGCGTTCGAGCATGGCGTGGTCCATCTGTTGACCGACGGTGCGGAAACGCCATTCATCTTTGGCCAGGGCGCGGTCTTCCTCCATGTGCGCGTATAGGTCGAGTCGCTGTTCGCCCAGATGCATGCGGAACCAGACCAGGTCGTTCTTGTGTACGGTCACCGGGTCTGCGGCCAGGAACGTGCCGTCAACCATGGTGCCGCGCCGCTCTTCCGGGATGACCTGGCGAATGCGCATATCGCCGCGACCGCTGCAGGAGAAATTGGCGGACGCCGGCCAGAAAATGGCCTGCGCATTTTGCGGCGGCCGAATATAAAAACGCGATTCAGTGCTGACAATGGGCAGTTCCACGGCAACGCCGGTCTGACACAGGCAGGCCTGCGAGGTCCAGAGGAAGGGCAGGGTGGGGTTGCGCCCGTTAAAACGCACGCGAAACGAATCGCTGCTCAGGTTGAGGAAAGGATGCTGGGTCGCGCTCGTGGTTTGGCGCACTTGCATGAAAACGTCGTTCAGCAAACATAATTTCAGGTGCAGGGCTTCGATCAGACGTCCGCCCTGGCCTTGCTTGGCCAGAAACATACGGCCAGGATGGTCCACTGAGCCCAGGGGCTGGCTGGTTTCGTCCGGGTCGAGTAAGCCGGTGCCGTGGAGCAAGCCTTCGCGTTTTCCGCCGTTCAGGATGCCGAGATATTCGTCGTAAGCCAGGCTATAGAAGGGCCGGACAATAATCAAGCCGCCTTCCAGGTTGAACGGGATCAACTTGTCGCTCGTCTCGGCGACCTCGTCCAGCGGTACCGTGTCTTCCGTGGTCGGCGCATCGGTCGTGACCGGCGAAAACGTGGGCTTGCCATCTTTGTCTCTCACAAAAAGGTATCGATCCAGCGAGGTTTTATAAGGCGGCAGGCCGTGTTCAGCGAGCAGATCGTCGTCCATGCACAGTTCCCAGGCCGCGCCGGTGACCGGATCCAGCGGATGAATGGGTTTTTGTTTTTCAGCGTGCAGCAAGGTCGGCGCAGGATGCGTTTCCTCCCAGCCGGTGCGGATGATGCCGTCGTGGTGCAGGGTTTCCAGGTTTTTTGCCAGATTTTTCCAGCGTTTGTCCAGGATCGCGTTGGAAAGCGCCTCGCGGCATGCCGGTGCGGTCTGTTTGACGCCGGAAACGTTCTGGACCCACAGTTCGATCCATTGCTGCACCCGTTGTGCCGCATCCAGCACGCAGCCCAGTACTATTCTGGCGTCGAACCGGTCGCGCAACAACACCAGCGCGCCGCCCAATGCCTCCGGTTTCCGCTTAATCAGCGCGCACACCTGCAGCGGATAAGCCTGGTCGGTCACCGGCACTGCCGTATAACCGTCGGGCACCTTGTATGCATCATATTGGAAAGCAATTACAAAATCCATGATTATGCTATCTTTTTCTGAAATGGTTCCTCAGCATTATGTGTTTTCATAAATCAACACAATGTAGTATATAAAGGTCTCTTTTGTCAACCGAATTGCATGAAGAGCAGTCAGATTTATAACGCGCAAAAACGCACCGGTTTCCTGCTGCATGTTTTCCAGCAGAGTCTGGAAGGGCGTACGACTTTGTTTGGTATCGGCAAGAGCAACGACGGTCTTACGTTCGGTCTGGTCGACAAGCGGGTTGCCCCCTCTTTTTTCGTGCGCGAGGCGGATATCGGCCTCGTCCGGCCTTACCTGTCCCAGGCCCGGGCCATGATCGGACCCTGCGGTTTCGCCAATTTGCAGGGTGAGCCGCTGGCATCCGTACAGGCTCCGCAAGCTGCGGCAATGCGACGGTTGGTCGATCGGCTTGAGGCGGAGGGGATCCAGACCTGCGAAGGCGATATTCCGCTGCCCAGGCGCTACTGCATGGACCGCCGGTTGCATGGCCCTGTGCAGGTGACTGGCATCTGGCAGCCCGGGCGCGAGGTGGATTGGGTGGCGATCAATCCCGATGTGCGTCCCGCGGACCATGAACCGGCCCTGGCCCTGCTCAGCCTGGACATCGAAACCACGCCGGATGCCGGTGAGGTGACCGCTGTCGCGCTGGTAGGCGTTGGCCCTGAGCCGCGGCATGGTGTCGAGGAAGTCCTTGTGCACGGCGTTCCGCACGGAGACGATCCGCCCCAGGTATGCTGCCATGGAACGGAAAAGGCTTTGCTCAAGGCGCTGACGCGGCGCATCCGCGAAATCGATCCCGACATCCTGACCGGCTGGAACGTGATCGATTTCGATATGCAGGTGCTGCAGAAGCGTTGCCATGCGCTGGGAATGCCTTTTGTGCTGGGCCGCACGCGCGATGTCTCGTTTTATCGACCGGGCAGCCAATGGGGCGGCAGCCGCATGACCATCCACGGCCGCCAGGTCCTTGACGCCATGCAACTGACTCGCTATACCCTGACGCGCTATGACGATTACCATCTCGACACCGTGGCCCGCAGCGTCTTGGGCCGGGGTAAACTCCTTGACGAGGACACGGAACACGGCATGCCTGAACAGATTGACCGCGCCTTTCGCGAAAACCGTTCCCTGTTTTGCGAATACTGCCTCGAGGACGCACGGCTGGTGCGCGATATTCTGGACAAAGAGGACCTGATCCGCCTGACTTTGCGCCGCGCGGTGCTGACGGGTTTGCCGTTGGACCGCGCCTGGGGCAGTGTGGCTGCGTTCGAGTTTCTATACATCAGTCAACTGCACCGCCGGCGGCTCGCTGCGCCCACGACCAACACCAACCAGCCTGTCGGCGACCAGTTGCCCGGTGGCTGGGTATTCGTGCCCAGGGCCGGGATGTCGCGCAATGTCATGGTCTTCGATTTCAAGAGCCTCTATCCGTCGATCATGCGCACGTTCAACATCGATCCACTGACCCACTTGCGCGCGGCTGGCAAACCGGAGGACCAGGTGATCACCGCGCCGAACGGTGCCACGTTTGACCGGCGTCAGGGTATCCTGCCCGGCATGCTGGACGTCTTTTTCGATCGTCGCGCCCGCGCCAAAGCCGAAGGTAACGCGCTGGCGTCGTACACCTACAAGATCGTGATGAACTCCTTCTACGGCGTACTGGGTACGCCCGGCTGCCGCTTCTCGTCCGCCAGAATCGCAGGCGCCATAACCCGTTTTGGCCAGTATTTGCTTAAATGGAGCCGCGCCTGGCTCGAAGAGCAGGCTGTTGAAGTGCTTTATGGCGACACGGATTCGCTGTTTGTGGATATGCATCTGCCCGAAGATATCGTGTTGGACCAGGCGCTGCAACTGGGCGCGGACTTGCGCGACCGGTTCAATCGTGCGTTGGATGCACATGTCGAAAACACCTACCGGGTGACCTCGCGGCTCGAGTTGGAATTTGAGAAGTTTTATCGCCGTTTCCTGGTGCCGCCCATGCGTGGTCAGAGCGAACGTGGACGGGCCAAAGGTTATGCCGGGTTGATTGCCGATACGAGCGGTGAACGGCTCGAGATCGTGGGTATGGAAGCTGTGCGTCGTGACTGGACCGAGATGGCCCACGCATTCCAGCGCCAGTTGTTGGAGCGCCTGTTTCGCGATACCTCGGCGTGCGATATCGAGGTGTTTATTCGCAACTGGATCGCCGATATCAAGGCCGGCCGTATGGACGACATGCTGGTCTATCGGCGCGGACTGCGCAAACCGGTATCCGCCTATACCCGCACCACGCCGCCCCATGTCAAAGCCGCACGCATGCTGCCCCGGCCATCCGGCGTGATCCGCTATGTCATGACCGTGCAGGGGCCGCAGCCGGTGGGATATGTTCAGGCCCCGCTCGATTACGCGCACTACATCGAAAAACAGGTCGAACCCATTGTCAAAACAGTGGCTGCTTTTTGCGGCATCAACCCGGCCACGGCCATCAGCGGCGAACAGTGGTTGTTCTGATTTGACGACGAAAACTCGTAGAACATCTTCACGCGAACCACCGCCAGCGTGTCGGGTGTCGAGTGTCGGGTGTCGGATTGTCCTGATCCCTGCATCCTGAACCCTGCGCCCTGCCCTTATTTCCCCGGATCGGCCCTTGCCTTTTGCTAAACCGTGTTATATAGTTTTATTAAGTAATAAAAGGGTTATCCCTTTACCATAGAAAGGACAAGCACTATGAAAAGAGCGATCTTGCTGTTTCTGCTGAGTGCCGCGACCGTTGTTGTTGCTGATGAGAACGCCTGGCTGGTGCCGCTTGGTCAGCCGCCCAAGGCTACGCCGCGCAGAATTTCCGGTGGTGAGGCCATGCCGCCTTTGCCGCTTCCTGCCACGCCGCTGCGCCGTTCGGAGCGCAAACGTCAGCCCAGCCCGCCCAAGCTCATGGGTAAAGTGGTTTGGGGTGAAACCGCTATGTTCGCCTATGAAAACGGAAGCAAAGCCAAGGTCGCCGATTGGAATCAGTGCCCGTCGGACTTGCAGCAGTTGCTGCAGCGCACTGGTCGCGGTTCTGGCATGAATTACGGGACGCAACCCATTTCCCTCGCTTCTTTTCATGGCGATCCAGAAAAGATGCCCGTGCTGCTTTTCAGTGGCAGCCGTTCGATCCGTTTTGACGATAGCCAGATCGAAATCCTGCGTCGCTATATGTTCAGCGGCGGCATGATCATGTTCGATTCCATTGCCGGCTCACCCTATTTTTACGAATCAGCCCAGGACGTGACCCGTCAGATCGCACCCGGGTTCCAGATCCGTGAAATTCCGGCCGATCACCCCATCTATCACATGCTGCATGATGTTGAAAAAGTGCGTTACCCCAAGAACAACCCCTCTGACAAACCGGAACTGGAAGGCATCTATGTCGGTTGCCGTATCGGCGCGTTGATTTCCAAGTACGGGTTGGGTTGCGGCTGGGACGGTCACGAAGTGCCGTTGCTGAAGCAGGCTGTTTACTACGACGTCGAATCAGCGACCAAAATTGGCATGAACCTGGTGGCCTATTCCATTGGCTACGCCCACGTCGGTCGCGAGGAAGCCAAGCCTGAGCTGTTCGGCGCCCTGGACGAGAAGGATCCCACCGACGAGTTCGTGTTTGCCCAGATCAAGCATGAAGGCACCTGGAACGTGCACCCTGGCGGCGCCTCTTCCCTGTTGCGCCGCATGCGCCAGAACACGGCCCTGCGCGTCAGCCTCAAGCGCGTGCCCGTGACCCTGGGCAAAGATGATATTTCATCCTTTACGTTCCTCTACCTGACCGGTCTCGACGATTTCCACCTCAGCGGCACTGCCCGTGAGGCGCTCAAGCACTTTCTGAATAATTCGGGCACGTTGTTGATCAATAATGGCCTGGGATTGCGCACCTTCGATGCAGCCGTACGTCGCGAACTCAAGCACATGCTGCCTGACTCGGCACTGACCCCGCTGCCCGCGACACACCCCATCTACAGTTCGGTGTTTCGCATCGACGAGGCTGCCTACACCCCGGCCGTAATGCGCGAAAAGCCCAACCTCATCGCGCCCTACCTGGAGGGCATCGCCATCCACGGCGACGTACGCGTCATCTACAGCCCTTACGACATGGAGGCGGCCTGGCAGGGGTGTGAACACCCGTTGGCCCGCGCTTACGAATCGCATTCCGGCATGCAGCTTGGCATCAACGTGATCATGTATGCCATGACGCATTAACCTGCAAGGAAACTTATGCCCGATAAACTTGTTTTAATACGCGGCCAGCAGGCCGGCGCTGAATATGAATTAAAAGCTTCGCCGGTCCTGCTCGGATCGGACCAGGAATGCACCGTCGCATTGCCGGATGAAGGCGTACTCGCCAAACACGCCCAGCTCGATTATGAAAACGGCTATTGGATGGCGCGCGCATTCGATGCGGCGCATCCCATCGATTGCGGCGGCCGGTTCCTCATGGAAATGCGCCTGGACCACGGTGCGACCTTCAATCTGGGCATGGCTTCGCTGCGCTTTATCACCCCGCGTGCAACCATCGAGTCAGCGCCGCTGCAGGGCGAGGAACCTGTGGATAAGCAGAAAGCCATTGCCATGCTCGATCAGGTGCGCCGGCAGGTGTTGGGCGAGGTGGGTAAAGTCGTGATCGGTCAGCATGCGGTGATCAACCAAGTGCTGACCGCGTTGTTTGCTCGCGGCCACTGTCTGCTCGTCGGTGCGCCGGGGCTGGCTAAAACCCTGTTGGTGCGCACCCTGGCTGGAACGCTGGATCTGGATTCCAAGCGCATCCAGTTTACGCCCGACCTGATGCCGGCAGATATCACCGGCGCAGATATCCTCGAGGAGGATACGGCCACGGGGCGGCGACGTTTCCGTTTCAACCGCGGTCCGCTTTTCACCAATATGCTGTTGGCCGATGAAATCAACCGCACCCCGCCCAAGACCCAGGCCGCGCTGCTGGAGGCTATGCAGGAGCGTCGTGTTACTGCGTCAGGTATGACCCAGGATCTGCCCCAACCGTTCCTGGTGCTGGCCACCCAGAACCCCATTGAGTTGGAAGGCACCTACCCGCTGCCCGAAGCCCAGTTGGACCGGTTCATGTTCTGCATCCACGTCGATTACCCAGCCGAAGAGGAAGAGACACGCATTATCATGGAAACAACGCGTGACCGCGTTTGCGAGGTGGACCGCGTGTTGGACGCACGCGCCATTCTGCAGTTTCAGCACCTGTTGCGCCAAATTCCGGTCAGCGAGCATGTGGCCCGGTATGCGGCTGCGCTGGTGCGCTGCACCCGACCGGGCGAAAAGCAGTCGCCGGATTTTATCAACCAGTGGGTCCGTTGGGGCGCGGGACCGCGCGCCGGCCAGTACCTGCTGCTGGCAGCTAAGGCACACGTGGTGCTCAACGGAAGGGTCAATGTTTCGTGCGCCGACGTTCGCGTGCATGCGTTGCCTGTCCTGCGGCACCGGATTTTCCGCAATTTCGCCGCCGCCAGCGAGGGCGTGGATACGGACGAGATTGTGCGCCGCGTGATCGAGACTGTACGCGAACCCGGTTATTGAAATGGCCGTTGCCTCAGCCTACAAATATTTACCGGCCCAACTGGCGGATGGTTTGAACAACCTCAACATCACGGTCCGACGCCCGGTGCAGGGCCGTATGGAAGGGCAGCACCGCTCGCCCAATTTCGGTTCGTCGGTCGAGTTTGCCGAGTACCGTGAGTATGCGCCCGGTGACCCGACTCACCTGATCGACTGGTTTGTCTACGCCCGCAGTGATCGCTATGTCGTGCGCCGGTTCCATGAGGAGACCAACCTGCGCGCCACCATTCTGCTGGACATTTCGGCCAGCCTGCGGTTTCGCGAACAGGGTCAGATGACCAAGATGGATTATGCGCTGTTCTTGACCGCCGGCTTGATGTACCTGATCGTGCGTCAGCGCGATTCGGTAGCCTTGATGACGTTCGACGACCAGATCCGGCAGGTGTTCGAGCCGGTCGGTGCATTCGAGGGGTTGCGTCCTTTGTTGCTGAGGTTGGAGCAATTGCAAGCCGCCAAACGCGGCAACATCGAGGCCGCGATCCACCAGGCGGCAGACCTGATCAAAGGCAAGAGCCTGGTCGTGATCGTGTCCGACCTGCTCCAGCCGCCCGAGGCTTTGTTGCGCGGCATAAAGCATCTGAACCACGACGGCCACAACATCAAGGTGCTGCATGTCATGGACGCCGCCGAACGGCTGTTGTCCTACGAGGGTGTGATGGAGTTCCAGGAACTGGAAACCAGCGAGTGCATGGTGGTCGAGATCGACGAAATCCGCCAGGCCTACCGTGCGGCCGTGGACCGCTTTCTCAACCGCCTGCGTCTGGAATGCGCCGAGTGCTTGGCCGATTATCACCTGCTCGACACACGCACGCCCGTGGTCGAAGCGCTTCAGCAGGTGGCAGGGGCAAGATGAGTTTTCCATGGCTTGACAAGCCGATAGACCTTGGGCAATAATCACATCACATCTGGTTTTTTTTAATATCCAACAGGACAGTGATTCATGCTGGCATTTATGGAAGACATCATCAGGCATGCCGGAGCTTTGAGCCTGGATTATCGCGAGCGGCTGGCGTCGTTGCTGATCGAGCGCAAACGGGACAAGGACCTGGTCACGGAAGCGGACCGGGCCGTGGAAGATCTCTTGACCGAACAGATTCAACGGCAATATCCGGAGCATGCGATCTACGGCGAAGAGCGCGGCGAAACAGCGGGACGCGAAGGCCGCTGGATCATCGATCCCATCGACGGGACAACCTCTTTTCTGCATCGTCAACCGCATTACGCCATATCCATCGGCTACGAGGAGCACGGCGAACTGATGCGCGGCGCGGTTTTCCTGCCGGCCATGAATGAGTTGTTCCTGGCCGAAAAGGGCGCCGGCGCCACGCTCAACGGCAAATCGATCCGCTGCACAACCACCGCGGATCTGGGCGACAGCATCCTGGCCTCCGGGTTTGCCTGCGTACGCGCTGGTATGAAAAAGACCAACATCCCCATGTTCGCGGCCGTGATTCCGCATGTCCGCGATGTGCGGCGATACGGCTCGGCCGCGTCCGACTTGTGCTACGTGGCCTGCGGCCGCTTGGAGGGGTTCTGGGAATTGCAGCTCAAGTGGTACGATATTGCTGGCGGCTTGGCGATTCTGCGCGAAGCCGGCGGTCGTTGCTCTGACCTGAACGGCGGCCAGGAAAACCTGCCCAACGAAGTGGTCGCGACCAACGGGCCAATCCACGAGGTCCTGCTGCAGATGCTGCGCCAGGCATCGCCGTTTGTATAGGCGCTTCCCAGCCGGCAAGGTGCGAATGTGCAGGAATATTGAACTATTTAGAGTTTTCGCAACGCCGCTGAATGGGATAGTTGGCCCTCAAAATGGCATGTTATTTTTCTGTGGACCCTAAGCGTTCTTTGAGCGAGCGGTAATCGGTTTTGCCTGAACCAAGCAGTGGAATGGCATCGAGCTGAATGATGCGCCTGATGTTGTGCAGCGGGGATAATCCACCATCGCGAATACGCGTATTGACGTCCTGCATGTCCACGGGGATCGTGGAGAATAGCACGATTTCCGGATGCGTGGCATTGGGCGTGCTGTCCACGGCCATGGACGGCGCGCCGTCAGCCGCGGCCGGGAAGTTGTCACTCAGTACGGCTTCAATGGCCGGTAGCGAAATCATTTCGCCGCCGAGCTTGACGAAGCGCTTGACCCTGCCGGCAAACACCAGGTAGCCGTCTGCGTCCTCGCGAACCAGGTCGCCGGTGGAATACCAGGTATGTCCGTCGTTTTCGACAAACGGCGACGAACCATGGTTGCCCGCGTAGCCATGAAAGATCGATGCCCCGCGCACCAGCAACAGGCCGGTTTCGCCGCGCGCCAGATCCTCGCCGGTCTCGCGATGGACAATCTTGTGCGTTACCGAGGGTAGCGGTTTGCCAATCGTTCCCGGCTTGGGCGCATCCAATGGATTGACCGCCACCACGGGCGAGCATTCAGTTATGCCGTAACCTTCGGCCACGTTGAGTTGCGGGCACTTCTCGCGCGCCATGGCAAATACGGCGTCCGGACATTTTTCCGCGCCGGTGATGGCAATGCGCAGTCCGGACAAGCTCTGGGCCGATGACCCGCGCAAAATCCCGCGCAGGAACGTCGGCGTGCAAATCACCACGCTGGTCTGGTATTGTTCGATGATGTCGCCAATGGCGCTGCCTTCCGTGGGGTTGGGATGGTAGGCGACCGGAAATCGGGACAGCAACGGCAGAATGGTGTTGCCCAGTAAGCCGAACGAATGAAACGGCGGCAGAATTCCGGTCATTTTGTCATGGGGCCCGACCTTGAGTACGTCGCAGACATCGCGCAGATTGGCCAGAATATTGCCATGGCTCAAAGGCACGGCTTTGGGCAGATCCTCTGAGCCGCTGGTGAACAGGATCACCGCGGTTTCGCCGTTGGTCGCCCCGCCCAGGACGCGGCGTGCGCGCAGAGTCTGATAGAGGACGTTCAGTTTGGCCGGCAGCAAAATGCGTTTGGCGATGTCTTCCAGGTGCAGAAAGGTCACGCCGGTATTCGAGAAGTTAGCGCCCGCGGCTTCCAGCTTTTGCATCAGCGCCGAGGAAGTCAGCACGGTCTTGACTTCGGTTAGTTTGGCCGAATGGGCGAAGTGGCGCCGGCCCACGGTCGGGTTGAACATGACCGGTGTCTTGCCGGCGAACAGTGTGGTGAAATAGGTCACCGTACCGGCCACCGAGGCGGGCAGCATGATACCCACGCGCTGCTCCGGGATGGCCTGGACGAATGGGCGCAGCGCCAGAATGCGGCGCACCACGTCACGGTAGGTGAGTACGCCGGAGCGCTGGTCGGCCAGGATCGCGGAGGAGCCCGCTTGCAGTGCGCGGTTCAGAAAGGCCTGCTGCAGGGATTGCGCATCGCCTGCGGGAAAGCTGAATTCAGCGCGGCCATGGCGCCAGCTCTGGGGTACTGGAGCAAAATCGACGCGAATGGAGGAGATCGTCTCGCCGCAGGCCGCTGACAGGACGTCGCCCACGGTTCGGATCGCAACGGCGTCGGCGGACATGAAGCCGAATTCGTTGCGCACCCATTCGAGCAGTTCGGCCTTGGACAAGCTGTCCAGCCCCAATTCCTTGCTCAGGTTCATTTCCGGAGTCAACTCGCGCACACCGGTCACCTCGCGCAGCTTGGCATAAACCTGTTCGCGCACGGAATCGGGAACTTCGCTGACGTCGCCTCCGGCCTGCACGATTTCGGGATCCGGCAGTTCGCACGTGCGGTAGCCCTGCCACCAGTAATACGGAACATACCTGTTGGGCGGCGCATTGTGGTTGTAGAACTGTTCCAGAAAGGTATTGATCTCCTCGCGCGAGCCCTGGCGCGGAAAATGGACCGGCTCCTCCAGTTCAATGGTCACCTTGCGCCGAGGCATGAAGATAATGCCGTTGGCCAGCAACTGCCAGAAACCGCGTTTCATCACGGTCCCGGCCGCAGGAGAGCTGCCGCCAGCAAAACTGAAGCCGCTGCCCCAGACGCCGCGGGTGCGGACCAGCACGATGCGCACGTCAGGCGCGGCGGACACGATCTGCTGCACGGCGCTGTTGCCGCGGCAGTCCTCGTAGCGTGAACGGTAGAGCGTGCCGGCAGGATACAGTAGCACGTTATCCCCTTTTTTCAGCGCTTCAATCACGTTGTCAATGCCGGCCCGGATCCGTTCGCGCACGTCGTCGCCCACTTCCGTGGAATTGGGAATCGGTACGTATCCCAGGCTTTCGACAGCCTGCTTGACCACCGGCAAATTCACGGCTTTTTCTTGGGCCAGCGGGTGCACTTGGAAGATGGGGTAGAGCCGCGAGGCGACAATCGGCGGATCGATCAGTCCCGGGTGATTGGCCAGGAAAAGGATGCCTTTTTTGCCCTTGGCCACGATCTCTCTCGCGCCGGTCATGGTGACCCGGTAACGCAGCCAGAGCAGCGCTCGTGTGATAAACATCAGCAACTGGTTAATCATGATTCATTCTCCTAAAGATCATGGTGTTCACGTTCGTAATTATAAGAAGCAACAACCGTGCCAACTGTCGCCACACAACGTATCTTGCTGTGAGTGTCGCGTGTCGACAGGAAAACACGTCGATCACGGTAAAAAAGCCTCGCAAGCTATATGTGCAAAAAAAGCATGCCAGTCATTCGTAAATTGTCCTTATGATGTAAATGCGGAGCGCCGGGCCCACAGGCCGAGGGCCGGGTTGCCGATGTAATAGATCTTTTCGCCGTCGGGCATGATGTTCCAGCCCTGCTTCAAGCGGTCCGGCGGATAGCGCTTCAGCATCGTGTCCGGTTCGGCGTAGGTGAAGCCGACGCATTCGATTTCCGCGCGGGACAAGCGAACGGGGCAATAGATGATCTTAAACCGGTTTTCCGGTGAGCCGTGGGATAGGTGAGCCGCGGCGGACAGGTTGTTGCGCAGGTCCTCGTTCCGCGCCACGTTGCGCAGCACTATGTCGCGGGTGCAGTAGCCATACTTGCGAATGAGCCGGTCGATTTCTGGATCTTCGCCGAATTTTTCGACACCAGGGGCCAGCACCACCAGCGTGCCGCCATCAGCAATGGCCATGCGCGTGCGGTAGATGCTTTTGTTGCCCAGCCAGGTGCTGTGGAATTCTGAGGGATCTAGGTAGACCACCATTTTGGTCGGCGCTTCGTCGAGCAAGGTGAAGTTGACCTTGAGCGAGAGCGCGGCCGCCTGCTCAAAACAGTCGGTGTCGTTGCCGATGTACAGACCGCGCCTGACCAGGCCGCCGTTTGCATCCGGACCCACCACGGTCAGCACAAACACGATGGGCAGGTGCTGACAGAAGGTGTCGTAGGCGTAATTCAGGATGCGACGCAGGGGATTGTCTGCACGGCCCATGATGCGTTCCATGCCGTAGACCGCGCTGATGAAGTGGCTCTGGTTGATGCCGTCCGCGCCGCCGACGCCGACAAATAGGTTTTTGGTGTAATTGGCCATGCCGATCACCTCATGGGGCACGACCTGGCCCAGGGACAGGATCAGGTCGTGGCCGCCTTCCCAGACCAGCTTGTTGAGCTGCGCTGGCCAAGGGTTGGTATAGATGCCTTCAGTGGCTTCACGGACAAATTCGGCCGGGGTTTCGCCAATGGTAATCACAGCGTTGCGCCAGTCGTGGACCCGGATTTTATGGCGTGGCAGCGTGGGAAACATGGCGTCGAGCTGGGCGTCGCTCATGGGTTCGTGGGTGCCCAGGGCCGGCAGCACGTCGGTCAGGGCTTCGCCAAAGTAAGCTTCGGTCATGCAGGTGAGTTGGCCGGAATAGCTGTTCATCCGGGTAAAGTCCGAGGGCAGCGCCAGCACTTTGTGGCGTTGGCCCAGTTGCTCAAATACAGCGCATAAAGCCTGGCGCAGTTCGTCATCGCTCAGGGCGACGTCCACGCCGCCTCGGGCAAAATATGTGCTCATGGTTGGTTCTCCCAGTTGGGTTCGTTATCCTGCGCGGTTCTTTATAACAGATGTAAAGCCGATGTCAATGCTGGATGCCGGCATGCAATGTACTCGGTATGCCGTGTCCCTGAGAAAATCCTGCACCCTATAACACTTGCCTCCTGCACCCTGCCCTGAATCCTGTGCCAGCTCTTCTTGACCCGACCGTGACCATGCTCTATACTGCACGCCATATGAAAATCGCTTCGATCAAATATACCGGCGCAAACCCGTGCCGCACAACACAGCTTTCAAACAAACCTGACCGTTTTCGAGATCCCGACCAAGGGCGAAGCAGTCCTTATTATGGAGCAACGCACAGCATGAGCCATGTCGTTTTAACCAATGTCACCAAAATGTTCGATCAGGTCTGCGCCGTGGACAATATCAGCCTCGCTGTCGAGCAGGGAGAATTCATGGTGCTGGTCGGCCCATCCGGCTGCGGTAAATCCACCACGTTGCGCATGATCGCCGGCCTGGAACAGGTCACTCATGGTACGATCCGGATCGGCGATCGGGTGGTCAACCATATACCGCCCAAGGATCGCGACATTGCCATGGTCTTCCAGAATTATGCGCTCTATCCGCACATGACGGTATACAACAACATGGCGTTCGGGCTCAAGTTGCGCAAGTTCAAAAAGGCGGACATCGATTCGCGCGTGCGCGAAGCGGCAGCGATTCTGAACATCGCCGATTTGCTGCAGCGCAAGCCCAAACAATTGTCGGGCGGGCAGCGCCAGCGCGTGGCGGTCGGGCGTGCCATTGTACGTAAACCCGAGGTGTTCCTGTTCGACGAACCGCTCTCCAACCTGGACGCCAAGATGCGCGTGCAAATGCGCGTCGAGATAAGCCGCCTGCACACGCGACTGGGCGCGACCATGATCTACGTGACCCACGACCAGACCGAAGCTATGACCATGGGCGACCGAATTGTGGTCATGAAGCATGGACTCGTGCAACAGATCGCCGATCCGATCAGGTTATACGACCGACCGGTAAATAAGTTCGTGGCCGGTTTCATCGGAACGCCGCCTATGAACTTTTTCAACGGCACGTTGAAGCGAGAAAACGGAGGACTGCGATTTGAGGGGCATGGCCTGTGTTTGCCTCTGCCCGAGAACCTGAAAACGCAAGAGCCAGACCGCGAAATTACATTGGGATTGCGGCCCGAAGACATCGGCGCCGGCGCGGCCGAGGCGGACGCGAACCTGCCGCGCATCGCGGCGACCGTTGAAGTGATCGAACCCGTAGGCGCGGAAACCTATCTGCATTTGCGCGCCGGCGAGCATCGTTTTATTTCACGCGTCGACGCGCACCGTCGATTCCGCGTCGGCGACAAAACCCAACTGGCTGTTTTCAACGCCAATGTCCGGTTGTTCGATCCAAACAGCGAGTTGGCTATAGATTAAAAAAGTAGCCTCTTCAGCCAAACTCATGGGCTAAAGTTGGTGCTGGAAGCTCACCCATTGTTGCTCGTTTTTGACAACCGCTATTTCGAGATGGTGACCCTGAATTCACCCATG
>CAZOLK010000014.1:35111-42815 GCA_964580325.1 uncultured Verrucomicrobiota bacterium | reverse complement strand
AAACAGCCCCACCCACTGAAGGAGACCGAGGAATAGCGAGCGATACGTTTTGGTTGAGCAAGTTGTTTACCTGCTTTTGTTGTTTGTGCGAAAATATTGCGAATTGATGCCTTATTTTTTGCCGGGCGTCCCGCACGTGGGTCTTCCGCTTTTTTTATGGTATTGCTGGTGGTATTCTTCGGCACACCAGAACGTTTCGGCCGGCAGAATCTGGGATGCAATTTTTCTTCCATTATAATACTCGTCATCTTTTTGCAGCCGCGCTTTCATGGCTTCCGCTTCGACGCGCTGGCGTTCATTGTGATAGAACACAGCGGATCGATACTGTGTACCGATGTCAGGCCCCTGCCGGTTCAGGGTGGTCGGATCGTGCAACGACCAGAAGGTGGTCAGCAGTTGGTGGTAGGAGACCTTGGCCGGATCGTATTCCAGTTCTACGGCTTCGGCATGACCTGTATTGCCATGGCAGACCTGTTTATACGTGGGGTTGTCCAAGCTCCCGCCCGTGTAGCCGACCATGGTGGTCACCACGCCGTCCACGCCCATGAAAGTGTGTTCCACGCCCCAGAAACAACCGGCAGCGAACGTCGCTTTTTCGCGCAGCGGCTCAACCGGCACGCCATTCTTCATCGTGCATTCGTGAAAGACCAGCGCCTCACCGTTGACACAGAAACGCAGGCCCGTGGGTTGAGGGCCGTCATTGAATACATGACCCAGGTGGGTATCGCAGCGCGAGCACAGAATTTCTGTGCGCACCATGCCCAGCGCGTTGTCCTGCTCCGTGGCGACCCGGTCTTGGGCCAGTGGCTTGAAAAAGCTGGGCCAGCCTGTACCCGAAGTGAACTTGCCGTCAGAACCGAAAAGCGGCAGACCGCAACCGACACAGGCATACACGCCTTCCTTTTTATTGTCATGCATGGGATGACAAAAAGGCTGTTCTGTTCCTTTGCGCCGCGCAATGCGGTACTGTTCTTCGGTCAAGATGCTCTTCCATTCGGCATCCGTCTTGATCACCTTGTTCATGGCCCTTTCCTTTCCTGTTCGGGTGTGGTTCTTCGGTCGTGCATTCAACGCTCCGGCAAATCGCCATATCAGTATAGCGATGACCAGACCCAACATGACACTCGTCAATTTTATGTTCATCGTTATTCCTAACTTTATTAGTTCACTGAAAAAAGATAAGCCGGAAATGGCGTTTGTCAAGGATGCGGCAGGAATTATTTGGTTTGATCACGGGCCAGGTCATCTTTGCCGGCGTAGACACCGATCAGGCGGCCGATGAAAACAGCCATGTAGATGACGCCGACGCAGGCTTCGATGTTGCAGAGCCGTTTGGCCATGGGGCTGCGCGGAACGGCGTCGCCATAACCCATGGTGGTCAGGGTGGTGAAGCTGAGGTATAGATAGTCGTTCATAAAAAGGGTTTCTTTGTCGTTGACTGATGCTGATGGAAAGGAAAATGCGTTTTTTTCGATGAGGTCCAGACCGCGAAACACATCGGCGAAAAAGAAACCGATGATGATGTAGACCAGGATGGCGCCATAGATACGGTCGGTGGTGGTGATTCGGGTCGAGGTGGCATAAGAGATGAACCAGACAATGATCAGCGCGTCCAGCATCAGCGTCAGGGCAAACGCCAGGTTGTTGAAGGCCCGTGCGTTGACGCGACCCGCCAAATATTCGGAGGTCAGCATCAATGCAACCACGGCCAGACAGGTGAAAAAGAGCTTGCGGTTACCGGTGATGATGTAGGGCCCGATCAACAGGATCACGCCGATGGTCAGGACAAACGCCAGTTCCAGCAGCGGCTGACCGGAAGCCAGCGGCTCGAGCACCAGCCACAACGAAAGCGCAATGAGCAGCGCCAGGCAGCGATGCTTTTTGAAATAGGCACCCCATGTTCCGTTTTTCATTCGTACCTCACTTGATTCTGCTGCCGTTGGGCAGATCGCCGTCAATCGTGACCAGGCGCAGCGTATCGCCATGGGATGCGGCCAACAGCATACCCTGGGACTTGACGCCCCTGATTTTGGCTGGCGTCAAGTTGGCTACGACCACGATTTTTTTGCCCGGCAGGTCATCAGGCGCATAGTGCTGGGCAATGCCGGCCACCAGTTGGCGCTCCTCCGCGCCGATGCGGATTTGCAGGCACAGCAGCTTATTCGCGTCTTTGATGCGTTCCGCCGCGAGGATCTCGGCTGTGCGCAATTCAACCTTCATGAAATCGTCGTAGGTGATGACGTTGATCTTGTCCTGGTTTTTGTCCTGGTCAGTTGGATCCGCTTTCTGTTGCGGCGCTTCTGCGGGTTTTGGTTTTTCAGCGCGCGGGAACAGGGACACGGGGGAACCCAGCGCGGCGCTTGGTTGCAACACGGCCCATTGTTTAAATGCAGCCTGTTCCTGGTGCTTGTCTGGCAGACCCAGGGCCTGGAGCAGGTCGCGCATCTTTTGCGGCATGACCGGCTGCAACAGGGCTGCGCATACGCGCAGGCACTCGGCCGCGGTGTAAAGTGTGTCGCCCAGAGCCTGGCGCTCGTTCTGTTTGGCCAGGGTCCAGGGTTGTTTGATTTCGAGATAGCGGTTGACGGCGCGCACGGCGGTCAGAATTTCGAACAGGGCGCTGTCCGGGCGCATGTTCGCGATGGCCGGCGGCACGGCGTCGACGGCGGTCCGCAATGTCCGCCACAGGTTACGTTCCGCGTCCTGAGCGAGTAGCTCGGGCGTCGGCTCTGGGTAACAGCCGTCAAAATGTTTGCAAAGCATTTTGTGCACGCGGCTGAGCAGGTTTCCCAGGTCATTGGCCAGGTCGGCATTGTAGCGTTTGACAAACGCCTCCTGGGTGAAGGTGGCGTCCTGGCCCGGCGTCATCTCGGCCATCAGGAAATAGCGCACCGCGTCCACGCCGTACCGGTCGGCCATATCCATGGGGTTGACCACGTTGCCTTCGGACTTGCTCATCTTCCGGTCGCCCATCAACCACCAGCCGTGGGCGAAAATGGTGCGCGGCATGGGCACGTCCATGGCCTTGAGCATGGTCGGCCAGTAAACCGTGTGGGTGGTCAGGATATCCTTGCCGATCAGGTGGAAATCGACCGGCCACCAGGTTTTGAACCGCTCATCGTCGCGCAGATAGCCGATCGTGCTGATGTAATTGACCAGCGCATCGAACCAGACATAGCAGACGTAATCGGCGTCAAAAGGCAGCTCAATACCCCAAGGCAGGCGCGACTTTGGTCTGGAAATGCACAGGTCGTTGAGTTGCTTGCGCAAAAATCCCAAGGTTTCGTTGCGCCGGAAATCGGGTTGGATAAAGGCTGGATTCTGCTCGATGTAGTTGACCAACCAATCCTGGTACTTGCCCATGCGAAAGAAATAATTGGTTTCGCGGATGCGTGAAATATGGGGTAGGGATTCCGGGTCAACGCCCTCGGGCAAGTCTTTGGGCGTGATAAAGGTCTCGCTGGACACGTCATACCAGCCATCGTACTCGGCGCGGTAGATTTCGTCGCGATCGTACAGATTCCGCAGGATATCGCGCACCACGGTCTTGTGGCGCTCCTCTGTGGTGCGGATGAAATCGTCGTTGGTGATTTCCAGTTTTTCCCAGGCCTGTTGAAAGCGGACGACCGTGGCGTCGGCCTGCTGCTGTGGGCTGCGCTGGTTTTTCCGCGCAGCTTGATGCACCTTCTGGCCGTGCTCGTCCGTCCCGGTTAGGAAAAACGTGGGCATACCAGACTGGCGCCGGTAGCGGGCGATCACATCGGCCAGCAGGGTAGTGTACGCATGCCCGATATGCGGCTTGTCGTTGACGTAATAAATCGGTGTTGTAACATAAAAATTCCGCTCTGCCATGTCTGTTCCTCTGTATGGTTAGGCCTGTGCATAATCCTGTTATGTCAACTGAAATAACAGATTGCAAGCTTTCCTCCATTAAATCGTTCATTGTTATCGACACCTGATATTGTCATCCATTGGGTTACGGTTGTATAGTGACTAATGAATGATCAATGATTAGGGTTCACGGGAATCTTGGAATATTTCGACTTTTTGCAATGCCGCTGGATGGGATAGTTGGCCCTCAAAATGGCATATTATTTTTTGGTGGGTCCTTAACGCTTTTTTTGCGAGCCGGTCAGCAGCCCGGCGATGGCTGGACGGGTTTCTTCCAGTTTCTGTTTGGTCTCTGCGCTGAACGGCGCCAAGCGCTGGATGGCTTTCCATTGCAGCCAGGCTTGCCAGGGTCGGCCCGCGGCCTGGAGCAGGTCAGCCAGGGTTTTGCGGATGGTCATGCAGCGTTGTGGTGCGTAAGGGCGCGTGGCGCCCAGGTGAATCGCTTCTTTCATGCAGCGGATCGCGTGGTTCAGGCTGCGCTGGTTCGGGCCGTGAAACAAAAACAGGTGTGTCGTCGTTTCGCGAAAAGCCATGATGGCATGGCACACGCCCAGCCGGTAGAGAAACACGATGTTGTTGCGAATGCGCTCGTTCAACGCATCGTAACAGGCCAATGCGGCGCGGTAATCGTTTTCGATAAAATGGGTGATGCCCTGGTTGTTCAAGACGAACCAGGGCAGGTTGTTGAAGTCGCGCTCGCGGAAGGCACGGGCCAGCCGGAATTCGTCGGCCAGCGAAAATTCGCCGGCATAGATCACCTCCACCAGGTCCAGATCCGGATGATCCATGATCGAGGCGTGGAACGAGTTGTCGCCGGTGTAGTAGGCATTGCCGTGGGCGTCTAGTTCAATGGGCAGTTTTTCACCCTCCCAGCTCACGTCGCAGGGATCGACGCGCCGGTGTTGCAGGCTGGACAGGCGATGGCCGAACAGCGATCCCATGCGCAGGTCAAGGCCTTTGACGCAGACGTCGATCATTTTTTTGCGCTGATAGTCGCTGTTCAACCGCGCCATGGCCGCCGGATCGTTGAGCACTTGGTACGCTTCGCGGATGCGCATGAAAACAGTCTGCGCATTGGCATCGGCGTTGTGATCTGGATGGTAGATTTTGGCCATCAGCCGGAACGCTTTTTTCAATGCGTCGTCGTCCGCATCGCGGGTTACGCGCAGCAGTTCGCGATAGCTCTGGATCAGGGGATGCTCCAGAGGCACATTGGCGACCGGGTATTGCATGGATTCAGCATAACCGATCAGGGTCCGGAGATCAATCTATCGAATGTATCTATCTTGGTCCCGATAATCTTATCCACGCGTCGTCGGGCTGATGGGCAATCCGTCCGACGGTTTTTCGGCAAAACCTTGTCGTTTTGTTTCAGCAATTTCCATGCGGACGTGATCTTGTTCCAGACACCGGAAGTCGACATACGTCTTTACGGCTACTGGATTTCAACCGCGAGCTGATGGACAGCTAGGGCCATGGCGTCTACACCAACCTGGATCCGGACCTACTGCCGCCGCTCTACATGGCCTATCGCGCCGACCTGTCCGAGGACACGGGCAAGGTGCATAGCGAGGTGTCCGAGCGCTTTTGCCGCGGCGATGCCAAGGTGATCGCGGCCATGGCCTACTGAGCTGACCTGGCTGAACAGGCGTGCACCGCCTTGCTCGACAACCGGTCGGACAAACTGCGTGCGCTGATCGACGCCAATTTCGATAAGCGCCGCGAGTTGTATGCCATCAGCGAAGGCAACCTGAAAATGATCGAAGCCGCACGCTCGGCCGGCGCCTGCGCCAAGTTCACCGGATCTGGCGGCGCTATCGGCGTTTGCGAAGATGAAGCTCAGTTCGGTATTCACATCCGAGATCTTCGATTACATCGCCCGCACGTCGCCAGGCAAAAACAACGAGATCCAACTCACCGCCGCCATGTACGGCCTGCGTTTCGCCGGCGTACGCTATGACATCGGCAACAAGCTGGAAATCCAACATAGCGTTCGCGCTCAAGCGTAACGATTTGAAAGACGACCTGGCCGAATACCTGCGCGAACTGGTCGCGCGGTAGTGCGCGACTCACATGAACACATCATTATAGTGACGCACGAATCGTTGCGAGATCGCCAGGTTCTCATTCCAAACCGATGAACTGCCAGCATTTATATCTGAATAAAATTTTATGCTTTTTTTTGTTGGAAACGCGCTATTTAAAATTATATTTTAGTAAATGCGAATTGAATATGAATATTATGCAGAAAGGCAGAGGACATGAAACAATGCCGCGGTTTGTGGGTCAGAGCTATCCTTTATCTAAGCAGGTCATATCTCTTTTTATTTTGTTTTGCGCTTGGTTGTTTGCTTTGCTGCGCCCGTGCGCGGGATAGACGGGTCTACCGGTCTCCGTTTGACTTGGCGTTTGCTCTGGATGGGCAAACGGTCGCGGTTTCCGATTACATTGTTCTGGCCCAAACCGAGGAGATGACGTTTACTGTCGCGAATATGAAGAAATCAGCGCCGCGACCCTGCGTGCGGCTGGTCGGGCCATTAGAGCAATACGCACATAGCAAGAGGAGCATACGATGAGAAATCCCGGTTGGGCAAGACCGGTCTTGCTCCTGTTGGCTGCTGCCGCCATCATGGCGGAAGATTGGGCCGGCGTGGAAAAAGGCAGCTTGCGCCACAACGCCTCGCTCGTGAACATCACACCCGCTGTGCGGAAACAGTGGCAACGCACCTTTAAACCCCTGCTGATCGGCGATCAGGACGGACCCAACAATCCGATGAACTTCGCTGCGGGCAAGGGTACGCAAAACGGCGCGCCCGCATACCATGCGCTGCAGGAAAAACACCCCGGCTACCAGGACGCGTTCGGTCGTACCCGTGCGGAGATGGAGACCATCTTCGGGCCAGGCGAACACGGACGGCGCCCTCTACGCGCTCGTCACCCAGTCCAATCGGCTTTGGGTTCGCGACCTGCGCTGGAAAGCCCAGCATGCGCTCAAGGTAGCGGCGCCTGTCTCTCGGGCATGCTGCCCTGCAACGGTCTGCTCTACGCCACGCCGACCCAGTGCGCCTGCCTCAGCGAGACCAAGTTGGCTGGTTGGCCCCACGGCCGCATCCTGGCTTTCGACGGCGAAATGGTCTATGGTTATGGCCGTCAGCTCGGCTATATCAAGTGGATGACGCCGGTCAAGCAACACCTGTTCGCCATGAAAAAGCAACCCAGACGCAAGCGTATCAAACCGCCCCAGGGCGGTTTGCTCTGGGTGGTGGACAAAAACGACGGCACCAAACGGGGTGAAGTCCAGTTGCCCGCGCCGCCTGTCCGGGATGGAATGGCCGCGGCTGACGGACACCTCATTGTGTCCCTGACGGACGGCAGCCTGGTCTGCCTGGGTAAGTTGCCATGACCCGCAAGAGGTATCCGCTGCGCATCGAGTTTGCGCAAGACTGGTTGGATATGCCGTTTTTGTTGGGCGGCGGCTTTGACTCCCTGACCAAACCCATCGAGCTGGGGCATCATATGCACGCGGTCTATGAACTGACCTACCTGGCCAGCGGCGAAGTCACCTGGCTGCTGGCTGACGGCACGCCGCTGCATCTGCGCGGCGGCGACTTCGGCCTGATCCTGCCCCACAACTTGCACCGCGGGGAATGGAATATCATCCGTCCCTGTGTGCTCTACTGGCTCACCTTTGACCCGGCCCATCCCGCTGCCGCGACCTACATGCCCTGCGCTGCCGCGCAGCTCACGGCCTGGGACCGCCTGCTGCGCGAGGCGGGCAACAGCGTGTTCCAGGCGGAACAGGACACGACCCAG
>CAZOLK010000014.1:0-35101 GCA_964580325.1 uncultured Verrucomicrobiota bacterium | reverse complement strand
CGTTCGATGCATTTCTGGATGCACTGCGCGACAACGAGGTCGGTCGCCGGGACCCGCTGAACCTGACCCGGGCGCGCAACCTGGTGGCGCGTATTTTTCTGGGTGTCGTGCAGTGCGTGATACAGCGCAGCCGTCAGGCGGCAACCGACCGTCCTATCCTGGCTGATCGCGCCATTGCCTTTATGCAAACCAACCTGCAACTCCCGCTTTCCGTAGCGGAAATCGCTAAACAGCTCAACATCAGCGTGGCTCGTTTCAGCGAAAGATTCCGCCAGCAAACCGGCCAAACCCCGGCGGATTATCTGAACCGGCTGCGCTGCGGTCGGGCGCGCGAACTTCTGCTGGCAAGCGACCGCACCATCACCGACATCGCCCTGGAACTGGGCTTCTCCAGTAGCCAGTACTTTGCCAAAGTTTTCCGCAAATACACCGGCATGACCCCCAGCAAATTCAGGAACCAATGTTCGCAGTAGTACCGACTTTTAGTCGGTCCGTAAGCTCAAGCGCGCCAAGCCATTGAACCGGCTAAAAGCCGGTACTGCAAAACACCTGTTGGTTTGGTTTCGCCAAGCGATGTCCGTCCTGACCGCTAAAGGACAAACGACTGGAATCCCTGATATCTGCGGTTATTTTAAAAAAAGCCACGCATGAGAAGATTCTGCTTGATTTTTTATGCCTCAATCTGTTTTCTGATCATTATGTTAGCTATCGACTTGGCGGGGAGAGTAACGCAATTTAAGCAGGATTGGATACAATATGAGTAAACAGACAAACGCAGGAAATGCAAACGGCAACGGCGAGTTGGCCAATCTTTCGAATATTCACAAAAAGAATACGAAAGAAGCCATCAAGCAGGATTTTTTGTTCCACCTTAAGTTCACGCTGGCCAAGAGTGAGTTCGACTCCACGGATCATGACCGCCGGGTAGCCTTGGCCCTGACGATTCGCGACCGCCTGATCGAACGCTGGATGACGTCCAGCCGCACCTACTACGACCAGAACCTTAAGCGTATCTATTACCTGTCCATGGAATATTTGATCGGTCGGGCCATGGGCAACAACGTGATCAACCTGGATCTGGACGAAGCGGTTTCCGAGGCCATGTCCGACCTTGGTTTGGACTGGAACGATCTGCGCGACGAGGGGCGTGACGCCGGTTTGGGCAACGGCGGTCTCGGTCGATTGGCCGCCTGCTTTCTGGATTCCATGGCCACGCTGCAACTGCCCAGTGTCGGCTATGGCGTGCGTTACGATTACGGTATTTTCCGCCAGGAAATCCGCAACGGTTTCCAGGTCGAGGAGCCGGACAACTGGCTGCGTCACGGCGACCCGTGGCAGATCGAACGGCCCGAGTATCAGATGCCGGTCCATTTCGGCGGCGAAGTGATTGAAGAACACGATGAAACCGGCAAACCGGTCAGCCGTTGGGTCAAGTACGACACCATCTACGGCATTCCATACGATTACCCGATCCCGGGTTACCACAACAACACCTGCAACAACCTACGCCTCTGGACAGCCAAGGCCGCGGAAGGTTTTGACCTGGAGTTTTTCAACAACGGCGATTACATCCGCGCTTATGAGCAGAAAACGTTGGTCGAAAACATCACCAAAGTGCTTTACCCCAATGACGCCATCGACAAGGGCCGCGAACTGCGATTCAAACAGGAATACCTGTTTGTTTCCTGTTCGTTGCAGGACATTATCCGGCGCCATAAGGTCAAAAACGAGAGCGTGCGCAACCTGCACGAAAAGGCGGCGATCCAGTTGAACGATACGCACCCGGCCGTGGCCATTGCCGAATTGATGCGCATTCTGCTGGACGAAGAGCGGTTCGAATGGGACGAGGCCTGGAACATCACGGTCAATACATTCGGCTACACCAACCATACGCTCATGCCCGAAGCGTTGGAAAAATGGCCTGTGCGCCTGTTCGAAACGCTGCTGCCGCGCCATCTCAATATCATCTACGAAATCAACCGCCGCCATTTGCGTGAAGTGATGACCCGGTTCCATGGCGATCATGAACGGGTTTCGCGCATGTCACTGATCCAGGAAGGTTGGGAGCGCCAGGTGCGCATGGCTTATCTGGCCCTGATCGGCAGCCATAGCGTCAACGGGGTGTCGGAACTGCATTCCAACCTGATCAAGACCAGCCTGTTTAAGGATTTTTACGAACTTACGCCGCACAAATTCAACAACAAGACCAATGGCATCACGCCACGTCGCTGGTTGTTGAAGAGCAATCCAAAGCTGGCGGATTTGATCACCAGCAAGATTGGCGGGGATTGGGTGACGGACTTGTCCAAGTTGCGTGACCTCGAAAAATATGCCGATGACGAAACCTTCCTGAGCGATATCGGCGCTGTCAAGCGCACCAGCAAGGAGCGCCTGGCCAAAGTGATCAGGAATGAGCACGGTTTCGATGTTGACCTGGATTCCATCTTTGATTCCCAGGTCAAACGTTTGCACGAGTATAAGCGTCAATTGCTCAATGTGCTGCATATCCTGCACCATTACTTCCGCTTGAAGGACGATCCAAACGCCGATCTTACCCCGCGCACCTTTATTTTCGGCGCCAAGGCAGCGCCAGGCTATGCCATTGCCAAACTCATCATCAAACTGATCAACGATGTGGGCGGCATTGTCAATCACGACCGTTCCGTTTGCGATAAGATGCGCGTCGTGTTCCTGGCCGATTACAGGGTAACGCTGGCGGAACGGATCATTCCGGCCACGGACCTGAGCGAACAGATCAGCACGGCTGGCACGGAAGCCAGCGGCACTGGCAACATGAAGTTCGCGCTCAACGGCGCACTGACCATCGGCACGCTGGATGGCGCCAATATCGAGATTCGCGAAGAAGTGGGCGCCGAGAATTTCTTCCTGTTCGGCAAAACCGCGGAAGAAGTGGAAGAACTGCGGCGCAACAACGCGTACAACCCCTGGGATATCTACAACGCCAATCCGATGATCAAGCGCATTCTGGACTACATGGAAAGCGATTATTTCAATCTGGAGCAACCTGGCATCTTCAAGCCCTTACGTAACATTTTGCTAGAGAACGGCGACTGGTACATGCACCTGGGCGATTTCGATTCCTATATCGAAACCCAGGCCAAAGTGGGCGAGGTCTATCGTGACCGGATGAAATGGAACAAAATGGCGTTGCTGAATATTGCCCGTATGGGTAAGTTCAGTTCCGACCGCACCATCCAGCAGTACACCGATGATATCTGGGGCGTAAAACCGTGCCCGGTGGATATCAATCGCGCCGAAGGTCCTGGCAGCGTAGCGTAAAAAACGTAGTTTAAACAATCAGTGACCAATGATCACTGAGTAGGGAGCAGTGACCAATGACCAATGACCAATAGGCTTATCTACAACTTTAAGAAGTTCGCCAGCAAAGCTTTGCCTTCGCCTGTCAGGATCGATTCGGGATGAAACTGTACGCCGTGGACGGGGTGGTTTTTATGACGTAAACCCATGATCTCCGCTTCGGCGGTTTCAGCCGTGATTTCCAGGCAATCGGGCAGGGTCTCGCGTTTGACGATGAGCGAGTGGTAGCGCGTTGCTTCAAATGGATTGGCCAGTCCCGCGAACAAGCCTGTGTCGTCGTGTTGGATCGGCGATGTTTTTCCGTGCATTAAACGGGCGGCCCGCACCACCTCGCCGCCGTAGGCATGGGCCAGGCACTGGTGACCCAGGCAGACGCCCAGCAATGGTATGCGCACGCCGAACGTGCGGACGACATCGCATGAAATGCCGGCTTCAAGCGGCGTACATGGGCCGGGGCTGATCACCAACCGTTCCGGATGCTTCTCTTCGATCTGCTCGATCGTGATTTCATCGTTGCGCGCCACCTCGACAGCCGCGCCGAGTTCGCCCAGGTACTGGACCAGGTTGTAGGTAAAAGAATCGTAATTGTCGATCATCAGGATCATGGCTACACTCCTTCCCGCACCGCTGCGTACCGCCTGGCCAGCGAAAGGGCCTTGAGCATGCCGCGTGCTTTGTTGCGGGTTTCATCGTATTCTTTCTGCGGGTCCGAATCGGCTACGATGCCGGCGCCGGCCTGGATATAGGCATGCTGGTCGTCAAGCAGCACGGTGCGGATCGTGATTGCCGAGTCCAGGTTGCCGGTGAAGCTGAAATAGCTCACCGCGCCCGCATAGGGACCGCGACGCGTTTGCTCCAACTCGCCGATGATTTCCATGGCGCGGATTTTTGGGGCTCCGCTGACAGTGCCGGCTGGGAAGGTCGCGCGCATCACGTCGTAAATATCGTGCTGGGACGAAAGCTTGCCGGTCACGTCCGAGACAATGTGCATGACGTGGCTGTAGCGTTCGATGGCGATCAGTTCCGGCACGCTGACCGAACCGATGTCGCATACGCGCCCCAGATCGTTGCGGGCCAGGTCTACTAGCATGATGTGTTCGGCGCGTTCCTTGGGATCCTGCAGCAATTCCTCGGCCAGACGCGCGTCTTCATGGGGTTCCTTGGAGCGAGGTCGTGTGCCGGCGATCGGGCGCAGCTCGGTCCGGCCTTCCTCGCAGCGTACATGGATTTCGGGTGAAGAGCCGACAATGTTGTGTTCGCCGAATTCGAGGCAGAACATGTAGGGCGATGGATTGATCGTGCGCAGCGCACGATAGATGTCTAGCGGATCGCCCACGGCGGACGCCTTGAAGCGCTGAGAAAGGACGACCTGGATGATGTCGCCGGCGCGGATGTACTCTTTGGCCCGCTCCACGGACCGGCGATAGGCTTCGGGCGTCATGTTCGGTTCAAACGGCATTTCATCGTAATCCGCGTCTGCGTCAATGACATAGCGTGGCACGGGCGTGGTCAACCGCGCGCAGATGGCGTCGATCCGGTCGATGGCCTGTTGGTAGGCCCGGTCCGGAGCGCCTTCGATCAGGGCGTTGGCCACGATTTTTACCGTATGGAGGACGCGGTCGAAAATCAGGATGGTATCGGTAATGCCGAACATCATGTCGGGCCAGTCCATGTCCGCGTTCTGGCTCAGCGGAACTTTTTCGAACTGGGCCACGGCATCGTAGCCGATATAGCCCACGGCGCCGCCGAAGAAGCGGGGCAGGGCAGGGTCGGGCACGGGCTTGAAGCGCTCCATGTAGGATTTGAGCACTGAAAGCGGTTCCACGTCGTCAAGCATTTCCACTGCGCCATGGTCGTTTTCGATTTCCACGTGCCGGCCAAAGCTCTTGAATACAGCGCGCGGCACACCGCCGATAAAGGAATAGCGGCCGATATGCTCGCCGCCTTCCACGCTTTCGAGCAGGAACGTGCGCGGATTGTGATGGATTCGGCGCAGTGCTTTGCGCAATCTTTCGTAGGCCGAGACCGGGGTATCCTGGTCCAGGATGATCTCGCGCCAGACCGGCACCAGGTTGCCCTTGCGCGCCCGTTCCAGGAAATGATTTTTGTCAGGATGGTACATGATAAATACTCCAGCTTTACGGATCCAGGTTTTCCAGTTTGCCGGTCGCCATGTTCAGCTTGCGGTAGTAGCAATTGCGTGGTTCGCCCTGCCGGTTCTTGGTATGGCAGATGCCGCTGGCGCGCGGTCGGACCTTGTAGAGCAGCGAATTCTGCTCGCAGTTGACGCGTACTTCGACCAGATCAAAGGTCTGGCCTGATGTCAACCCTTTGATCCACAGTTCCTTGCGCGAGGAACTCCAGAACACGGCCATTTTCCGCCGCAGCGCTTCCTGGAATGCCTGCTGGTTGGTGTAGGCCACCAGGATCACTTCATGGGTGTCGGCATGTTGCACAGCCACCGGGATCATGCCCGGCGAGGCCGGCACGGAGCGGTCCAGTTTGGTGAAATCGAGTTGCAGTTCGTCGCTTTCTTCCAGAGCGTTCATAATCGTACCTCTACGCCTTTGGCTTGTAGATATTCCTTGGTTTGACGAATGGTGTATTCGCCGAAGTGAAAAATCGAAGCTGCCAGCACGGCATCGGCCTTGCCCTGGGTGACGGCTTCATAAAGGTGTTCCAGCGTGCCGGCGCCGCCCGATGCGATCACCGGCACATGTACGGCTTCCGAAATAGCCGCGGTCAGGGCCAGGTCGTATCCGTTCTTGGTGCCGTCCGCGTCCATGCTGGTCAGCAGAATTTCGCCGGCGCCGCGCCGCACGCCTTCTTTGGCCCATTCCACGGCGTCGCGCTCCGTGGGTTTGCGGCCGCCGTGGGTGTACACGGTCCAGCCGGGACGGTCGGTGTTGCGCCGCGCGTCAATGGCCAATACAATGCATTGGCTGCCGAATTGGTGCGACGTTTCGTCGAGAATGTTGGGGTTGAACACGGCCGCGGTATTGATCGAGACCTTGTCCGCCCCGGCCTGCAGCATGCGGCGCACATCGGCTGCCTCGCGGATGCCGCCTCCCACGGTCAGCGGCATGAAAACCTGCCGCGCCACGGAGCGGACAATGTCCACCATGGTATCGCGTCCTTCATGGGAAGCGGTGATATCCAGAAACGTCAACTCGTCGGCGCCCTGTTCCTCATAGGCCTTGGCCGCCTCGACAGGATCGCCGGCGTCGCGCAGTTCGACGAACTTGACGCCTTTGACCACGCGCCCGCCAGTGACGTCCAGGCACGGAATAATACGTTTTGCTAGCATGTTTGCTATCCTTATAAATAAACAGTCGCACCATCATATCGCCATGCCGAGCGCCGGGCAAGGATTATTTGCCGGGATATATCGGCAGGGCCGCTTACCTGGATATTTATACGGAGACCGAACCGTACATCAACGACCCGGACTGGACGAACCAGGAAGCCCTGGTGTTTGCTGGCCGCATGGTGCATCGACTCAGCGGCGATAAACTGGGGGCCTTTCTGATTTCGACCGCTTATCGTCTGGACCGCACCAATTCGCTGGCGACCTATTATTATTATCTGATCGCTTTGCGCCGATCCAAAAATACTTTATCGCTGCTTCTCAAAATGCAGGCTTTTGACATCGAGGCCTTCGAGGACCCGTCACTGCGCGCGGATTGGCTGGCGTTGACCAGCCAGTTCTATTCGGATTTGCGCGATTTCTGGTTAGGCAAGCTGTACGCGGTTATCGAACGTCACAAAGAGGCCCGCGTTCTGGTGCGAAAAGCGGATATGGGCAAAGAGACAAGCCGTGCTTTTGTGCTGGGATATATCGATCATCTGGGCAATGATCGCGAGCGGGTTCCTTTGAAAGCGTTTGTGAACAGGGTGGGTTTCAAAGTGGTGGATACCGAACTATGGGGTGTGGTCGGTCATGCGCTGTCAGAGTGCCTGAACCGTGAACATATGAAATGGTTCAAGGATTATCGCAAGCGCGATCACCTGGAACAGTGGATGCTGACGACCTTCCTGGTCACCTGCATGCGCGAGCAGGAACTAAAGCAGGCGCACCAGGTCATGGAGCATGCCCTGAGCCTGGACGCCGATCAGGTTGGTGGCGATGCCGACCTGGTTGCGCGTCAAGAGACAATCCTCTCAATTGTGTGCTTCGGTCTGGTACGCACTCGGCAGCGTCAGGAGCGGGGCAATAAGGATGAACTGTATTTTGTTGCTGTTCATGGTTGGATCTCCTTTGTTGTCAATGGCACGGGAAGGGCAGCGGTTCGGAGCCTTCAGGACCAGGGTCATCGTTGAAGGCGCATGTTGGTTGCAAGGCAAGCGATTGACCTGCCGTCGATTCGGTTGTGACGCCCTTGGGGTCGCGGCACCCCATGCCGTTCATGGTTTCATGCACGCATTGCCAACCTAGGCCAGAACAGGATGAAAACAAGCTGAGAAGTATAAAATGAAAGAATTTGCTAAAAATTGTCTTGATATTGCTATTATTTGTATAATATTGCTTGTCATGAAAACAATGAGCATGGACCAATATAAATTTGATTGCACCTATCGGTTGCTACTTCCGCCCAAGTGGACACAAGAGCGAGGGAAGCAGCTTTTCACTCATCACAAGATCATCCTGGTTAAGAAGGGAGTGATGCGCTCTTTTTTTGGCGATAAGTCTCTGGTGCTGAAACCTGGCTATGCCGGGTTTTATCCTCATGGCTTTTCCCATACGCACCAAGTGACAAGCGATACGGAATGTGAGATTATCGTTTTATGCTGGCAGGGCGTGTTCAGCGAATTGCCTGGCACTGGTCCCCGTGTGGTGCGCGACAAGGATCAACGCATACTGCACCAGGCGGAATGGTGTCTCGAACTGCACCCAGCCAGGAACGCAACGGAATCCTCCACGCTCCATGCGTTATTAACCACGATTTGCCAATGGTTTTGTCGTCAACTCAACCCTGAACCAATCGGTGTGTTTGAAAGCATGCGCGCCTACATGCGCGAACATTTGCATGAAAAGGTTATGCTCGAGCACCTATCCGTTGTTGTGGGAATGAGTAAATACCACCTGATCCATATCTGCAAAAAGCACTTGGGGTATACGCCCGGCGTTATCCTGGAGCAGCTCCGCTTTGAAAAGGCCCAGACCCTGATTCTGCGCCGGGAAGAGCCTCTGGAATATATCTCCCACAAGGTCGGCCTGGTCAACGGCAGCTACCTGGCGCGTATTTTCAAGAAACATAGCGGCCGCACTCCCAGAGAATTCCGACGCGATCCATTAATTTAATCATGGCTCCGTTATGACGCAGGTCGGTCGCGGTATGGATGCTAACGGGGAATACAAAGCTAACCTAACGAAAGGAATCAAAGTAACAGTAGTGTTGGCTTGACCATTCGTGCTAGATTGGTGCCCGTGCGCAGGGCCGTACGGCTAACCCAAACGCTGGATCATCGGTTCCATGGGTTTAGCGCAGCCTGGATCCGGTCCTTGCGCTTCACGTAAAAGACCTGGCCGCCGGCTTGTTCGAATCGCTGGTGTGTTTAACATGGCTGGTCTCCCGCGGTTTGCGATAACGTCAGGATGGTGACGGCTAACGGGCGGACAGTGCACATCGAGGACCGCGGGCCGACCGGCACGATTGACACGCGGTTTCCCGAAAAATGGTAAGAGGAAGAAACTGCGCTCCGTTGCGGGCGACAAAAACTGCAACAAACAGCCATCTTCCGCCAATGGGGTCGGCATGTGGAAAAGCTGATAAACGCTGTGACCATGCCAGTCGTGCCCTGTCCAGGCGCTGCCGATTTCAAAGAACCCAAAAGAGTAACCTCGCGGCATATAGATATGCATGGTATGCGTGACCTTATCGATCCTGTTCCGTGCAGCTATGGAAGTTTGCATTTGCCACTCCTGATCTTAGGTTTCGGATTACCACCCGCCGCTCGCCGCTGTACGCTACTTCACTGTCGGTGGAACGATCCAGGGCTCGAACAGGTGGACAAAGCCCGGCAGCTCGATGAACAGCAGGGCCGCGCACAGGCTGAACGTACCGATCACCATGATCATCAATTTGGGCTCAGTGAACAGGCGCTCGGGATGTTGCACCGCGCTGTTGGGTTTGAAACCGATGTGGATGTAGTAGGCCATGCAGAGCGCCACCAACGGTGTGGCCAGCGCCAACTCGATCCGGTACCTGGCAATGAATACGCCCGAGGTTAGCGAGAAAAGGCAGGCGTAAAACATGATGCTGACCAGCAACCGTTCGTCGTTGTAATAAGCGAACGAGTTGCGGTAGCGCGTCGCGCGTTCTGGATCGGCGATCATGCGGTACTCGGCCAGCCGCTTGACTGCCATCAAAAAGGAGCCGAACATCCAGTAAGCCATGACTACCGACAACGGCGGCGCCGAACCCAGGCTCGTGGCGTACCAGCCCATGGCCAGCCGGATCGGGTTGTTGACCGATTCGGTCAGCACGTCCAGGTAGGGCAGTTCCTTGAAGCGCAGCGGTCGTACGTTGTAGATCAGGCCCATCACCCACAGGGCCAGCGCCGAAAAGCCTATGCCTGTGTTGATCGCAAACCCCAGCAGTAATCCGGCTACCGCCAGCAGTGCCCATTCGAACCAGGCCAGCGGAATATAAACGTGGCCGGAAGGAATGGGCCGGTTCATCTTCTCCGGGTGGCACTTGTCCTGGGGCGCGTCCAGGATCTCGTTGATCACGTAATTGCTCGACGCGATCAAGCCCGCGGCGATCAGCGACAGCACAATCTGACCGAGCATGGGCCAGGAAAGTGTCAGGCGGCTGAAATAGATGGCCAAGCACACGCCCGGAAGAACGAAAACGTTCTTCATCCAATGGTCAAAGCGCGCGATTTGCAGGTAGGGCCGCAGTTTTTGCATGGGTTTATTTTTGCTCCAGGTAGATGTCGGGCCAGCAGTCATTGCCGTTATGCCAGGTTAAACGCACCGCTTGTTCAGCCGGGGTGCCGATTTTCCAGAGAAAGATTTCGTAGTCGGCCTTGTCGTGTTCATGGCCTTTGGCAGCGGCGCCGCAGACCAGGTAGCGCATGGTGTTGTCCACGCGCGGGAAATATTCGTGGCTGTAGGGCTCGGGTAGGTCCAGCCAGATGGCGGAGCGTTTCAAGGTCTGGGGATCGATCCGGTAGAACGCATTTTTCATCTTGCCACCTTTGTCCATGTAGACCAAATAAGAGAAGTCCGGCGCCCAGGTCAACTGGCAGCCGTCGGCTATGCCACGCACGGTCCCGTCCTTTTCGATCATCATGGTGCCGCGTTTGGGACCGCGGAAGGTAACGGCAAGCCGTTGGTCTTTATCGTTGTACGACGGCGTTTCCATCAACACACCGGCTTGCACCTGGCCGGCGCCGGCTTCATGCAGCACGCGCTGCTCGCCTGTGGTCAGGTTGTATGCTGCCACCTTGGTCTCGTCCAGTTCATAATACACCTCTTTACCGTCGGACGACCAGGTGGGCGTGTTGGCATTGGTCGCGATCATCTGTTCCTGGCCGTTGGCCAGGTCGCGGATATAGACGTCCCATGGCTTTTTCTGGCGTTGGGAAACCCAGGCGGGCTGTGAGCGGGAGAATACGATTTTGGTGCCGTCCGGCGAGATGCGTGCATAGTATTCGGTGTGGTCATGGGTCGTGATCTGACTGATGTTGCCAGAGGGGAAATCAAAGCGCCAGATGTCATGGTTGCCGCCGCGGTTGGAACTCCAGACCATGAACCCTTTCATCGTAGCGATCGCTTCATGGATGCGCACTTTTTCCGCTGTCGATCCTTTGACTGCCTCGCCCTTGGCCGGCGGCGTCACCCCGCCCATTTTCTTGAACTTGCGGTATTTCCAGAACGCAAACCCGGCGAACAGGATGAAAACGGTGCCGGCGACCATCAATCCGAGCGCGAATCGCAACCAGGCGCGTTGGTCGGTTTGCGGCTGAATTTTGGCTCTGGTCTTGCGACGTGTCTGCATACCGATCAGCGTCAACAGGAACAGGCCCATCCCGCCTACGGTATAGTCCACGAACTGGCTGCCCAGATGCAGCGAAAACATGGCCGCCACAGCCTGTTCCGCGGCAATGCCCATCCAGACCAGGTATCCGACGCTGGCGATTTCGTAGCTGCCAAAGCTCATCAATGTGGGCAGCGGCAGGCTGCCGCCCGCTTCACCCGCGATCAGCGCGGTCACGGCCTGGGGCGTGGCCAGTTCGGCCATAGCCGGGAAATTGGTCTGGGTAAAGGAAAGAAAAAGACAGTAAAAACCGGCATACTTGATCAACCGGACAGCCAGGGATAAAACTAACGTTGGCAGCATCACGCCTCCTTTTCTGGTTTGGTTCAATGCGTCGACTATGGATCGCATAAATTCGATCAGCTTGCCGTACCATTCGCCGAGTTTTCCGGGAAGTTTGAGTTTGGCAAACAGGTTGACCACCGGTTGTGGGATCACAAACAGCACCAGCAGACCGGTAACGGACAGGACCAGCAGCAGGCCGGTGATTAAAGCCAAGTCAATGGTCAGTGCGCCGGCGACCAGGGCGCCGATCAACAGCACCAGCACAATGCCCAGCAGCGCGATGAAATCGAAGACAAAACTGACGCCCAACGAGGAAAAACAGGCGTCGACATTCACTTGGTAGCCCTGGTTCAGCAGTGCGACGTATATCAATTCGCCGATGCGTGCCGGCAGCAGATCGACCATCATGTTGCGCGCTAGGGTCACCAGGAAAAAATGGCCCATGCCGGGCAACCCTTCCGCGCCGGCCGCGGCCTTGACCAGGATCCGGTAGCGCCAGGCGCGGAACCAGGCCTGGCCGAATGCGGATACTATATAAAGGAAGAAAAGGCCGCCGCCCACGTTGCGGATCAATTCGAAGAACCTGGCAAGCTTCACGTTGTCCGATTTGATCACGAGTGAAAACAGCGCGCCAATGAGCAGAGCTGACACCGCGCCCGACAGGATCAGGCGCAGGATTACGGAACGCCAGTTTATTTTCATACCACAATCTCCTTCTTTGCCGTTTTTTTTCATCAACTTTAATCTTGCCATGCCCGATTCCGTATAAAAGTTTACATTACGCCATTTTTACCACGTCTTTTCATAGACAAATCCAGCAAGCGGTGTAGAATGAGCAACATTTCAATTTCACACCCTCTTAAGGCTGCCGTTCAAGACAGACCTTATTAAAAGGGAACGAGGCAATTGTAAAGGAAAGAAAATGAAGATTTTGGTTACAGGCGGGACGGGATTCACTGGCAAAGCGTTGGTCAAGCGGTTGCTAGACGATGGGCATACGGTCACGGCCATGGATAATAAGGAACGGCTCAAGACCGAGGAACTGCGTTCCTGGGGCGCCGATGTGGTGATCGGCAGCGTGACCGACAAGGATGTGGTCGCACGCTGTATCGAAGGCGTCGAGGTGGTGCAGCATTTGGCCGCCGCCTTTCGTGAAATGAACGTGCCCCAGTCCCATTACGATCACGTCAATATTGACGGCACGCGTAACATGCTTGAAGCGGCCAAGGCGGCCGGCGTCAAGAAATTCATCTACTGCAGCACCTGCGGCGTGCACGGCAACATCGATAATCCGCCCGGTGGTGAGGATGCGCCGATCCAGCCGGCCGATTATTACCAGCGCACCAAGTACGAGGCGGAACCCATTGTGCTGGAATATAATGCGCAAGGCCTTAGGAGCATCATCCTGCGGCCTGCCGCCATCTACGGACCCGGCGATCCCGAGCGGTTCGTCATGATCTTCCGCCGCGTGGCGCGCGGTTGGTTCATTATGCTCGGTAATGGTAAAACCCTGTACCATCCGCTTTATATCGACAACCTGATCGACGCGCTGGTGCTGGCTATGGATCCGGACAAGGGCAATGGCGAAGCCTACCTGATCGCAGACGAGCATTATGTCGAGATCGAAGAGTTGGTCAAAAAAGTGGCCAAAGCGCTGGTGGTAGAGGTTCGCATTCCGCATTATCCCGCCTGGCCCATGGTTGTGGCCGGCCATATATGCGAAAAAATCTGTACCCCGCTGCGCATTACGCCGCCTATTTTCCCGCGCCGCGTCGATTGGTTCCGCCAGAATCGCGCCTTTAAGATTGACAAAGCCAAGCGCGACCTGGGCTATGCTCCCAAGATCGACCTGGATGAAGGTCTGAAACGCACGGCCCAGTGGTATCTCGAAAACGGTTATGTCCGGAAAAAAGCATAGCCATGCACCATTCTCTTAACCTGAAAACCTGCAACCTCTGAACCAAGAACCAGGAACCACCATGTGCGGAATTTGCGGATTCAACTGGAAAGACGAAGAACTGGCCCGCAAGATGGCCGATGTCATGACCCATCGCGGCCCGGACCAGTCCGGCGTGTTCAGCGACGACATGATCTCCCTCGGGCACCGGCGCTTGAGCATTATCGATTTGAGCGAACAAGGCCGGCAGCCATTGACCAACGAAGACGGCTCGATCCACATCGTGTATAACGGCGAGATCTATAATTTCTCCGAGATACGCGCCGAGTTGATCGAAAAAGGGCATCGCTTCCAGAGCAGGACTGATTCCGAAGTCATCCTGCATGCCTACGAGGAATATGGGCGCCATTGCGTGCAGCGTTTCCGAGGGATGTTCGCGTTTGCCTTGTGGGATCGCAACCGTAAAATGTTCTGGCTGGTTCGCGATCGGATCGGCATCAAACCGCTCTATTATTACGCCGCGGACGGCAAGTTTCTGTTCGCTTCGGAAATCAAGGCCATCCTTGAATGCAAAGACGTGCCGCGCCGGGTCAACCGCCAGGCGTTATACAATTATATCGGTTTCGAATTCGTACCCGCGCCGCGCACCATGTTCGCGGATATTCATAAAATCCCGGCCGGTCACGAACTGATCTGGAAGGACGGCAAGGTCGAGGTCAAAACATACTGGGATTTGCGTTTCGCACGCAGTTACGATGCGCCTAAAACAAAACAGGAGGCGGTCATGCAAATCCGGCGCATCATTGACGATGCGGTCAAGATGCGGTTGATCAGCGACGTGCCGTTGGGCGCGTTTCTGTCTGGCGGTTTGGATTCCAGTACAATCGTGGCTATGATGCGCCGGCATATATCGGATACCTTGCGCACGTACACCATCGGCTATCCCGACAAAACGTTCAGCGAATTGGACTTTGCCGAAATCGTGCATAAGCAGTTCGATACCGAACACCACGTGTTGATGATCGAGGAAATGACCCCGGAACTGATCGAAAAGTCGCTCTGGCATTTTGATGAGCCCATGACCGATCTGTCCTCGATCCCGCTGATGCTGATTTGCGGCAAAGCCAAGCAGGACGTCACGGTCTGCCTCAGCGGCGAGGGCGGCGACGAGGTGTTTGCCGGTTACGACCGGTTCAAGGCCAGCAAACTCTACAGCTATTTCCGCTACGTGCCGGCCCCGTTGCGCAACAAGGTGGTTGCTCCGCTGGTGCGCCTGCTGAAGGATCAGCGTCAGAAAAAGGGCGCCGTCAATATCCTCAAGCGCTTCATGGACGGCGCGATTCTGCCTGACGAAACGCTGCACTTGCGCTGGCAGTATTTCAGCAACGCGACCCAGGACAACCTGCTTTTTTCCGATGCGTTCAAGAGCGATGTGCGTTTCGATCCCTTTGAGTTGATTCGCCAACACATGACCCATTGCGACGCCGAGGACCGTATCAATCGCGAAGTCTACATCGATACCCGCTTCATGATGGCCGATAGTGTGTTGATGAAGGTGGACCGGATGAGCATGGCCAATTCGCTCGAGATTCGCGTACCCTTGCTGGACCATGTATTGCTCGAGTACCTGGCCCAGGTTCCGGGCGATTGGAAACTCAAAGGCTGGCAGACCAAGCACATCTTTCGTGAAGCGTTGCGCGGTATCCTGCCCGACAACATTACCTTCCGCGGCAAGCAGGGTTACAGCCTGCCGGTCAAGAACATCCTGCGCGACCAGCTCAAGCCCTACCTGACCGATCTGCTCAATTCGTCGCCGATCATTCGCGAAAACACCAACCTAGCCTATGTCAATCAACTGATCCAGGAGCACATGGCCATGAAGCACAACCACAACCATGTGCTTTGGGGTCTGATGCACACCGCCATTTGGCACAATAAGTTTTTCGTATAACAAGGAGCAAGTATGACACAAGAGAAATCGTTTAAGACAAAAGATTTGCAGGCCGGCGGCGGCTCGGCCTTCAAGAAATATAAAGCCGTGACCTATGGCGACGTGTCCATGGGGGCGTTCATCCGCAACGAGTTGCTGGTGCTGCTGCTCTCTGATGTGCCCGGCGCCTTGGGCCTGTTCCTGCGCAGCAAGCTCTACCGCGGCATGTTCGGCCGGATCGGTCACAAAGTGGTGTTTGGCCGCAACGTGACGCTGCGTCATCCGCACAAGATCAAGCTGGGTGACGGCGTGATCGTTGACGACAACGCGGTGTTGGACGCCAAGGGCGAATCCAATCAGGGCTTGACCATCGGCAATAACGTCTATATCGGCCGTAACTCGATCATCTACTGCAAAAACGGCGACATCGTGCTGGAAGACAACGTCAACCTGTCCTCCAACTGCCAGGTGTTTTCGTCCAACAAGCTGACCATCAAGCGCGACACCATGATCGGCGCCTACTCTTATTTCCTGAGCGGCGGCACCTATGACATCAACGACCGCGAAACCCCGTTTTCCAAACAGACTGGTATGCTGACCAAAGGCGAACTGATCATTGGCGCCAACTGCTGGTTCGGCGCACGCGTAACCGTGGTCGACGGCGCCAGTATTGGCGACCATTGCGTGATCGGCGCCGGCGCCGTGGTGACCAAGCCCATCCCGGCAGATAGCCTGGCTGCCGGCGTGCCCGCCAAAGTGATGAAATCCATTTGAGGAATCCGCCATGGACAAGAAAAAGCTGAAACATTTTCTGCTGCCGATCAAGCTGATCGTCAGCCTGAGCCTGATTGCCTTGCTCTACTACAAGAACGTGGACATCGAGACCTTCACCCGGAAATTCGCCAACCTGAATTACTGGCTGCTGGCGCCGATCTTCGTGTTTCTGGTGTTCAACACGGTTATCAGCGCCTACAAGTGGCAACTGCTCTTAAAGGCCGACAACATTCACGTACCACTCAAGTCGCTGGTGATCAGTTATTACATCGGCTCGTTTTTCAATTGCTTCATGCCCTCCAACATTGGCGGCGATGCCTACCGTATCTACGACGTGGCCAAGCAGAGCAAGCGCGCAGCCGAGGGGTTTGCCTCGGTGTTCGCCGAGCGATTCACGGGCGTGGTCGCGCTGGTTTGCTATGGCCTGGTCTTTTCCATGGTCGCCATTCTGCAAACCGGTTGGAAAACTGTGATGCTGGCGCCGATGGCCATGTTCGCGCTGATGACCCTGGTCACTATGTTGGTCTTTGCTCGCGAGTTTGTACTGAAAATGATGCGCATCTTCCAAGTCCACCGCATCCCCAAGCTCTACCAGTTCGGCGATACGGTGCTGAAATCGATCCAAACCTATAAAAAGAACATCCCGCTGCTGATCAAAACGCTTTCCATTTCGTTTACTTTTCAGCTCTCGGCAATCACAGCTATCTACCTGATGGGCCGGGCGTTGACCATTACCTCAACCCCGTTTATTTATTACATGATATTCATTCCCATCATCATGATAGTCGAAATGGCGCCCATCTCCATTTTTGGCGTGGGCGTGAGAGAAAGCGCCTATGTGATCTTTTTCACCCAGGTCGGTATGACCAAGGAGCAGGCGCTCTCGCTGCCGCTGCTGTTCCTGGTTATTGCCCTGGCCTATTCGTTGATCGGTGGTGTGCTGTTTGTGTTGCGCAAAAAGACCGCGCTGATCGCATCTGCATCTGAACCCGATGAGTCAGGCAGCGAAAAAAAGGGTTCGCCGCAGGCTGTCAATGAACCGAGTTGAGATACGGATTCATGAAGCTGTTGCCAGAATCGTGTCGCTGGGGTTGAAACAGGATAAATAACACCAGAGCGACCGGAAGGTGCCGGAAGGCTAGGCTATGACAACGAAACTTTGTCGCGAGCTTTGTCGATCTCCTCGTACTCGACCGTGTCTTCTCTGACAGTCAGCGGCCTGCTCGCCAGGACTTCCTCAAACCCACCAGCATGCGCAGGCTCTGTGAGAGTTCTTCCTTTGATCGTCGACGCAGTCCATCTGCGTTGCGTGCTTTGTCTTGAGGATACAACCGCCGAAGTATTTTGCCATCAAGGGGATCAACTTGCCAGGCCCAGGACAAATCCCATGACGCATAGCATAAATGGATCTGCTTGAGATGACGATAAAGCGAGTCCACTTCAAATCGTACCACCGTCAATGGAGATGGTGCCGTCACTTTTGCGCTGCGTGCGCGATATGCGCTGTGTAAAGGCGTGGCGCAAGGTGTTGGCATCCGGGCAAGGCCGGCCCACCGGATCTTTTCCAATGTAGCGCTGAAGGGGTGTACAACCGATTTCGGAGTGACGTTTACGGTTGTATTCAAATTCACACCACGCCTGCGTTGCTTTATTCAATGCTTCGATCATCAGATTTTTACCCGGCATCATCGGCAACAACCGCCCCTCGACCTGGCCCCAAAAAGATTGCTGTTTGCCATTTTGATAGACCAACAACCAATGACCCATAGCCCAGGTATGCTTACTTTTTATCGAAAGCTTTAGGAGGCCCCAGGATTTCTCGACTCAGGATGGCTTTGCGCAGTTCCTTGCGGTTTTTGAAATCAAAGTTGATGATCGGTCGACGGGCTTCGCGGGTATGGCTGGCCGAGGAAGCGACTCTCTGCGAGGGAATGATGAACCCTTTCATGGACGGCAGCGATTGCGAAACCATGGTTTGCGCCGCACTCTGAAACGCTTTCTGATCGATCTTCTTTTTCGTGTATCGATCGGAAATCTTCTGCATTCGGGCTACGGCATGTTCCACGGTTTGCGTCTGATCGTATCGCGGCGCGGGAGCCGGCTTGTGCGCCTGTTGCGCTGAGGTATAAGCCGGTTTTGGCGCGGGCGTTGAACGCGGCGCCGGTGGTTGATAGGCGGGCGCCGGACGAGATGCCCGTGGTTGTTGATAGGTGGGCGTGGTTTTGGGAGGTTGATAAGCTGGTGCGGCAGGTTGACTCGGTTTGTTTTGCGAGGTTTCAGCCAGTTGTTCGAAAAATTGCTTCAGGCTTTCGTCCATGTCATTATGTGCTGACTGATTGTCGTGGCCGTAATCGCGTAACTGGGAAGCGTCTTTGCCGGTGCCCACGTCCTTGATATTGGACACCGCATTTTTAATCATCCAGAAAACGCCCAAGAAAATGATCATAAAAATGAATCCATCAAAACCCGCGGTGACGATTTCATGCATGGCGCCGCTCCTAATCTTGTCCGCGCCACGACCAGCGACGGCCATGGCGCGGTTTGTACTGTTGTTATGATTCAGGCGATGCGTCACCGCCGGCAATGGATTCGCGCATGGACGTGTCGGCCATGACATTCTGCATGCGGTAGAAATCCATGATGCCAAGGTTGCCTTTGCGGAACGCTTCGGCAATGGCCATAGGCACTTCGGCCTGGGCCTCGATCACTTTGGCTTGCATTTCCTGGACACGGGCGCGCATTTCCTGCTCCGCGGCCTGAGCCATGGCGCGGCGACCTTCGGCTTCGGCCTGGCGCATCTTCTTATCCGCTTCGGCGCGTTCGGTTTCGAGCATGGCACCCACGTTGGCCACTTCACCGACACCGGCGACGCTGACATCGGCGATATCGATGGAAACGATCTCGAACGCGGTTTGCGCGTCTAATCCGCTTTCCAGCACGCGACGGCTGATGTGGTCCGGGTTTTCCAGCACATCTTTGTAGGTGCTGGACGAACCGATGGCGCTCACAATGCCCTGGCCGACGCGGGCGATGATGGTTTCCTCAGTGGCGCCGCCGACCAGGCGTTCCAGGTTGGCACGCACGGTGACGCGGGCTTTGACCAGCAGGCGGATGCCGTCTTTGGCCACAGCATCAAGCATGGTGGTTCCTTTGGATGGATCGGGGCAGTCGATCACCTTGGGATTGACGCTTGTTTTGACCGCGTCAAAAACATCGCGTCCGGCCAGGTCGATGGCCGCGGCTTTCTGGAAGGTCAGGTCGATGTTGGCCTTGTCCGCGGCGATCAGAGCGTTGACCACGTTGATGATGTCGCCACCGGCCATATAGTGCGGTTCCAGCGTATCCATGGACAGTTCAAGACCGGCTTTGACCGACTGGATGCGGGCATCCACAATTAGTGAGGGCGGCACGCCGCGCAGTTTCATGCCCACCAAATTCGCGATGCTGACCGGAGCATTGGAAAACTTAGCCCGGATAAACACCTTGAAGAAGTACAGGAACACGAACAGTGGGATCAATATAATTACAGCTAGAACAATGTAAACCCATGTCATCGTATCATTCTCCTCATTCATTTGTTTTTTTTGTATTACATCAAGCAAACTAACCTGTTAAACTTTCCAACCACTTTACTTTCGCCTGTTCCGCGTTTGGCGTTGTCCGCTGCATGTGCAGTATGGCGTTTACCAGAGCGCCAGAACCGCTGAAAATAACAGCCCATTTAACCATCCATTTAAAACCTGGAATTAACTCCAAACTATAAAGCACAAGCAACCCGATAGCAAGAATGGAGATGACTTTTTTGAAAGTAAAAGTTTTCCATTGGGGAAAGAACAGCGAGCCGATCAACAGGGCGACGATGAACCTGGCGAAGTAGACGAGTACGAGCAGTAGGCAGCCCAGGACAATGGCGCAGGGTGGCAGGCTGGTCGCGGTGAACATGACGAGCAGGAACAGCGCCATGACCACGCTCAAACCGGTCAGCGCGGTGTACCCCGGCGCAGTGCGCAGCGTGCGCAGCGCAGTGCCGGTCAGACGTGGAAAGATCAGGACGAACGGGACGCCGAGTAAAAAGGCACAGACGAAAAAAAACAACTGGATCAACAGGATCACCAGATTGATATCCCATGACGAGGTTGATTTCAGGCGCACCAGTTCGCCTTTCAGAAAGACATCTGGACTGGGATAGAGGTAGAGGTTGGGGGCATAGCGCGAATAACGCAGGTCGCCCTTGATGCGCGTGCCTTTTTTAATGACGATGTCGCGGGCATAAACCGTGACATTGGTGGCGAAATGTCCTTGGAGAACAGCCAAATCATTGGCCTGGATCGTGACCGGGCCGTGATAAACGCCGTTGATCAGCGCTTTCTGACCGCGGAAAAAGGCGTGCCCCTCCACTTGCGCGAACGCATCCGCTTTGCAGATAGCGAGCGGATAGGGCGCAGACCAGCCGATCAGGTCGACGATCAACTCTTTGGGGTCCAGGGCCAGCGCGGTCAGGTTGCCGGCCACGTAGCCGTCCACCACGATGGTCGGACCGACCAGGCGTACATCGTCCAAGCCCCAACCGCTGAACAGCGCTTTGTTCAGACCCGCAGCCCAGAGATCCTGGTGGAAAAAGCCCCGCAAAGCCAAATTGGTGGCGCACAGGAAAGCATCTTGCAGGGTTTTGCCGTCAAATGCGATGTTTTTGGCGCTGAGCCAGATTTCGTGGCGCACCACTTCATTGGTGCTGTAATCGTCATATTGCCGAAACTCCAATGCCGAGCTGGTGCAAGTTGTCCAGCACAGCGTGGCAAGCACCCAACACAGCACGCTTATACGATCCTCAAACAGCATCTTCTCCCGCCTCTATCTCGCGCACCAGAATATGGTTGCCGGCCACGGAAATAACACGGATCTGCGTGCCAGCATCGATCCAGGTGCCGTTGGCGATCACGTCCACACGGTCGCCCAGAATCCGGGCAATGCCCGCAGGTTTGAGCGGCGATTCGGCAACGCCCTCTTCCCCGTCGTAGCGGCTGATATGTTCGTCGACGATCGTGAAGTCCTCGCCATCCTTGGTCAACATGAGCTGTTTACCCAGGAAACTGCAGGGAAAATAGCGGATCCAGGCCAGAAACCCGAGTCCGGACAGGATCAGAATCGAGATGGTGCCGGTGATCGCCTCTTGGAGGGAGAAGATGAAAAAGCCCATTACGATCGCGGCAATCAGGCTGACAGCACCGAGAAGACCCAGCAAGCCGCCCGGAACATAGATCTCGGAGCAGACCAGGATGATGCCGGCCGCGATCAGCGCGATGTAAATTCCTAAAAGATTTTCCATGTTCAGCCTTCCTCCAATTTCTCGACCACGATGCGGAAGCCGTGCACTTCCGCAATTCTGACCCAGGTGCCTTTTTCGAAGAACTCGCCGCGGGTGACCACATCCAATTTGCGGTTTTCGCACATGATGATGCCGCTGGGACGCAAGGCCATGATCGCTTCGCCGGTTTTGCCGACCAGGTCCGATTCCGTTTTGGAGGATACAAATCCCGATTTCTTGTCTGTGCTCTTTTCCAGGACCAGACCGCGCATGAACGGCGCTTTGGGCAAATACCTGTTGAGCAACATCATCAGGGCCGATGCGCCGACCAGCGAGAACAGGATCGTGCGGAAGGGAAATTCAAAAGACTGGAACTCCGGCATCCAGGGACCGCCAGGCGCACTCTCCACCATGGCGGCAACCAACGAGGTCAGAATCAGGAGGATCCCAGAAATGCCAAGGAATCCGAAACCCGGCGTAATGAACACCTCGACAGCCAGTAGGATCAGGCCGATGACGAACAGCATGATCTCGAACGAACCGGCCAGCCCGGCCACGTTCATGCCCCAGAAAAAGACGATTATACATACAATGCCCAACGTTCCGGGGATGCCAAAGCCCGGGGTCTTGATCTCGATGAAGATGCCGATCAACGCGCCGATGAGAAAAAGGAACAGGTAATTGTGGATGAACAGGGCGATTTGTTCGCGCTGGGTGGCCTTGAACTCCTTGATTTGCGCATCGGGCAGGTTGATGTGTTCGAGCAATTCATGGACATCCATGACCGTGCCTTCGGAGAGCAGGGGTTTGCCGCCTTCACGGATTTTGCGTTCCGCTTCCGTATTGCTAAGGGTCAGGATTTGGCCTGCCGGCGAAATGACTTCATCACCGACTTTGTATTCAAAGGAACGGCGCACCATGGCTTCGGCCAGGTCAGGATCGTGTCCGTGTGCCTGGGCAGTCGAGCGCAGCATGGCCGCCACCGGGCTCTCGATTTTTTCACGTATATAATCCGGCTCCTCTTTGTCGGCGAACAGGGTTAAGATGGGAATGCAATCACCGATCACGCTGCCAGGCGCCATGTAAATGTGGTCTGTGCCCAGAGAGACGTACGCCCCTGCCGAAAGCGCGTGTCTTTCCACGAACGTATAGGTCGGGATTTTCAAATTGGAGGTCAGCTTGACGATTTTGCTGGCACTGTCCACTACGCCACCAGGCGTGTCCATTTCAAAAATAATGGCAGCCACGTTGTTGAGTTCCGCCTCTTTGAGGCTGCGGCGGACGACGAACACCATTTTGGGGTCAATAACCCCTTTGATCGGAATGACATAGACCGTTTTCTCGTACGAATCGTTTGCCGTGTAGGCATGCTGCGCCGGTTCGGTCGGCGCGGATCGATTCGCGGATTCATTCTTTTCGGTTTCGGAGCTTTCCTCTTCCTCTTCCAGTTGCTTGACCGCTTTTTGAGCTTCTTGCGGCATGGTCTCGGCTGTCTTCACGCCCACTTGTTCGACACCAGGTTTTTCCCCTGCTTTTCCTGCATCCTGTTCTTGTGCCAACAATCCGTTTGCAAAACACAACACACAACCCAATATCAACCAGGTAAACATCTTTTTCATAAACTTCCTCATTCGTTCTTTTACTGCTTTGGAAGAAAATAACACCCTCCGCGGAAAAAAACCACTGAAAACAATACTTAAAGATGTGCCTTTTTCCAGCCGTATGGATGAAAGTAAACATGGTGGCGGAAACCGATGTCGCGCAGGATCGTGCAAGTGTCGTCAAAGTGGCCGACAATGTCCGTGGGGCGGTGGGCGTCGGAGTTGACGACTACGGGGCGATTTTGTGTCGCAGGGCTGCGCCCAGGACCCAGGGCGCAGGGTAGATGTCGGGAATGGCGATCTGAATCAATAGATCGTTATTCTGGCCAGGTAATCGCCGTTGGGCGTGTTTTGCAGCATTTCGGCGTGCCAGCCTTTTTTTCGGGCGATCTCTTTTAAGGTGTCCTGATCGATATGCAGCCAGTCGAACGGTTGGCCCAACTGGGCGCCGTATTTGATGCGCAGACGCATTTCCCCGCAGTAATGGCCTGCGTTGACCAGGAATTGCTGGTAGGTTTGAGTTGCTTCATCTCGGGTCCAGCGCAGGTCGAGAGCGTCGGCCAGCACCTGGCCGCGATCGCTCATCAGAGGTTTGAGATGATCGAGCAGTTTTTCCAGACCAGCCAGCGTGCCGGCCAGGCCCAGGCCATTGGAGAGCATCAGGATGGTGTCCCAGGGTCCGTTGTCCAGGTTGTAGAGATCCAGGCATTGCACATTCCGGACGCCGCGTTTCCGCATGATCTCCAATGCGTCCGGTAACAGGTCAATGGCCAGAACCTCGCAGCCGCGACGCTGCAGCTCAAGGCTATGCCTGCCCGCACCCGCACCCACGTCAACAATGCGGCCATGACACGTATTCAAGGCCAGAAGCTCCAACGGGTTGACTATATGGCTGTTAAAAAAGTCCCTGAGCGGGATCCGGAAACTGTACCCGTCTTCACGCACGATCTCCAAGGGCTGGGCAAAGCCCCATCCATGATAATCGCGCAACGCCTTGCCCAATAGTTGCATTTGGTCATTGGTCATTGGTTATTCGTCATTCGTCGTTTGTTATTGGATTACTAATAATAGCTAAAACTAACCTCAACGCCTTCCAGGCTGTCGGCCCATGCTTTGAACAGGGGATCGTCCTTTTTCTTAACCGGCGCGACAATGGTTTTGAGGGTTTTGCTCGCTTTTATCTCTTCCAGGTCTTTGGTCGTGAATTTCAACTTGTTGTAATGACCACCGAAGCAGAGCGTCTCCAGTGCTGGCAGTTGCTTGAGCAGAGCCAGGTCGTCGGGCTGCACGCTTTTGTTGTCCCGAGGACGGATGCGGATGTCGGTCAGTTTTTTATTGGTCGCCACGATGTTGGCCAGGTCTTGCGCTGTGATGCCGGTGCGGTGCAGTTCCAGCCGGGTCAGATTCGGGCAGGCCAGGATGAACGGGACGACCGAGGATTCGCAACAGGCATTGTCGAGATGCAGGTACTCGAGCTTGTCCGTGCCCTTGAGCCGGTCAACTGGAACGTTGCGCATCTTGAAGTTGTGCTTGTAATCGAAACGCCGCAGGTTGGGCAGTTCATTGGCCACCAGCAAGCATGTCGGATCGCACTTGACGCCCAGCTCCTTGCGGTCAATGGTGTGGAGTCCGAGGTATTCGAGTTGTTTCAATGCCTTGAGCGAGGCATAACCCTGGCCGCTGACCATCATGCCGTCCATCTTGAGAAACGTGAGATGCGGCAGTTTGTGCAGATGGGCCAGGTCAGCATCGGTCAGTTGCGGCAGGTCCTTGCCGCCCTTATTGACCACCTCGACGACTTTCCAACCCAGCCACTCATCCTCTTCCACATAGGCTTTGCGCGTGACAAACTGCAACCCGGTCACATGCCCTTCGGCATCATGGCCGATGCGGGCATAACCGCACTTGGCCGCGAGTTGTTCGGCGATCTCCATTTCGGTCGGTTCCGCGGCGCGCAGCGCGACGCCGAGAACAGCCATAAAGGACAGGCACTTTATTTTACCCTGCACGGTCGGATTCCTTTCATCGGTTGCGTAAAACTTCGCCGGCAACACGCAGCAACGCATGATCCATCTCGCTGTAATGGCGCGACAACAGCACGCCCCTGGCTTCACTCTGTACGCAAGCTTCGGTCCAGGCCCGAACCGCATCCGGCGTCTCAGACTGTTCGCCGCCTGGCACGCCGATGCCCAGGCCGGCGTACAGGTGACGCGGGGCGCAGGCGCGACTGAGCCGGGTCACTTCCTGGCAAATCCATTTGGCCGGGAAACCGTCCTTGACCTTCTTTTCCTGGTCTAGCGCGTCAGCACCGATCGTGTTGTCGCGCATGAACAGAGCAGCCATGAAACGGTGCGCCAGGTCCAGGGGCAGATCGCGCAGCAAGGTTCGGTTGAACTGTTGCAGCATGTTGCTGTAGCGCGGACCCGATGCGCCGGGGTAGACCGAAGGCTTGACCCAATCCGCATATTCCTTGATCCGCTCCGGATCATCGCCAGCGCGCCAAATAAAGTCAGCCAGCAGCGTGGCGTTCTGAAAGTGGAAGCCCACCCGGATCTCGGGATTGACCATGCGTGCCGTGCCTGCTACAGCGGCGCGGAATTCGTGCAAGTTGTCCCACATGAGCTGCTCCCAAGCCATGATCTCGGGATAACGGCCGATCAGGCGCCAGAAATTGACGAACCAACCGTCGAACGGTTGTTTGTTGTCTGGATCGAACAGGGCGAGCAGCCTCTTGTAACCTTCACGCGCCCTTTCCGGGTCATAACCGCGTTCCTTGCCTTTGCGCCGGCAATGCTCACAGAAGCAGCACGGGAACCGGCCGCCGGCCTGCCAGCCCGCGGGCGTGAAAACCGCGGCCAACGGCCCGACCCGCTCGTGCATGAACATGATGTCGGTCAGGTAAGGGTGTTCGCGCACCGCGTCCTCGAAACAGGCGAGTTGAAACTTGCGCCAGGTCGGGTTGTTGACGCAGGACTGGCGGTTGACCTGGCCGAAGCAGTCGATCATGGCGATCTGGGAATAGCCGGGATAGTCGTGGTTATAGCCCCAAGCCTGTTCGCCCACGCCTAGGATCAGGTCCACGCCATGCTCCTTTGCCGGTCCAGTGAAACGATCGAGCAGGTCGCGACCGTTTCGGTCCAGGTCGCGCTGCGGTTGGCGGAAAACCGTACCCGCCGTATGACTCGGCGTATAGCGTATACGGTTGCTGTTTAGGATCATCAGCGCGGTCAACGGCGTCAACGCGCACATTTCAGCGATCAGTTCGCTTTCCGACCGTCCTTCAAATTTCCAAGCATCGAACTGGATGCCAACAAAATAGGGTTTCTGTTGGTTCATAGCACTATTCTTTCTTATCTATCGGTGTCATCGGTGGTTGAAAAATAAGATTTGGATGTGATTTTATCGCTCCGTATAGAAACTTGCCTCATTACTTCTTGCTCATCTTGTCCGGCACGATGGATGAATTCTTTTTGTTGTAAAATGAAGGATTCAGGTCAGCCGGGATCCAGGGATCGGGCAGGTAGTAGGGCACACGGGTGACCTTTTTCTCCTTCTGATAGCGCGACTTGTCGATCAGCGTGCTGTGGAAATTAGCGTTGTGGTCGATCCAGGTGGTCAGCGCCAGCCAGTCGGCATGGGCGATTGCTGCCCGGGACTTACAGTGCGACGGGTCGTCGAGCAGCTTGCGGATCAGCTTGCTCTTGTTCGTGCCGAACTGGTAGGGCTGAGTCACGCTTGCGTCGCGCGCGTTCTTGTCCGAGATGTCGATCAGTTGACCCGGGTACTTGCTCTGCTGCATCAGCTTGATCAAATCGCGCGGACGGTTGGGCGGTTTGTTCATTGGATCGACATACGCGTCGTTGACCGCTTCGGGGTGGATGTGTTTGTGTAGCGTCAGGTCGTTGACCACCTGCGGATCGTCGGGTCCGATACCGAACAGGCTGCGGTAGGACTGGGTGAAGCCAGCGACTGGACGGCCAGTCAGATCGAGTTCGGCCTCGGGATTGCGCACACCATGGCAACCAACGCAATGCTTGTCGAAAATGGGCTGGATATCGCGGCGGAAATCCTGCACCGCGCAGTCGCCCCAGGGCGATTTGACCGGCGTTTGCGGCCCCTTGTTCATCGTGTTTTTGGGATAGACCGGCATGGTGCCCACAGCTTCGAGCTGCGATTCATGGCAGCCCACGCAGCCGCGGAACTCACCGCGCTGCAAGGTGAAACTGGTGCGCATGCGCCGGATTTCGCACCAGTTTTCGTCCAGTGCCTGGAGGTAGACCGGCGTCCCGGCCGGCACTTTGAAGTAGGCGCTGCCGTCCTCCTCGACCTGGACAAAACCGATGGTGCGGGTGGGCGCGAAGGTCCAGTAACCGAAGTGCATGCTCGTGGAATCGCCAGGTTGCCAGTGCAGGTGGTTGTAACGATAGGCCGGGTCGTCGTAGTCCACGGGCGCCGGCAGCATCAGTCGCTGGCTCATGCGTAGGTATTTGACCGCGCCCTTTGCCACGCCAGGCATGTCGCGGTAGACGTTTTCGCAAAAAGCTGTGGCATAGGTGGCGTCCGGATCGATGATGTCGGCGATGACCAGCGGCCGCTTGCGTTTGCGCAATGGGTGCGGCATGAAGCAGCTCATCTCCTTGTCGCGGTGGATCAGCTCGCGGTTGCCCCAGACATCGATGTAGTAGACGGCATATTCGGACATACCGCCGCTGCGGCGGTACCCGCCCAGGCCTTCCATATCATGCCCCACCAGGAACGCCTTCTCCGACATGGGGAACGGGTTGATATAGCTGCCGCCGCGGTTCTCCACGCCGCCTTCGGGAACAACCTGTTGATACAGCGGTCCCAAGCCGCCTTCCACGCTCATCACGCCTGGTGTGACCAGTTGCATGGTGTCCGGGTTGTTGATGCCCAACGACGGGTTGAACAGGATCACCGGGCCGATATGCGAGTCGTGATGACCCTGGGCCGTGGCCACGCAGATCTGCGAATCGGGCGCCTGCTGTACGTCGCGGATAGACATGGGATAGGCGATGTGCTGCTTGTAGAACGCGTCCATGTTGGATCCGTCGGGCCGGCAGCGCCAGGCCGTGTGGGAATTGTACAGATCGCGTTCCTGATATTCCCAGTGCATGAACACGACCGTGCCGTCGTTAAGGATGTGAGGATAGCGGTCAAAATCTTTGTTGTTGCTGATCGCCACCGGGTCAGGGCTGCGCTTCGGATCGATCCGGAACAGGGTGGTACAGCGCTTGTCCTGGATGAACGGCCCGGCGCACTGGTTGCCGAAGCTGGAGCGGTCCGAGGCAAAAATCACGTCACCGTTGGGCAGGTAGCAAGGCTCGATATCGTTGTTGCCCGGGCTTTTGGTGAGTTGGCAGACCGCGCCGGAGGCCACATCCAGTTCATAGATGTGCGCATTTTTCGTTTTGTTCCATCCATAGGGAACAAACTTGGGGTTTATGGGCTGGTTCCACAAAGAGAAAACGATTTTGGCTGTGTCCCAGTCCAAGTCCATGCCGCGCAACGAGCCGTCGCCGATCTTTTCCCGCACCCCGAAAGTCGCGGACGTGTAAGCGGGATCGGCCGAGGTTTTCCAGTGGATGTCGCCACAGGGCATGTTCATAACGCTGACCACGGCCATGTTCACGTTCCAGTCGCCACCGGGGATGCGGTAATTGGTCATGAACGCGCAGCCCTCGGCCGGGAAATCAAAACGGCAGGCCATAATGACGTGCCGGGCGGCGCGGCGCAACGGCGGGTAAGCCTGATGCGCGGCCAGCAGGTTTTCAGCGTCCAGCGCGGCCCGGATGGTCGTCAGCGCCTTGTCAAAACCGGTGCGCGCGGCCGCGGCCTGGTCCGGCCGGCTGTCCGGAGCAGCAGCCATGGCCTCGAGACGGGTCGCGATCTTATCGACTTCGGTGCGCAAGCCGTTCAGGGTGCGGTGCCGGTCCAGGTGCACCAATTGGCGGGCATAGTCGTCATCCAGCAGGCGATCAGTGCCGCGGTTCCACCATTGCTGGAACCAGGACGTGGCGCGTTTCTCTTCCGGAAAAAGGCCTCTGAAATGGCTGGTCATGTTGTTTTTCTTGAAGCGCTGGGCCAGCGTCCACTCGGCCGCGGCCTGTACGACAGGGTCAGGATGGTCCAGCAGAGCCGCGGCGCGTTCGCACAGTTCGTCGGGGAAGTCCCTGATCGAGCCGCCGGCGCACCCGACCGCGGCCACGGTCTTGCACAAAAGCTCGGAAGCGACGATGCTGGCGCGCAACTCATTCCTGGCTTGCAGGTTATCAAAGACCCTGGCGATCAAGGCCATGCCGGCTTTCTGCTTGTTCTTGTCTTTATTCAGGTGCTCGAATTCGACCAGATAAGCCAGGGCCTGCATACGGGTATAGATTTCGTCCGGCTCCTCGTCGGCCAGCAGTTCACGGGCCAGCGCGGCCGCGGCATCCGGTTTCTTGAGCCACGTCTTGAAATAGGTTATCCGTTTCTGCACCTGGCTCCAATTGCGGTTTCCGTCATGGGCGGTTTGCGGCGGGTAGAAAAACTTGTTATTGTAACGGAACTGATGCGTCTGACCGTCAGTCTTTATGCCGGCCGTGCGCATGGGCGCCGGCTGGTGATCGCTTTTGAACGGCGACCCTTTTTTGCGCGACAGCGTCACGCCACCAACGATCATGACCGTCTCCTTACGATAGCTCTGGATCAGCAGGCTCTTCAACGGTTTTGCCGGTTGCTCGTTGCACCACTGCATGACGACCATACCCACGGCATCGCACATGGCGTTCGCGGCGACGAACGCAACTTTGTAGTTGCTACCGTCCGTGGGGCGCCACCAATTGCAAACGCGGATATTTTCCCAGGCCTGCAGCGTCTTGCTTTTGCCGCCATCCTCGTAGATCAGGGTGAATTTAGCCGCGCCACCCTTGAGAAAAGCGGCTGCCTGCAAAACATAAATGGTTTCGGCTCGGGCACCGTTGAGCGGTATCTCGACCACGTCCACGCCGTTGGCAAAGTTCCTGGACTTGAACACGATCAGGGACTTGCCCTCGTTGGCGGTCGCATCGACGATGTCAAAGGGAATGCCGCGGCAGTCGCGTAGGCCCAGGGGCGCGTTGGGCATATCGTTATCGCCCTGATCGCTCCAACCGCCCCGGCCGTCGCCGGCAGTCTCATCGGTCCAGCCCATATTGCAGAAAGGCCGGATATCGACGATGGTGAAATCGTCAGGTACGGTCTTGAGCAAAGGTGGTTCATCAGCCAACGTGGCACAGACAACAACCGCGCAAGCGACAAATATCGCGCATAAGCTCTTTCTCATCTCGCAATCTCCATTCTTTTCAGGCACGATTTACTCGCGCAAATCTCATTGCCCTAAAAAATAAAATATGATTTTAATATAAGACAGAGCCGCTTGGGTGTCAAGGGGAAACGTGGAATATTTCGGCGGTCTATAAGGTGCTGTGACGAAACTTTACTAAAACTTCAAACCTTACATTGTCCAATCAGTTTCTGAATTGAACAAAAAAAAGAAGCCTGAGCGCTGTTTTAAAGTTGCATGACATCATTAATAGCGCAATATTGATTAGGCGGTTTTATTGTTAATATAGTATTTAATTTTGGTTAGCGAAAGGTTCACGGCTATGTACGCATACAATACGAAGAAAAAGGCGATGAAGTATCTGGAAGGCATCCATCGTCGGCAGACGCGCTGGTCGGCGCGTTTGAGCATTGGGACATCGGTTGGCCACAGTTCGATCAATCTCTACGCCAATGGCAAATGCGTAGGCGTGTTTCAGGGCGATATTCTTGGCGCCGCGCTCTATCGCGACAAGAATCCAAACGGCGTGGAGGGCCGCAACATTCCGCTGACCTGGCAAAAAGTCGTTGACGCCACGGACGAAGTTTACGCGCATCCTTCATCATGGGGCACCTGGTTCTGCCATGACATCACTGCCGCTATTTTCAGGCGCTGGGGCATGAATGCTCAGGAAGTCTATCAAACCGCGCACAAAAGCACGCCCGGCGGCAGGGTCGGTCTGGTCACGGCGCGTATTGTCGCTTTACTCGCCGTGCCAGTGACCACGAGCATTCTGGGCGCGCACGAAGCCTGGAACAAGTTGCGCGATACCTTAAACACCATCAGCCAACCCAAGGCCTGGAATTTCTGATAACTCTCAGGATGCCGGACGAGACGCATCTCCGAGCGCCGAAGCAGCCTGAAGGATCTGTTGATTTATTCAGATAAAGAATTGTAATCCGCTATCGTCGCCCGCTATCGTCTAGTGCATGACATAACCGCGGGCCGGGATAGCGCGGCCTTCCACGGTGCGCGTCTGGTCAGCGAAGTTGACGGTTATCAGGTCGCCGGTGGCAAACGCGGTTTGTTCAACCAAGCCTTCGTTGTCCAGGTAGCGGTGATCGATCATCTCCGCGGTGGCGATGCGTGCGTGCCATTGGTCCACGGGCGCGGCCTGTTGGATGAACGGTTTGGCTGCTTCAAAACCGGCGCGGTCGCCTAAGTTCCAGATCAGCATATACCCCCAGAGCAGGTCCGGCAACCAGTTGGTCTGGTTGCGCACATAGCGGCAGCAGCAGGCTGCGTCGTGGAAGACCAGGGGCCAGAGTGGAATGGATCCGCCGGGCTGATGCTGGTGCCGGTTTTCCAGCCAATCGATGTAGGGGACACCGAAATCCGTGCCTTCCTCGCTGCCCAGCACCATGCCCTGATCCTTATAGAAACGGAGCAGCGCGGCCTTGTTGACTTCGTCCTCCAGGCTGGTCAGCGTGTTGTCCTGCTCGTAGGATTCGTGCATTTCCATGGCCGTGGTGGTATCGATGAACATACCTGTGGGTTCGAGCTTGCGGGTCATTTCCCAGTTGCGTTCGGCATAGGCCAGCGCATTGCGTGAGTTGATCACATAGGCCTGACCGCCGGCCCACAAACCCGCGGGCATCGGATCGCCGTTGGCCATGATGTTGACGCCCCTAGGAAAGCTGGGGTTCTGGGCATACATGTCCAGGTAGTTATCATGCAGCGCGCCGACAAACCCTTTGGGCATATCCAACGCCTGGCGCAACTCCTGTTCGTTTCCCAAGCATGGTTCCGGCGGCCAAATGTCCGGGTGCGACTCGTCGTAGCCGCCCTTGATCCAACCGCGGATCAGGCACAAACCTTTTCCAGGGCCAGCCAGCGCGCGCGCCTCCTCGAACATGGCCCGGGCCTCGCCGAAGGTGAAGTGAATCGCCACATGCCCCTGGCGCCGGGCCGGCTCTTTGATCGGCATGAGCCGGTCCTCGTGGCGCTCTGGATAAAACGGGCGGGCCAAGTTCAGCGCCATGTGCCGACCGCCGACCAAGTTGGCTACCCGTGGGTTTTCCTCGATTTTTTCCGCCAGCGTTTTGAACAGACCGTGCTCCCGGGTCCAGGCGCGAAAGGCTTTGGCCAGGCCCACGTAGCCGCCGTCGACGAAGCGGTAGCGCACGCTGACCGGCAGTTTCCACTTGCCCAGCGACTTCATCCAGCCGGGCGCGGCCGTCATGTTGGCGGCCAGCACGCCCGCTTTGGTGTGACCCTGTTCCACGATCGCCAGCCAGCCGCGGTCGCCCTTCAACCCGCCGAACCAGCGCATGTTCAAGTGCGAGCGGAATTTCCAGAAATAGCGCACGCGGTGATTGAGCGGTTCGCGCAGCCAACGGCCAACGCCGGAGGGAAAGACGAGACTCTCCGATTCGAGCGGCGTGGGGAAGACCAGGCTAGGCAGGGCTTCATCGATCTCGACGATGGTCGCCAGCAGGCTGTCTCGGTCAAGTTCAAAGCGACAGCGGAACGTGCCGACCTCACGTCCCAACCGTCCGTACAAAGTGAAGCGCAGCCCGTCGCCTTCCTTTTTACCGCTGAATCGGCCGGCAAACTGCTCGCAAACGCTGCGCTCCTGGCGCAGCCAGACATGGCCCACATCGATGGGCCCCTGCTCCTGAATCGCGACCGGTCCGGCCTGCCAGGTCTGACCCTGGCGCCGGTCCCTGATGCGCAGCGAAGCGTCCTCGTGAATGGTTACGTCAAGATAATCGTTTTCCAGATGGTCCAATAGTTTCGCCATAATCCTTCTCCGTTACTGTTCTTAATTTCTCTCTACTGTCCGCTGTTCTCATGACCCATGATGCATAATTCATGTCATGGTCCATCACTATACTTCGGCAAAAAATCAATGAAAATGGCTTGATTGTTAAAAAACATGTGGTAATCGGTTAGATATGAAAACGGGACAATTTTTACCGGCGGCGTTTCGGCGCTTTCCCCATGCGCGCACGCGCTACCTTTATTACGGCGTGAAGGCCGGGCGGCTGACCTGCGTGTTTCAGCCTGCCAGGCGGGCGAACCGGTCGGTACGCGACCAGACCTATCCGCCCTTTCCCAAGATTTATTCGCGCACGCATCCAGGCGAATCGCGCCTGCTTTTCGCGCTATCCTATGTCCTGGACGGTCGCGGCACGCTGTACGATCCAGCGAGTGGCATGGAGCGCAATCTTGAGCCAGGGATCATGTTCCAGTATAACGGGCGCCGGGCAAATGCACTGCACCTGGCCGCTGGCGACGATTTTTTCGAGTGCTCCATCTGTCTGGATGGCGATACCGGGCAACGCCTGGATGAACTCGGTTTCTGGAACAGGTCCATCAGCATTCTGCAACCCGGGCTACACGACTCGCTCATCCGCGCGTACCTGGACATCTATGACGGCATCGTGGATCCCAACCTGCCGTCGCGCGGCCTGCTGCTTCAATTGACCCGCCTGCTTGACAACATCTACACCATGGCCTTGGGCAACGAGCAGACCGCGGCATTCAAAACCAGGGCCATCGGCGTGCTCTCCGGCAACCTGAACCCGGGATTCAAGATGAGCGAGGCCGCGGCCATGATGCACATGCCTTATGAAACCTTTCGCCAGAAGTTCCGCAAAATATTCGGTCTGTCCCCTATCGACTACCAGGTGCGGTTGCGCATTGAAAAAGCCTGCCTGCTGCTGGGGCAATACAATGTCAGGGAAACAGCGGCCATGCTGAATTATGCCGATCCATACGCCTTTTCCAAGCAATTCAAAAAAATCATGGGCGTCCCCCCCAGGGACTACGATCCGTTTGAAGGTTCGTAGTTCCGCCAGGTGCTTGACATGCCGGGTTGGTTGGCGTATCCATGGCTTTCAAAACCCACTGGATGGAGAAACGCAATGAGTGCACGGATCCGCATCACGAAAGTAAACGTATTTCATACCCAACCTGTAGGACCCAACGCACGACTGACGGTTGTCCGCGTCGACACCAGCGAACCGGGCTTGTACGGACTGGGGTGCGCCACCTATACGCAGCGTCACAAAGCAGTGGAAGCCGCGCTGACCGAGCATCTCGGGCCTTTGGTCCAGGGGCGCGACCCGGCCGGCATCGAAGACCTGTTTCACGGCATGATGGTGTCCGGCTATTGGCGCAACGGCCCGGTGATCAACAACGCGATCAGCGGCATCGACATGGCGCTGTGGGATATTAAAGGCAAGGTTGCCGGGCTCCCCTGCTACCAGTTGTGGGGCGGCGCCTGCCGCCATGCGGTCACACCCTATGTCCATGCATCCGGCGCGACGCCGCGTGAAGTCTTGAGCAAAGCGCACGCGTTGCTGGACCAGGGTTCAACCACCTGCGCTGTCAACTGGGCGGTTTCTCCATCATGAACCGCGGCCTGAACAAGCCGCATCCCAAAGCGCCAGATGGACGCTATTTCGACCCGCGAAAAATGCTACGCGACGTACCCGCCTTATTTGCCCTGCTGCGCAGCGAACTGGGTCCCGACGTCGAGTTGATCTACGACGCGCACGAACGGTTCGCGCCAATCGAGGCGCTGCGCAGCAGCCCGAAGGACCGCGCCGAGAACGTCA
>CAZOLK010000013.1:8040-43062 GCA_964580325.1 uncultured Verrucomicrobiota bacterium | reverse complement strand
AATCCGCAATCCGCAATCCGCAATCCGCAATCCGCAATCCGCAATCCGCAATCCGCAATCCGTCTAAAAACAGCTTGACAGGAAAAAGTAATTTTAAGTTGAATCACAATGTAATCTTTTGTATGATGATGGTGTTCATTAAATGAAGAGAGTTAGCTAAGGATGCGTCATGAAACCGGACGATTTGTTTGAATACTATAACAAAATGCTGGATAGCCACATTTTGATTTCGTTCAAAGGGGCGATATCTCAGGAAATCCTGGTCGAACTCGCCGGCTTTATCCGCCAACACCTGGGACTCAGCAAGTCGGTGAAGCGAGTATTTGCCATCTTTGTCGAAATGACTCAAAACGTGCTGCACCATTCCATGGAAAAGAAGGATATCAACCAGTCCGGCAACGAGGTGGGCGTGGGCGTGATCGAGGTGATGGAAACAGCGGGCAGTTATTGCATTTCCTCCGGCAACCGGACGGATCAGGAACGTTGCCACAACCTTATCGCGCGCTGCAAGCACATCAACAGTCTCAGGGCTGACGAACTCAAAGTGGCCTACAAGGAACAGCGCCGCATGCATAGCGACGAGAACAGTTGCGGCGCGGGGCTTGGGTTGCTCGATATTGCGCGCAAGTCCGATACGCCGCTGGAATACGCATATCGCAAATTCGACGACGATCACTGTTTTTTTGTTTTAACGGCCAAAGTCAGTAAAGGAAGCTAATCATGGACAATCTCGTTTTAGACGCCACAGCGACGACCCCGCTTGTGCGATTTGAGCACGAGACGGGAAAACTACTACTGGAAGGGGAATCCTATCCGGAAAACGCGAACCGTTTTTTTGAACCGGTTTTTGCATGGTTGGAAACCTATGTCCACGATGTGAAAAAACCGATCGAGATTAGTTTCAAGCTCAACTACTTCAACACCAGTTCCTCCAAGTGCCTGTTGGATCTACTCGAAATACTGGAGCAGTTTGCCGAAGACGACGGTGAAGTGAAGGTACACTGGTATTATCGTGAGGACGACGAGGATATACTGGAGAGCGGTGAAGAATTCGCCGAAGATGTTTCGCTGAAATTTTCCTATATAAGTTATTGATATGCTCAACGAAGCGGCCCGGAATGTTTTTCAGGACGAACTGAAAGCGGCCGAGGATTCACTGCGTATTCTCGAGAGCGGTCAGGTCACGACCAAGGATTACCGTGCGCTCAGCGATGCATACCAGAAGCTGCTGAAAAAATCGGGAAAAATCGTCATTATCGGCGATCGGACACAGAATAAACTGGTCAAAATTAGCAAACGCCTGGAGGAAACGCTCAAAGCGCTCAAAGAAGCCCAGGATAAACTCGTGTGCCAAGAGCGGTTGAGTGCGCTGGATCAGATGGCACGCGGCGTGGCGCATGACTTCAACAATGCCTTGCAACCGATTATCATTGCCGCCGGTTTGCCGCGCGTCGATCCCAAGGTGCTGGAAAACAGTGCGCTCATGAGCCAGTGTTTTGACACCATACAACAAGCCGCCGAAAACGCGGCTGAAACCGTACAACGGCTGATCCATTTTTACACGCCGTCTTGGAATAGCGTCGAGGTTTTGATCGATCTGGGACCGTTGATCGCCAATGTGGTGGTGTTTACCAAGCCCAAATGGAAAATAGAGGCGCTGGCGCACGGTAAAATGATTGAGCTGACGACCGACCTGGCGCCTGATTGCTGGATCAGAGGGTTCAGGGACGAAATGCGCGAAGTATTCGTCAACCTGATCTTCAATGCCGAAAATGCCATTGTTCGGAAAGGCGAGATTTCCATCTCTTTGCGACGTGAGGCGGACAGTGTTGTGGTAGAAGTTCGGGACACGGGGCGAGGGATGATCGAAGATGTCCGCGCCAAATGCCTTGAGCCTTTCTTCACAACCCAGAAGCAGAGCGGAACTGGTCTGGGCCTTTCCATTGTCTATGGCATTATCAAACGTCACCATGGACAACTGGACGTTGAAAGCGTGGAAGGTCGGGGATCCGTTTTCCGCATCCGTCTGCCAGGTCAGCAGGGCGAACGGACTTCGACCGACATGGGAGAAGAGCTTTTTACGGCCGATGAATCCTGGCAACCCGCACTGGCGCCCGGAAACCCCGAAGCCGAAGCCACCCATATCCTGATTGCCGAGGATGACGTACCGCTGCGTAACATGATCGCCAATACGCTGCGCTACATGGGTTACTTGGTCACGGCGGTCAGTAATGGACGCGAAGCCTGGAATGTTTTACGCGAGAGCGAAATCGATGTGCTCGTTACCGATCATGCCATGCCCGAAATGACCGGTCAGGCCCTGGCCGCCAAGGTCAAGCGCGAAATGGAGCACATCCCGGTGCTCATGCTGACCGGTTTCGGCGACCTGATGCGTGCTCAGGAAAATATAAACCAGATCGTTGACCTTCTGCTGACCAAGCCAGTGCAGCCGCGCAAACTGGAGAAGGCCATCAGGGAATTGCTGCGGAAAAAAGGCGGGATCCCGCGTCACATTCCTTAATAAGGAGACCGAAACCATGAATGAAACTCCAATCGAGGAAGCATCAAAACTGTTCAAGGTGGAAGAGCAAGTTGCCGCGACGGCAGAGGAGATCGAAAAATCCGGCACGGCAAGCTTCGAGGATTTTATTTTCCTGAAGCAGCATTATCTCAAGTTGCTGCGCCAGACCGCGAAAATTGTCAAACTCGGCGATTCCAATACCCATAAACTGGTTAAAATGCAGGAAAAGCTGGAAAAGGCCAACGAGCGTTTGCGCGATGCCGCCAAGTTGCGCGGCGAATTTATGGGCCTGATGGTGCATGATCTAAAGAACAGGCTTTTCCCGTTGCAGGGGCTGAGTGAGATGCTGGTTAAACTGACCGAGAATTCGTCCGGCAACGTCCGCGACATGGTTGATATTGTCCGCACGTCCAGCCAGGAAATGTACAATGCCGTGGTCGCCATCCTGGAGCGCGACAAGGATTTGAGCGGCGATATCGATCTCTACCGCGACTGGACGGACAACTGTGACCTGGTGCGCAGAATCGTGCTGCGCAACCGTTCCTATGCCAGGGAAAAGGAAATCGTACTCGACGATCGGCATATCGTTTATGGCGAAGCTTTTATCGACGAATATCTGATGGGCGATGTCTTTGACAACCTGATCAATAATGCGATAAAATTTTCGCCTACCCAAACCACCATCTCTATTTCGCTGCGGCAGATGACGCCTGAGACCGAGGCGTCTGAGAGCGAAGTACCTGAGACGGAAACAACGGGCGATAAGGAAGAACCCGTGCTGCAAACTGTCCAGTATTTGCTGACAGTCAAGGATCAAGGTCCTGGTCTGTCTCAAGAAGATATGGACAACATGTTCAAGTGGTTCCATCCCCTGACTGCTCAGCCGACGGGTGGCGAAAAAAGTACGGGCATGGGGCTGGTGATGGCGCGTAAAATCGCACGTCTTCACGGCGGCGATCTCTGGGCCGAAAGCCCTGGGGCCGGATTGGGCGCCACCTTTTACGTGCGCTTCCCCAAAGATGCTTGATAAGCATCGGATCAGCTCGAAAGGTTCAGCGTTTTACGCAGCATCTCCTGAATCTTGGCTATGGTATTGGTTTTAAGAATATAATGCGTTGCTCCCATGGAGGCGCACCATTTGATCAGTTTCGGATCCATAGCCGCGGTCAACATAATTACCTTGGCTTCCGGGAATTCCTTCCTGATTTGAAGCAAGGTCGTGCACCCGTCCTGAATCGGCATATGTACATCAAGCAGCATCAGGTCAGGGCGGGCTTTCTTGAACAAAGCCACGGCTTCATGCCCATTGCGCGCCTCGCCGACCAAGTCCAGCCCCATCTCCTCCAACACGTTACGCAGCAACAAACGAATGCATTGCTCATCGTCCGCGATCATAACTCTGTATTTTCTATCCATAACGCTAATGATAAAAGATCGTTAGGTACGCCCTATATGTTTGAACATAAGATAGATAGCACACAACCAACGGCGATGGCAACTGTGCAATGCCAGATTCTTATGCTTGACGCAGACCTGTTTTCAGGCCATAACTCTCGCATGCAGCATGGAGAAAACGTGAAACAACAAGAACACTCCGCTACGAAACACGGTTTAGATCGCAACCATTTGCGCACGTATTTCAATGCATTGGCCGCGGAACGCGATGTATGGATAAAACGCAACAGGTATTACAACGAACGACTGGCCGCATTTTACCGTTTCCACATACCAGAGGGCTCTTCCGTGCTGGAAATCGGCTGTGCCACCGGTTACCTACTGAACGCGCTCCGACCCGCGCGAGGCGTTGGTATCGATTTCAGCCCGAACATGATAGATAAGGCGCGCGAAAATTATCCCGAACTGACCTTTATGGTCGGCGATGCGCATGACTACGAGCTGGCCGAAAATTTCGACTATATTGTCATTTCCGATACCATCGGCTATTTCATTGACGTGCAGCGTGTCTTTCAGCACCTGCGTCGTAACTGCACACCGGATACGCGGTTGCTGATGAACAATTACAATTTCATGTGGGATCCTATCCTGAATTTGGCGGCTCTGCTGCGTATGACCAGCAAGAAACCGTACAACAACTGGCTCAGTGTCAGCGATGTGGCCAATCTGCTCATGCTGGAGAGTTTCCATGTCGTCAAGACGTATCAAAAAATGTTGTTTCCGCGCCATATGCCGCTGATCTCGGCGTTTTTCAACCTGTTCCTGGCCAACCTACCGCTGATCAAGTCGTTGGGATTGGTCAATTATTTCATCGCACGCCCCATGAACCTGGAACCGCGGCGAGAGCGGTCGGTTTCCGTGGTCGTGGCTGCGCGCAATGAAAAAGGCAACATCGAACCGTTGGTTCAGCGTTTGCCGGCCATGGGTTCCGGACATGAACTGATCTTTATCGAGGGGGGCAGTGAAGACGGAACCTATGAGGAAATACAGCGGGTTGCCGAACAATACAAGGACAAGACGCCCATCAGCTTTGCGCGTCAGGACGGCGTGGGCAAGGGCGATGCGGTACGCAAAGGTTTTGAAATGGCCGGCAACGATATTCTGATGATTCTTGACGCTGACCTGACCGTGCCGCCCGAAGACCTGCCTAAATTTTATGAGGCCATTGTCTCAGGCAAGGGCGAATTCATCAACGGATCGCGCCTGGTCTATCCCATGGATAACGAGGCCATGCGCACCCTGAACCTGATCGGCAACAAGTTTTTCAGCATCATGTTCTCCTGGCTGCTCGATCAGAAATTCAAGGATACTCTCTGCGGCACCAAGGTGATTACCCGCAACCATTACCAGACTCTCAAAGCCAATCGAGCCTATTTCGGCGATTTCGATCCTTTCGGCGACTATGATCTGATTTTCGGGGCCTCCAAAATGGACCTGGAAATCGTGGAGCTACCCATTCGATACCGGCAGCGCATCTATGGCAGCACCAATATCCAACGCTTCAAGCATGGCTTGCTGCTGCTGGAAATGTGCTTTTTCGCCATGCGTAAGATCAAGTTCGTTTGATGCCTTCACCCGTATCCCGATCACTCGAACCAGATCGGACTTGAAAACGCGATCTGGTTGTCCAATTGCGTGGCGCGCACATACCAGTTTGACGGGCCATTGTCGCGGATTGTCCACTCCGTTTGAAATGCTTTGCCATCGGGCAGGAAACGCTGGATCAGCTCCGTGTTGCGGTAAAGATCGATGCGTTTCAGCGCCGACTCGCCCGTGATGTCGATGCTGAAGGTTTTCTCCTCGACCTGGGGCAGCACGGTGCCCATCCAGTGGCCGTTTGCCTTGAACAGCAGGCGAATGCGCGCATTGGTTGTTCCATATACGCGACGCGCGCGGTAGGCTTCAAGCAACGCTGCCTTGTCCAGCGATTTGGCCAACACCGCAGTCAGTCCGTTGAGTCCCACATGGCCTTTGTGTCCGTCCGAATTACAGACGAATCCATATTTATAGCCGCGTTGCAGCAAACCGGCTCCAGATCGGTCAGCTCGAAACGCTTTGACCAGCGGGCGGCCGTTTTCCAGGGCATCTTCGCGTTCGTAACTACCGTGACAGGAGTAAATTTCGAGCACGGGTTCATGTTGCTCGTTCGCGTTGCGCCACCAGGTCTCCTCCGGCAGCCGGCCGTTGTTATGAAAGTGCGGAATGCTCATACAATCGCGCCCTTCCAGCTCTTTCCAGGCCTTCTGGATGTTTTCCCATTGCGGGCGCTCGATTTCGCTGTAGGCGGGCAGCCAATTGAATAAAATCACGGTGTCGCCCCGGACGCAACGGTATTCGATGCCTGGAAAGACCAGGAATTCGCCTGACCGGTCATGGCTTTGAACATCTTCCATGGTATGTTCCCAGTTGGCCTGGCCAATGTGATTGCGCGGATCGTGTTCCGGCTCGTGATGATCGGTGACGGCATAAAAATCCAGGCCTGCCGAAAGCCGCGCGAAATCCATCAGGTCGCCTGGGCTCATGTGCTGCTTTTCGCGCTCGACACAGTCAACCGAATACATGGAATGGGTATGCACATCGCCCCAATAAATATTATAGCCGTCGCCAACATTGTCCATGGCAGGGCCTTGCAGCAGGGTCTTGGCGTATGTGCGCAACTGGATATGCTTGTCGCCGATCTCGTAGGCACCCATGGCGTTGCGCGTTGCCTGACCAACAGCCGGTTCGATCAATTCCGCTGAATCGTCGCGTGACGCCACATTCCAGAAAGCGTCCAGAGGAACCAGCAGCGCACCATTTGCCTTGCGGATCAGGCGCAGTGTGCGGCAGGAACGGGGATAAATCTTGAAAGGCAGGGCTTGGACAGAATCGGGCTCAGGTCGTTGGTATCCTTTGAAAGAGCGGCCAAAATCCGGCAGGCCGCGCTCCTGGTTTTTGAAATAGCGCACATGCACGACGTCTTGATAATCGGGTTGCGGCACCACGGTCGTCACCTGAACGCCCGGTCCATACCCACGGCCCGGGTCGCCCCAGTGCAGCCGGATGGCATCGCCCGGCGTCAGGCCGGCGGATAGATCAAGCACCGCCATACGGGCAGCCATGCCGCGCCACGAGGTTTTGGCGCGGCTGGCGAAATCGTTCACCTCCATATCCCAGATTCGTTTGACGTAGGTCACGTTAGGATTATCGACGTAGGCCTCGATGTAGCCATTGCTCTCCTGGTGCATCAGCGATGGGCGCGAATAACCAAGGGTGCCGGGAAAATCGAAGATCAACCTCGTGGGGCCGTTGCAGTAATCAGGTCCGACAGTCAAGGTCATGACGAACTCGACGCAATCGCCGGCCTGCACGACGTCAGGCGTAATGTTGGCCTGGGTAAATATGTTCTGCCCCATGGTTAAGCTCCCAATGTTCATTATGTTCGCGATAAATGTCCTTCATAGACTGCCCGTGAAAAAAAAGCAAAAAGTTTTGTACTCTTTTTGTGCGATCTTTAAGGTTGACCCTGGCGCTGCAAGAACGCAGAGTGTTTCATTCAACAACGCAGCAGAAGGTGAGAACGCCATGAGTGAAACGTCATCCACACCGGCCGCCGCGGACGCGATCCGCGGATTGGTCTTCGATATCAAGAAATTCGCCATTCACGACGGCCCCGGAATCCGCACCACAGTCTTCCTGAAGGGCTGCCCGTTGAGCTGCGTCTGGTGCCACAACCCGGAATCCATCGAAAAGCAGGTGGAAATCTCATTTCTACCTGACAAGTGCATTGGTTGCGGCTATTGCGTCAAAGTTTGTCCTCAAGCCTGCCACAGCTTGGAAAACGGGCAACATGTGTATCTTCGCGAGCAGTGCCGGCGCTGTGGACAATGCACTGTGGAATGCTATGCCCAATCGCTGGAAATCATAGGTAAAACCATGAGCGTGGACGAAGTGCTGACGGAAGTGCTCAAAGATAAACCTTTCTACGATACTTCGGGCGGCGGCATGACTATTTCCGGCGGCGAGCCCATGGCCCAATACGCTTTCACCCACGCCTTGCTGGAAAAAGGCAAGGCGGCTGGTGTGCATAACTGTTTGGACACAAGCGGAATGGCGCCGCTGGCTCGCTTTCGCGAACTCATACCCCTAGTGGATCTGTTTCTCTGGGATTACAAGGAAACCGATGCTGCGCGCCACCTGGAATATACCCAGGTTGAGCGTCAGCCGATCATGGACAACCTGCTGGCCCTGGACCGCGATGGCGCGCAAACCATACTTCGCTGCCCCATTGTCCCTGGTCTGAATGATCACGACGACCATTTCGAGGGGATTGCCCGAACCGCAGAATCCCTGACGCATTGCCAGGCGGTGCATATCGAACCCTACCATCCGCTAGGCAAATCCAAGAGTCAGCGCACGGGCAAAGAGTTCAGTCTTAAAGAAACCACGTTCCCGCCTGACGAAGCTATCGACGCCTGGATCAAGTCAATTCAGCAGCGCACGCACGTGCCGGTCCAACGGGGATAGATTGGTCACTGGTCATTGAGTTGGACATTGGCAGGGCAAGCGAGTATAGTTCCTCTGTTTACCTATGGAGGAATGTATGGCCCAGATACGAACGTATAAAGACGCGGTTGCCGTGGTAACCGGTGGCGCTTCCGGCATTGGCCGGGCGCTGAGTGAAGCCCTGGTTGCCCAGGGAGCAACGGTCCTGCTGGTCGATTTGCAGGAAGAACTGGCGGATAAAGTTGCCGTGCAATTGCGCAGCACAGGCGCACGTGCGTTTGCCCGCAAAATGGACGTGGCCAGCCTGGATCAATTCAGGGAATTGGCCCAGGATGTGCGCAACGAATACAACCGTATTGACTATCTTTTCAATAACGCGGGTATGGGCTATGCCGGACCACTACATTTCCATAACACCGAACAGCTACACCGCATCGTCAACGTTAACCTGTTCGGCGTCATCAACGGTATTCAGGCCTTTTATGGCATGATGATCGAACAGGGATTCGGTCATATCGTCAATACGGCGTCTATGGCCGGGCTCATTCCCATGGCGCTGCTGGCGCCTTATAGCGCCACCAAACACGCGGTTGTGGCCCTATCCAACAGCCTGCGCGTCGAAGCGCGGCACAAAGGCATCTATGTCAGCGTGCTGTGTCCGGGTGTCATCGAGACCCCGATCCTGGACAGCGGCGGCGCTTTTGGCAAAATGCTGTTCGACACACCCCGGGAGCTTATGGACAAACTCAAGCGCCAGACCTATCCCATGGAACCGACCGCGTTTGCGAAACAAGCCCTGCGTGCGCTAACCTGGCGCAGCCCGATTATCATTCGCCCCTGGTGGTGGCGTCTTCTCTGGTATCTGTACCGTTTCTCGCCGCCCCTGTATATCCTGCTGAATAGGCTGCATTACAGTTACGCACGCTGGCAAATTAAAAAACACGTCCAAGTGGAATTGTAATGGCCAATCGCTGTGGACCAATGACCAAGTCTACCAGGCGGTCCAGCCGCCGTCTACCGGCATGATCAGGCCGGTGACGTACTTGGAGGCCTGGCTGCCCAGGAACACGGCGACACCTTTGAGATCGTCTTCGATGCCGGTGCGGCCGAGTGGCGTGCGCTTGTTGATTTTGTCCAGCACATCGCCTTGCAGGATATGGCGGTTTTGGTCGGAAACGAAGGTGGCCGGGCAGACACAGTTGGCACGAATATTGAAACGGCCCAGGTTCGTAGCCAGATCGCGGGTGAAATTGACCACTGCGCCTTTGCTGGCGTGATAAGCCGGGAATTCAAAGAATTCATCGAGGTCGCCGACATAGAGCGACTTGTCCAGGCCGCACAGACCGTAAATGGAGCCGATCGTGATGATGCTGCCGCCCTGCTGCTTTTTCATGTGCTCAACCACGGCGCCGCAAGAGATATAGGTGCCAACAATGTTGATTTCCATGATCTTTTTGAATTTCTCCAGGCCGCCGGGTTCGATGCTGTGGCCGTCATTGATGCCGGCGCTGGTGATACAGATGTCGATATGACCGAATTTCTCGACTGTTTTGTTCACTGCGTCGATGGTGGCTTCACGGTTGGTGACGTCCAGGTTGTGGGTGATGACCTGACGCCCCAGCGGTTCGAGCTGGGCTTTGGCCTTGTTGACCTGCTCTTCGTCGTCCAGCGACGCCAGGGAAACAGCGGCACCGGCCTCCATCAGGCCTTCGGCCATCTGTAAACCCAAACCGCGGGTGCCACCGGTGATGAATGCCACTTTGCCCTCGAGATTGTACATCTCCTGAATTTTCATATCTCAGTCCTTTCGTTAAAAAAATAAGCGCACAGCCTGATACTGGCTCAACGTTTTCAGGCATAGCTATACCACTTGACGGTGCAGCCTGTCAAGTGCAAGCTGACACGAGTGAATGGTCGGGGCGTATCGCCGGTGTACGCAATCGCCGGAGACGGTAGCGGGCGGCGTATGTTCATTCAGATCGCCAGAATTCAGCAGGTCGAGGTCGTTGGGCATGCGCATCCGAACATAAGCTACATGCAAAGACCTAATTTGTTGCAAAAAATATGTGCGCGGCGCTCTGTTTCGTGCTATTAATTAAATCTGATGATACAGCTCTAAATACGACGAGAACAATGGGTGAACGATGAAGATCTTTATCAATGACAAAATGGTAGATGAGGCTGACGCCAAAATATCCGTTTTTGACCACGGTTTGCTTTACGGTGATGGTGTTTTTGAAGGGATCAGGGCATATAATGGGCGGATTTTCTGTTTGGAGGAACATGTGGATCGCCTCTACGATTCCGCGAAAGCCATTGCCCTCACGATTCCCATGACCAAAGCCGAGATGATCGCTCATACTGTGGAAACCTGTAAAGTCAACGAGATTCACGACGGCTACATCCGCACCGTGATTACGCGCGGCGTGGGCACCCTTGGTTTGAACCCGTACCTGTGCAACAAACCGCAAATCATTATCATTGCCTCAGTGATTCAATTGTACCCACAGGAGCTGTACGATAAGGGCTTGCGCCTGATCACGGTCGGCACGCTTCGCAACATGCCGGAAGCCATCAATCCGCGGATCAAGAGCCTGAATTACCTCAACAACATCCTGGCCAAAATCGAGGCGTTGAACGCCGGGGTGATGGAATGCATCATGCTCAATCCCCAGGGCTACGTGGCTGAAGCCTCGGGCGACAACATATTTGCCGTCAAAAGTCAAACGCTGTTCACGCCGCCTGCCTGGTGCGGAGCGCTGCGTGGCATTACCCAGGATGTGGTGATCAAATTGGCCCTTGATCGCGGCTATGAAGTTCAGCGTGAAGTACTCAGCCGCTACGATCTGTATACCGCGGACGAAGTCTTCCTGACCGGAACCGCTGCCGAAATTATCGCTGCGGTGGATATCGACAAACGGATTATCGGTGCCGGCGTACCCGGACCGGTGACCCGGGAATTGACCGCCGCCTTTCGTTCGTTGGCCCGTGAACAGGGCACGCCGATTGCTTGATGCTATTGAGAAAAAGAAAAATTATGCAATGCGAAAAATGCGGATGCCAGGAAGCGACGATCCATTTGACTCAAGTGGTTGACGGAAAAGTCAAGAAACTCCATCTCTGCGAATCCTGTGCCGAGAAAAGCGGATTCGATTTGAAGGGTCCCATGTCCATCACCGATATACTTCTCGGTCTGGGCGCCGAAAGCAGCGACGAGCAGGAAAAAGAGCGGGAAACCCATGAACAGAAGATACCGGAAAAGATTTGCCAGACCTGTTCCATGAGCCGCTCAGAGTTCAAGCGCACCGGTCGCCTGGGTTGCCCCGCATGTTACGCGGCCTTCGAGCCTGAGATCATGCCGCTCTTGAAAGCGATGCATCGCAGCCAGCAGCATATCGGCAAAACCCCCATGGCCTCGGACGAAAAAGTCGGCATTTATGCCGAATTTGCAGCAATCCAGAAAGAACTGGAGGAAGCGGTTGCCTGTGAAGCCTATGAAAAAGCCGCTGCCCTGCGCGATAAACTGCAGTCATACAAAGCCAGGATGGAGAAATAGCGCACATGTGGGTGAAAGAACTGTTGAAACAGCCGGTGGCCTGGTTGCGGCAGGACAGCAGGACCAACATCGTGGTCAGCAGCCGCATCCGTCTGGCCCGTAACCTCAAGGATCATCCGTTCCCGGGCTGGGGCGGCGATGACGGTTGCGAACAAACCTGGGCCATGCTCAAAACGGCCCTGAACCAGGCCTCGGAACTGCAACCTGCCTATTGCTGCCGGATGAACGAATTGGAAGGTATGGAAAAACAGATCCTGTTCGAGCGCCACCTGATCAGCCGCGAACAACTGGAAAAAGGCGCGGGCAGCGGCCTGGTCATGCGACGCGATGAGCGCGTTGCGGTGATGATCAACGAAGAGGATCATCTGCGCATTCAAGCATTCAGCTCAGGATTTGATATTCGCCGCACCTGGGAGTACATTGACCGCGTGGACTCTGAGATCGAAAAACATGTGCAATACGCTTTTTCATCTGTCATAGGTTATCTGACGGCGTGCCCGTCCAATGTTGGCACGGGGATGCGGGCCAGCGTCATGCTGCATTTACCCGGCTTGGCGCTGCTCAATGAAATCGACCCCATCATCAAGGGCGTAGGTAAGATCGGGCTGGCCGTGCGCGGATTATGGGGCGAAGGCTCGGAAGCGTCAGGCAACCTGTTCCAGATTTCGAATCAGATCACCCTGGGCGAAAAAGAATCCGATATCATCGGCAACCTTGAACGCATCGTTCACGAGCTTGTCGAACACGAGAATGATGCACGTGGAAGGCTGTTTGAGAAAAAAGATCATGTGTTGCAAGATCGTGTTGGACGCAGCTATGGAATTTTAAAACACGCACATATCTTGACATCCAAAGAAGTTTTGGACAGATTGTCAGGCTTGTGGCTCGGTATCGACATGGGGTTGATAAAAAATGTCGATGATCGATGCATTTACGAGCTTTTGTTGTTGTCGCAGCCAGCTCATTTGCAAATGCTTGAAGGAAAGAAACTGAAACCGGACGAACGGGACGAAATGAGAGCGTCCATGGTGCGCCGCGTATTGAAAAACGCGACGCCTGGAAAGTGATGGAATATGAATAACTTTACACCCAGAGCACAGCAAGTCCTGCAACTCGCACGCAAGGAAGCTGAACGCTTCAATCACGGATACATCGGTACGGAACACATTCTGCTTGGTTTGATTGCTTTAGGTCAGGGGGTCGCGGTCAACGTACTTCAGAAAATGGGCATCGATCTGGAGATTGTGCGGATGGAAGTTGAGAAAGCCGTGGGCCAGGGGCCGGAAACCGTTACCATGGGCAACCTGCCCTATACGCCGCGCGTTAAAAAAGTCCTGGCGCTGGCCAGCAGCGAAGCGCGCTCGCTCGGTCATTCCTATGTTGGCACTGAACATATCCTGCTGGGCCTGCTGCGCGAAGGTGAAGGTGTCGCTTCCCGTGTTTTGCGTAATTTAAACGTCGACTTGAAAAAAGCTCGCATTGCCATCATGCGCGAGCTGGATCCCAGTTATGAACCGGAGAACGAGATGGACGCCGAGGATGATAACGATCCCCATAAAACAGTAGCCAAGGTTTCGAAAACACCTGCTTTGAGCACATTTGGGCGTGATTTGACCGAATTTGCCGAAAAAGGCTCGCTGGATCCGGTCATTGGCCGCGGAAACGAAATCGAACGCGTGATCCAGATCCTGTGCCGGCGCACCAAGAACAATCCTGTTTTACTCGGCGAAGCCGGCGTGGGAAAAACCGCCATTGTCGAGGGCTTGGCCCAGATGATCACCTGCGGGGATGTACCCGAACTGCTGCGCGACCGGCGAGTGGTCACCCTGGACCTGGCGCTGATGGTGGCGGGGACCAAGTACCGGGGTCAGTTCGAAGAACGCATCAAGGCCGTGATGGACGAGTTGCGCCGCGAAAAGAACATTATCCTCTTTATCGACGAATTGCACACGATCGTGGGCGCGGGTTCGGCCGAGGGCGCCATGGATGCCTCGAACATTATCAAACCCGCCCTTTCCCGCGGCGAACTGCAGTGCGTCGGTGCCACCACCCTGGCCGAATACCGCAAATTCATAGAAAAAGACTCAGCCCTGGAACGGCGCTTCCAATCCGTCATGGTGTCCGAACCCACGATCGAGGAATCCTTCGAAATCCTCAAAGGCCTGCGTTCGCGTTATGAAGAGCACCATCACGCCAGAATTACCGATGAGGCGATTCACGGCGCGGTCGAGCTTTCGGCCCGTTACCTCAGCGACCGCTATCTGCCGGACAAAGCCATTGACGTCATTGACGAAGCGGGCGCCCGCGCACGCATCGGCGCAATGACCAGGCCCAAAGAGATCAAAGAGCACGAGCGCAAGATCGAAGAGATTCGCAAGAAAAAGGAAGGCTCCATCCGCGACCAGAAATTCGAAGAAGCCGCCATCTTCCGCGACGCGGAACGGGTCGAGCGCGAAAAGATGGAGCATCGCATGGAAGAATGGCGTAAAAAGCGCGACGAGACCGTGGTCGCTGTCGATGAAGAAGACGTTATGCTGATCGTCTCCAAATGGACCGGTATTCCGCTGACCAAGATCGAAGAAAAGGAAATTTCGCGCCTGTTGCGCATGGAAGACGACATCGAGAAAATCGTGGTCGGCCAGCACGAAGCCGTCAACGCGATCAGCCGCGCTCTGCGCCGTTCGCGTGCGGACCTCAAAGACCCGAGGCGTCCCATTGGTTCGTTTATTTTCATGGGGCCCACCGGCGTCGGCAAAACCTTGCTGGCTAAGGCGTTGGCTGAATTTATCTTCGACGACGATACCGCGTTGATTCAGATTGACATGTCTGAGTTCATGGAGAAATTCACCACATCTCGCCTGGTCGGCTCACCGCCAGGTTATGTTGGCCATGAAGAGGGCGGGCAATTGACCGAAAAAGTGCGGCGCCGTCCCTACGCTGTGGTGCTGTTCGACGAAATCGAAAAAGCACATCCCGATGTCATGCACATTCTGCTCCAGGTGCTGGAAGAAGGCAAGCTGACCGATGGCCTGGGACGAACCGTTGATTTTCGCAATACCGTGGTCATCATGACCTCCAACATCGGCGCCGAATTTGTCCGCAGCGGCGGCGGCATAGGTTTTTCTGGGTCCAGCGAAAACAGCGATCACGAAAAACTGAAAAACGCTTTACTCGAGGAATCCAAGAAGGCGTTCAAACCGGAATTGATCAATCGCGTCGATGAACTGATCGTATTTCGTCAGCTCAACAAAGCTGATGCAACCATTATTCTCGAGATCGAACTGGCCAAGATTGCGCAGCGTCTCAAACAGAAGAAGATCGAAATGCGGATCAAAGGCGAAGCCAAGGATTTCCTGATCGAAAAAGGTTTTGAACCGCTTTACGGCGCGCGGCATCTGCGTCGGACCGTCGAGCGTTTCCTCGAAAATCCGTTGGCTGAGGAGATTCTGCGCGGCCATATCAACCGCGAAGAAACAGTGGAAGTCTCGCTGGGCGACAAGGAGCTGAAATTCACCCAGTGCGCACGCTTGGTGTAACGAACGTAACGAACGTAGCGTTCATGTCCTGATGGCGTGTATGGGTGTTCTTGGCGCATGATCCTCTTTGCCGAAAAGAAGCCATCATCTGGCAGTAATCCAGGGCAGGCAGGATAATTAGCGCGGAAAACGCAAGACTGGGGCGCTTGTGTGTATGTAGCCCAGGAAACTGCCCGTAAACGCCAGCGCATAGATGCCGAAAAACAGACAGGCGTATCAGGACGTTTCGGCCTTTTGTACTTGGTCAGGCCGCTTCTGGAAACGATGATGCGTTTCCTTTTCATGAAAACACTATCGCCCCAAAACAGGAGTATCGCCATTACAATGCGATACGCTGATTGTAATGCGAATATAGCCGGGACGCTTTGCTACCAATGGCGTAAGTACGCGGCGTAGAGCACTTGCTCCTCTTCATCGATGCGGCGCTTGAGAAAAGTGAAGAAACGACCGAAATCCGCATACAACTCGACATGGGTCTTGATGTCGCCGTCGTCAGTCAGTTTTTCTTCGGTATACTTTTCGAAAAAATCACGCGCCAGTTCCGTGATAGCTTCGAGGCCGCCTACGAAAACATCCAGTCGTTCATCCAGTTGTTCATCCTTTTGGGCCACATGCCGTAAGAAAGGATAGAGATCATGGTCTTCGCGAGCCAGGTGTGTCATCAGCACTTCGCGGGCCTGGACAACTTTTTCGCGGCCCTGGAACGTGGCAATACCCAACTGGTTGGCGCTTTCCAGATCCGCCAGAATGCACCTGTGCTCTGCTTTCAATACTTCTATCAATTCCGATTGTTTAACCATAGCGCCAGACAGCATGAAGCGAAAAGCGAAGTCTGTCAAGCGCATCACCGTTCATTCGATTTCCAGGGCGCCAGCGTCGCGGCGGCCTACGGGTTTGCGACCGGTGAAGTCGCGCAGGAACGGGCCGTTGAATTGCCAGGCGTACAATTCGTCGATGTTGGTCTGGGCATCGGCCAGGGTGCCGCGCGAGATGCGCAGGAAATCCATGGCGCCAGCAAAAAAATCGTTGCGATAGCCTTTGCCCACCACGAAATCGGCCTGGTTGGCCAGCGATGCGTTTGGGCCAAGTTTCAGGGCGTCGCTGTGCACTTGTTTGCCGTTCAAGTACATGACCGCCATGTCCGTGGCGCGGTCCACTTCGACCACCAGGTGGCACCAAACGCCGTCGTTCACTTTGGGGCCTTTGACCGTCGCGGTCTTGCCGTTGGCGATCAGTTCCAGCAGCAGCGCCCCGGATGCATCCACGCCCAGCGAATAGCCGGATTCGACGTCGCGCTTGCAGACCATGGCGCCGTTGCCTTTGCCCTTATCGGCTTTGAACATGATCTCGATCAGGAAGTTGTTGGTGTCCATGTCCACGGTTTTACGCCGCTTGCCATCGTAGGTGACAAAGTCTTTGGCCTCTTTATCTTTGGGATAGGTCATGTCCTTGATCAACTCGGCATGGGCCAGCACAGCGCAGCGCGATTTGCCGTTAAAGCTCAACGCGCCCTCGATCCAGTCTTCCAACGGCCCGTCAATATAGTCTGCCGCTGTGCAGGCGTTCACCATCAGGTCGTTGCGCGGGATAAAGTAGTACATGGCGCGGTGCAGATGTTCGTCCTGCATGTAGAAATTCTCGCCCAGCACCACGGTCGGGTTTTGATCGCTCTTGTAAAAATGCCATTCGCCGACTACGCGCGCGACGCCCCAAGGAACAAAGAACTTGACGCCAAGGTCCTTGACCGCGGATTGGGATACGGGCCGGTAATCTTTTTTCATGGGATCATGCAACGGCATGTCCTCGGTGTATACACCGAGGCTGCTGACGCGTGCGTTCATCCCGGCCAGGGCCTGGCTCAGTTCTTCCAGCGTATCGCCGGCATAGACTTTGGCTTCGCCCTGGAGCGATGTACCGCCAACAAAGCCGAAGTTACCCTTGCCCTTGTAGCCGCCCTTAGGATGGCCCCAGAACAGGTTGTCGCCGTATACCATGGTGGCAATGCCCATGCGGCCCATCTCGCCGGTGTCGCCGCCACCCATCATGGATATGTCGCCTGGCCTGTTCTGGCCCATGAAGCTTTTCTGGCAGTCGACCATGATGTTGCCCAGGATACACGAACGGTTGCCCGAACTGCCGTTCAGACCGTATTCGAAACGGTGGATCGTGTTGTTGAAGAGCTGGTTGAGGAAGCCGAACACCATGAAGTAACCGCAGTGTCCGTAGTAGCCGGGTTTATCGGGCTTGATTTTCCCGGCCAGGATGTTGTTGAAGCTGTAGACTTTGAATGCACCGTCCAGGTACAAGTTGTAGGCCAGTTCGTGGCCGGTGAAGGTCTTGGAGCCCACGGCGTTGCGGCTGATGTTGTTGTAGAAGTAAGCCGGGCCGCCCTGGAAGATTTCCAGCCCGCCGTAGTCGTTGCAACCGAGCATGGTGTTTTCCACCTTGTTGTGGTGGATCAGAATGCGTGCGACCTTGACCTCGTTGACCGCGCCGCTGCTCTTGCCGCCCATGGTGAAGATGCCGCTGCCCCAGCTCGTATCCACGAAGTTGCCGGCGATTTCGCAGATCACGGGCAGGATCACCTTGATGGCCTGGATGGCCGAGGTAGGGCTTTTGCCCGGCCGGTAGCCGGCGTTGATCACCCGGTTACGTAGGATCGTGACGTTCTCGAGTTTGGCGAACGGTTGACCCGGCCGCTTTTCGCTCTCGCCGTTGACCGAGATGGCGCCGTCGCCTTCGTTGTTGCGGATGTCATTGTCGGTGATGACAATATCGCCCATGACATCGTTTTTGAAGCGGCCTATGTCCCTGGCGCGCAAGTCAGCCGAGGAGCCCTCGCCCGACGGACGCGGGAAAGCGACGATCCCGTTCATGATGTTGTAGAAGCGGCAGTGGTGTACGTGGATGGCTTTGCACGAGCCCACAATGCGCACGCCGGGCGAAGCCCAGACAAACCAGGGATAGCCATAGTCGCCGTCGTCGGAGTCGTTGAAGGAAAACGAAAGATTACTGATTTCGATGTGGTTCTGGTCGCGGATCTCGATCATGGAGCGGATCTGTCCGGCTTCGAAGATAAACGTGTTGGGATCCACGCCAGGTTCCAGGCGGATGTAGAGCCGGCCCTTATTGAGGCCGTCCGTATCGAAATAATACTCGCCGGCGCTGTCCAGAAAAGCGCGAGCACCTTCCATGTAGTAGTGCACGCGTTTGCCCAGGTTGTGCGGCTTGGTGGCGTCGCCGCCATAACCAGGACCGAACTGGCCGCCGCCGGGTGTGCTGATCTTGAATCCGCCAGTCTGGTAGTTGAATCCCTGAATGCGCAGCATGTGCGGCGTTCCCATGAGATGGCGATGTTGCGACCAGATGGTCACGCCTTTGAAATAAACGGGGCTCTTGCCTTTCCAACGCTCGTCCACGATCCAGCCTGAGCCCATCAACCCCGTGAAGTGCTGCCAGGTGTACCATTCGGTGAAAGGATCGTCGGGATCGACAATGCGCCAATTGGGATCGCGCGCAATGTGGATCCGGCGCACTTTTTCGCCATCGAGCAGCCACAAGTTGGAGAGTTTGACAGAACCTTTGTCTGCGTCAAAATCCAGGCCCAGGTCCTTGTACCAAACTTTTCCCGGCTCCGGTATACCGGGTGCATCCTCGGTGACCAGGGCCAGGTCGCCGAGCATCAGGTCATCTTCGTCGTCATCGTTCAGGAAATCGTCCGGTGTCATTTCTTCTTTTTTCTTTTCCGGAGCGCGACATTTGTTCCAACCGCCTTTGAAGCGTTTGGAGCCGTAAAACTCGGCCAGCCCCTGGCCCCAGTTCGGATCGCAGGTCAGGATGATGGGGTTGCCGGGCCGGCCCGACTCTTTGGCGCGCAGATGACCGCGGTAGATGACGCCGCGCTTGAACACATAGGTGATGGGACCGCCGGCCCTTGTGGCCATACCCGACGCCCGCTTGTCCCAGGGGTGATGCTTCCAGGCTGTGGCCGTGGTTTTGCCGTCATTGTTGTCATCGCCTTTTTCATAGTCGATATAGCGTGCTTCGGTGCCTTTCTTAAAAGTAAAAGGGACAGGCGCCCAGGCTAAGTCGCCGTTTGGCAAGACCTTGGCATAGGGATTTTGCCAGGAAAAATCGGCGGCGCCGGCATTCAGCGCCAATCCGCACAAGACAATCACAGCCCAAAGCTTACATGTTCGCATGACAATCTCCTTATATTATTATGACATTGATGTTCCAGCTTACAGACATCAACGCCGATGTCAAGCAGACAACAGGGGCTTGAACTTGCCATAACTGCTTGGCCACAAACAACGTTCTTCATTAATTCGAGTCAACTTGCCCCTGCCCTGCCCCTCCCCTCCCCTACCCTTCTCCTGCCCCCTACACCCTGCACCCTGTCCTGCCTGCCCCTGCCCCCTCCCCCTGCATCCCGCTTTAGCGTTGACTTCCCGGTTCTTTTTTCTGATAAACGGACGTTTCCACATTCGAACTTTTATGAAAGCTCAACTATGAAATTGTACCTTATCTATGTTCGGGACGAGCATTATTATCATCGGCTGCCCGAGAAGCTGACCCGGTCTGGCACGGATGGCAGGATCAAGGTTATGGCCTTTCCGCCACTTGGCATTCAGACCCTGGCGCCGGTGCTGCGCCAACATGGCCATGAGGTACGGCTTTTCGATACCTGTCATCCTGAGATGAAAGCCGAGCACATTGCCCGGGAGGCGGCAAACGAGCGTCCCGACTTGCTGGCGCTTTCCTTCCTGTCCACTACGACCTATCTCGCGGCCAAAGCCATGGCCGCATGCCTGAAAAAGGCACTGCCCGCAACGCCGGTCATCGTGGGCGGCCCGTTTGCCACGATGAACGCGGACAAGATCCTGCGCGATTGCGCCTGCATCGATTGCGTGGGCATGGGTGAGGGCGAGGAGTTGCTGCCCGATTATATGGCCCACCTGGACGATCCTGGTCAGGTGCTGGGGCTTTGCTGGCGCAACGGCGAAGAAGTGGTGGTCAATCAGCCGCGCCCGCTCATCCAAAACTTGGATCGTTTCCCCTACCCGGATCGCGTCAGCCTGCCCATCGAATACGTGGAGTCCATGCCGCTGGATATGCCGGCCGTGCTGTCATTGGATCGCTTCTGTACCATGCAAACCTCGCGCGGGTGCCCGTTCAAGTGCATATACTGCGACATACCCGCATTGTGTCGCGGGAAATGGCGCTGTCGTAGCGCTGAACATGTACTCGGCGAGTTGGATCAACTCAATGCCGCCGGTTACAAATCGATCTTTTTCAGTGACGATCATTTCCTGATGCGTCGTTCGCGACTCCAGGCGATTTGCCAGGGTATGATCGATCGCGGGTTTGCTTTCCGCTGGGGCTGTGAAGGGCGCGTGGATTCCGTGGCTATGGACGAATTTCCGCTTATGGCCCGTGCCGGCTGCGGCATGCTGGCCTTTGGCGTCGAAGCCGGCACTCAGAAAATCCTTGATCGGTTGCACAAAAACCAAAAACTGGGCCAGATCGAACACGCCATTGCCAAAGCCAAGCTAGACGGCATTGAAACCACCCATGGCTTCTTTCTGATCGGTTCGCCGGGCGAGAGCGAAGACGATATCCTGGAAAGCTTCCGGTTTGCGGCCCGGCTCAAACTGGATACTTTCGGATTCAACCGGTTGTGCGTCTATCGCGGCACACCGCTATGGAAAGAATATGTCGAACGCGGCATCATCGACGACGATCGGGACTGGAACAAGTGGTTCAAATGCTCGGACATCGACCCTGAAATTCTGCCCAGCCACGTGGTGCACACCGCGCGCCAGAAGGGGTATAAGCTTTTGTTCGCCAAGCGCCTGTTGTGCCGACCCGTGGCTACGTTCATGCTCGTGCGCCGGTTCAGCCGCTACATGACATTGGCTGACGTGATAAAACTGTTTCGCAGCCCGTTCCGGAAAAGCAGCAAGCCTTATCGACCGGTGTTGCCGGCACGCATGATCGATGCCGGACTGCAGGAACCGGTGCGGGAATGACCAGAACAATGGTTTTCGCGACAACTACGAACGGCCTGTCTTCTGGAAAGCTTTGGCGGGACACCCTGCTACCACAAAATTACCTTGCATCCTATCCGCATCCTATCCGTTTTGGTTTATACGTATCCAGGGAAAGCAGTTACGCGTTCTTTTTTCGACTGACGAGTGATCGGCATTATGGATTGGATGAAGATAGTCAAAGGCAAACCGGCCCGCTTGCGCGGGCATGTGATTAGCTATGCCCGTTTAAAAAAACCCGATATGGTTCAGGCTTTGCTTAAAAGCGATTTCCCGATTTCTCCTGACGGTACCATGGCTGTTTATGCTACCCGCAATTTTTTCAAGTTCAAGGTGCGCATCAAACCGCCGACTAAAATGATGGAAGAGTTTGAAAAAATGCGTAAAAACATGGTGCATGAACTCAAGAAAAACAACATCGCCTACCCATGATAAAAGCGATACGCAAGCGCGACATCATGGAATTGGACAAATCGGAAGAGGAATTCCGGCATTTCAGCGAAGGCGCTTTTTTCTACGAACTACGAGGTCGCCGCAGAACAGCGCGACGCCATCCGTCAGTTCAATGAAAAACAGTAGCGAACGGCAGGGGATTCACTAGCCGAAGAAGACTTTCGTGTCAGGCTCGTTCGACATATCTGGCATGTGGCGCGTGGCGCACGGGGAGTGTCGGATGGCGGCTATTGATTCCGCCTTTGGCTTGACATGACTCCGCGTCGAATGGTAATAGGGCCAAACACATTTACGCATTATTTCATTTTTACTGGCGGAAAAAGGATCTGGCACATGCATTTCACGGCTGATTTGGACGAAAAACCGATATCGCACGACGCGCGGGAATCGCTTCCCGAAGAGCATCCCGCTGCAGCGGACGGCGTATCGCAAGAGCAACACCCAACCATGGACGAACCTCCCATGTCCCAGGAGCGGCTGCGCGAAATTTGCTGGGAACTGGGCGCGCACTTCCCTTCGCGATTCAAGGGCGAGCATATTGCGCTGACCGTGACTCATCCGCACCAGGGTTATCTGCACTGGCACGTCCGCGAAGATGCGCTTGCCCAGCTCCGCGATAACCTCGGTGCTGCGTTCCATCACTGTCGCACCGTCGTGCGCATGTATGACGTGACAGATGTGATCTTCGACGGTCTCAACGCCCACTCTTTTTTCGATATCGACGTCGGTTTAACCGGCAACTTTTATCTGAACATTCCCCAGACGGAACGGACCTGGGTCGCTGAAATCGGCTTTTTGTTGCGCGATAACTCTTTCCATGCCGCTGCCCGTTCCCATGCGATCACTTTTGATCGCAGCCGCCCATCCAATCGTGTCAGTTTGATGGCCGGGTACCAGGGCAAACCTTTGACGCAACCGATACCCGTGCCCAGCATATACGATTCCTGGATCTACGAGCGGCTCAACCAGGAACTGGCTGACTGCCGCCGGCAAAACCCGCTCACGCTGGCTATGGTCTATATCGGCGATGCCACGCTCGCGGGACAATTGCAGGGCATGATCGATAAACTGACCAAGCTGGCTGACGTCTATCCTTTTATCCATCATGTCGACATGCCCGATGTCAGTCCGAGCCAATTCAAATCAGAGGTGGAAAAACAGGCCGAAGCGCTGGCGCGCGAACTGATCGAAGCGCACCGAGAGCGTGCGTTCGAACTGCTGCACGCCCACGATTGGTTCGCGGGTCTGGTGGCGCTGTACACCCAGGATGAAACCGGCGTACCGTTTGTGTTGACCTTGCACTCAACCGAAACTGATCGTGCAGGCGAGGATAGCAACACGCTGGCATCCAGAAATATACAGGCCTGGGAGAAGAAAGCGGGCGCCGCGGCGCTGCATGTGATCGGGACGCGCGACCATCATTTCGATCAGCTTGTCATTGGCTATGGCATGGCTTCGGATAAAGTTTCCATTATTCCCGACGTATTTCATGATCGCACCACTGGCCTGCCTGACCCGACCGAAGCCAAACGCCGGCTCTGTCTGAATCCGGACTGGCCGGTCGGTCTGTATGCCGGCGAGATCAGCCATGCCGGCGGCGCCGATCTGCTGATGCATGCCATGGTGGAAGTGGGACACGAACGCGGCGACGCACAGCTTGTTTTCTGCGGTGAAGGGCCGCTGAAAGGCGAGTTGGAACACTGGGCCCATAATGCCGGCGTGGGGCATCGCGTACGGTTTGTCGGCGACGTGCCGGGCGATTACTTTGAAAACATCATGCTGGCCGCCGATTTTGTGGTTATACCGGCCCGTTCCAGGCAGGACCAGGGGCTGGCCCACATGGCCATGGCATTCGGCAAACCCGTCCTCACCACGCACCAGGCCGGGATCCATGGGATCAAGCATGGCGAAAACGGGTTGGTCACGTTCGACAATCCCGGATCGATGGTCTGGGGGTTGAAAGAAATGCTGGCCAATCCTATGCGTGGAAACATGTTGCGCTTCCTGGCCCAGCGCGATGCCCAGGAGCGGACTCATTCGCTGGAAAGCGTGGTCGTTGAGCTTTATATTACCTATGAACACGCCTTAAAACAAGGAGCCTGACATGGCTAAAGGATATCTCGCTTTTGTGCTGCATGCGCACCTGCCGTTTGTGCGCCATCCGGAATACGACGCCTTTCTCGAGGAGCGCTGGTTCTTCGAGGCGGTAACGGAAACCTATATTCCGCTGATCAAATTTTTTCGCCAGGCCGCCGATGAAGGCGTGCCGTTTCAACTGACCTTCTCCATCTCGCCCTGCCTGCTGGCCATGATGGAGGATGTGCTGCTGCGGAAAAAATATGCGGAGCACCTGGACCGGGTGATCCGACTTGCCGAGGAAGAGGTGCGCCGCACCACCAATGCACCCCACTTCAACTGGCTGGCCCGGATGTATCGCGATCTGTTCCTGGAAACGCGCGACATTTTTCGCGGTTGCGATGGCCGGATCGTCAACTTGTTCATGGACTTGCACCAGCGCGGCGTGCTCAAACTGATCACCAGTTCGGCGACTCACGGCATCCTGCCCATGCTCATGGCCCAGCCCAAATGCGTGGACGCCCAGGTGCGCGTCGGCCTGGACTATTTCGAGAGCGTCTTCGGTTTCCGGCCACGCGGGATGTGGCTGCCCGAATGCGCGTATACCCCGGGATTGGACCGGATCCTGGCCGACAACGGCGTGGGTTACTTTTTCCTCGAATCCCATGGCATCGATCACGCGGGCGTCATGCCGTTGTACAGCGTTTACGCACCGGTCTTCACGCCCCACGGCGTGGCCGCGTTCGGCCGCGACCGCGGCAGCACCAAGGAAGTCTGGGATGCCAACACCGGTTTCCCCGGCGATGTCGACTACCGTGAGTTCTACCGCGACATCGGTCACGACCTGGATGACGACTATATCCGCGAGTATCTGGGCGGTGAAGTGGCCTCGGACACGGGCATCAAGTATTTCCGCATCACGGCCCATGGCGGCGGCCACAAGGAGCCTTATAACCCGGACGTGGCGCGCGAGAAAGCGTCGGCCCACGCCGCGGATTTCCTCTACAAGCGCATGGGACATGTCGACTACCTGTATGGCGCGACCGGCCAGCCGCCGATCATTGTGGCGCCGTTCGACGCGGAATTGTTCGGCCACTGGTGGTTCGAGGGGCCGCAATGGCTGAATTTCCTCATCCGCAAGGCCGCGTTTGACCAGGATACCGTGGAACTGACGTCCATTTCGCGCTACCTCGATCGCCATCCCGTGCACCAGCGCAGTGAACCGGCCACCTCGACCTGGGGCCACGAAGGCAATTTCGTGACCTGGATCAACGGCAAGGTCGACTGGATCTACGATCACCTGATCGAATGCGGTCGGCGCATGCACGAGCTGGCCCGGCGCCATAACAACGGATCGGTGAAGGCGCAAACCCGTCGCGCGCTGAACCAGTGCGTGCGCGAGCTGCTGCTGGCCCAATGTTCGGACTGGCCGTTCATCATCAGCAACCAGACCTCAACGGGCTACGCCGAACGCCGCGTCAAAGATCACATCGGCCGGTTCCATTACCTGGCCGACGCTATTGAAAAAGACGATATCGACGAAAAGTACCTGCGCGCCATCGAGTACCTCGACCAAATCTTCCCTGACGTGGATTATCACCTGTATTGCGACGCGGATGCCGAAGCCGCATCCGTGATCGCGCAGGCCGAGGTGTGTTCGCCGGGGGCGTAATTGCCTGGTAGTAGGGGCGTCCCGCCCCTGAACTTCCAGAAGCCAAGCCACTCGACAGAATCGATTCCATCGAATAAAAAAAAACGACAGCTACTTTCCCAGCTTACGGCTCAGGGCGACATCCATCCAGACCGCCAGCACCAGGACAAACCCGCGCGTCGCCATTTTGACGTCAGGTTCAAACGCCAGCAGCGTCATGCCGTTAAGCAGGGTGGCCATGATCAACGCGCCGAAGAGGACCCCCAACACGTTGCCGCGTCCTCCCTTGAGGCTGGTGCCGCCGATGACGCAGGCCGCGATCGCGTCCAGTTCCATCAGCTTGCCGGTGGTGGTCGTGCTGTAGCCGCTGTAGGCTGTCTGCATGAAACCGGTCAAGGCCACAACCGCTCCCATCAGGATGTAGGCCGTAATGATGGTGCGCGCAACCGGTATGCCGGACAACCGGGCCGCTTCCTCATTCCCGCCAATGGCGTATAAATGCCGGCCAAACGGCGTGTGTTGTGTGATGACATAAATCAGGTAAGCGACCAGGCACAGGATCACCAGCGATAGCGGCAACCCTTTGTACAGGTTCATCACGACCACCAGTAACAGCATGCCCTGAATCCCAATAAACACATGCAGGAACATGCTCTCCCCGTCTTGCACCGGCAGGCCATGGGCCATACGGGCCTTGCGCGCCTTGATCGTGCCCACGATCAGGCACAACGCGATTGCGGCAAAAATGGCGTAGCTCAGATGCTCCGGAAAATAAAAGGTGGTCAGAAGCGAATAAACATTCTCCGTGCCTCCTGGCGCGACGCCTATGGTCTGGTTGTTGATGATGCGCCAGTGCCAGCCCTGAAAGATGAGCAACCCGCCCAAGGTGATGATAAACGCCGGCATATGCTGGAGTACGATCAGCGAACCCATCACGCCCCAGATGACGATGGCGATGAGCAGCGTAATCAGCAGAGCCCACGGCGCGGACAGACCGGTTTGCCAGCCCAAGTATTGCGGCGCTGTAATCATCACGGCCGCGATCCCACCCAACATGCCCACGCCGCTGCCCACCGACAGGTCGATCGCGCCGGGCAGCAGCACCACCAACATGCCCAGTGCCAGCGTGGCCGTGACCGCCAACTCAATGGACAGGTTAGACATGTTTTGCGGACTGATAAAGGTCCGGTTGAGCAGGGTGAAAAACAGTACGATCATAAGCAGCGCACCGCTGAGCGCCAGGTTGCGTAGTTTATTGGTGTTCATTGCCGTCCTTTCCTCCTTATCCCAAAGCTGGCTCTGTTTCCTGCCTATGATGCGCCATGGCTGCGCGCAGGATCGCTTCCTGATCCGCCTCGCCGGCGGTAAAAGTTCCGCCGATCCGGCCCTGGCTGAGGATGATCGTCCGGTCGCTCATGGCCATCAGTTCCGGCAGTTCGCTGGATACCATGACCACCGCGTTGCCCGCGTCCGTCAACCGGCCCATCAGTTTGTACACTTCCACCTTGGCGCCCACATCGATGCCGCGCGTCGGTTCGTCAAGAAAAATCACGCTCGGTTCGGTCATCAGCGCCTTGCCCAGCACAACTTTCTGCTGGTTGCCGCCGGACAGTCGGCGCACCTCGTATTCCTGGTTGGGCGCCCTGATTCCGAGCGCCTCGAACAATTCGCAGTTGCGCTTGAATTCCGCGTTGCCGTTGATCAGACCGTGCCGGGTAAAGCGTTCGAGCGAAGCGAGCGACAGGTTGAAGCCGATGGACTGGTCGAGGATCAGGCCGTAGCGCTTGCGGTCTTCGCTGACCAGCATCAGACCGTGGCGAATGGCGTCGGTGGGCGTACCATCGCGCAGTTCACGGCCATTGAGCAGAACCTGGCCGGCGCAGCGCACGCCGCTGCCGGCAAACAGGTGCATGAGCAGTTCGGTGCGTCCCGCACCCATCAGGCCGCCAAGGCCCAACACTTCACCAGCACGCACAGTGAAAGAGATGTTGTCGAGCAGCAATCGGCCGCTGGCCTTATCCCGCACACTCAAACCACTCACATCGAGGCGTATCGCACCTGGAGTCGCGGCATGATGCGGAAAAAAGTCGGTGATCTCGCGGCCCACCATCAGGCGCACCACCTCGTCGCGATCAGTTTCGCTCGTGCGCCGCGTCGCCACTGATGCGCCGTCGCGCAATACAGTGATGCGGTCGGCGATCCTGAATACCTCATCCAGCTTATGCGAAATATAGATGCAGGAGATGCCCTTTGCTTTGAGTTGGCGCACAATGCGCAGCAGCAGATCGACCTCGACTTCGGTCAGAGCCGCGGTCGGTTCGTCCAGCAATAGGATGCGCGATTGTTTGGACAGGGCTTTGACGATTTCGACTAGTTGCTGACGCCCAACACCTAAATCGCGAACCTGTGCAGCGGGATCGATGTCCAGCCTGTATTCGGCCATGAGTTCGGCTGTACGCGAAAAGACCCGATTCCAGTCGATGCAGCCGTAGCGTAAGGGTTCGGCGCCGAGAAAGATGTTTTCGGCCACCGTCATGTCCGGCGCCAGGGCCAATTCCTGGTAGATGACGGCAATGCCAGCTTTTTCCGAGTCCGGAATGCCGTTGAACCGGGCCTCGGCGCCGTCGATAAACAGGCGGCCTTCATAGCTGCCACAGGGCCAGATGCCGGAGAGCACCTTGATCAAGGTCGATTTGCCGGCACCGTTTTCGCCGCAGAGCGCCAGGATTTCGCCACGCTCCAGGGCGAAATCCACGTCCTTGAGCGCGGTGACGCCGGGAAAGCGCTTGGTCACCTTGTCCAGACGCAGAATCGCCTCACTCACCGCGCGCACCTTCACCGTAGATATCCTCGGCGCTATGATAATCGTCTGCAATCACGGTTTCCTTCATGTTGTCGCGGTCTACGGCTACAGTGGGTAGCAACACGGAGGGCACGGCCTTGACGCCGTTGGATACGGCACCGTTGGCGACGATGGGTTTGCCTCTGGCAAAGTTGACCGCCAGTTCGGCCGCGGTGGAGGCCAGTTTTTTGATGGGCTTGTAGATGGTCATGGACTGCACGCCGCCTACAATGCGCTGGCAGGCCACCAGGTCTGCGTCCTGGCCGGTGACTACGCGCTTGCCGGCCAGTTGCGCTTCCTTGAGAGCCTGAATCGCACCGCCGGCCGTGCCGTCGTTGGATGCGAGTACGCCGTCGAAGACTTCACCGGCCTTGGTCAGGGCCGCGTTCATGATCTTCTTGGCATTGGCCGGGTCCCAGTCCTGGGTCCAGTCTTCATGGACCACAGTCATGGCGCCACGGGCAAGATAGGGCTGCAGCACGTTGTCCTGCCCCTGTTTGAACAGGCGCGCGTTATGGTCGGTCGGCGCACCGTAAATCCGCACGATCCGGCCGGTGCCGTTGAGCGCGTCCACCAGGTATTGCGCCTGCTGTTCGCCGACCTTGACATTGTCAAAGCTGAGGTAAAGGTCCAGGTCGCAATCGGTGATCATCCGGTCGTAAGCGATGACCGGGATGTCCTCTTTTGCCGCGTTGATCACGCCCCGGGCCATAGCTGCTCCGTCATGGGGCACGATGACCAGGACATCGACCTTGTTGGCGATCAGCGAGTTGACGTCACGGATCTGGCGCGAATCGTCGCTGTTGGCAGATTGCACCAGCACTGTGGCGCCGAGTTCTTCGGCGCGCTGGACAAACAAATCGCGGTCGCGCTGCCAGCGCGCTTCTTTCAGCGTATCCATGGACAGGCCGATCGTCAGGTTCTGACCGGTTCTGCCGGCCGCGGCCACAGTGTTGCGCAGCGACAGCGCATAACCGATCAACACGCTGAGTAACAGCGAGACGACAACGAGCATGGTCTTGGGCGTAAGGTTCATGGTTCTCCTTTATGTTAAAGACTTAAACGCCAGCTCCCGGATCCGCGGAGCGGATCATGATCAACAGCAATTTAAAGCGCTCGACAGCCCTGCACATCGTGGGGACGTTGACCGGCATGACGATCAGTTCACCTTCGTTGACGTTGATCATCTCTCCGGCAATAGTGCTCCGATCCGGACCTGGCCTTCGACCACATAAACCACCACATCGATCAGCGAAGTATGTCCGGAAAGCCCCTGGCCGGCATCGAACGAGAACAGGGTCAGCTTGCCTTTTTCCTTCTTGAGCAACGTCTTGCTGACAACCGCCATGTCGTCGTAGTCGATGAATGACTTGATATTTAATGGTTTGCCTTTTATGTCTTACATTCATAAAGGGTCAGCATGCCGTATGAAAGAGAATTTGAAAAGTTTTTTCGTGCTCTAGTATTGAGTGTCGTGTGACGAGCGGCAAGCGGCGCGTGGTGGGTATTCCGTGTTGGATATTGGACAGTGTTTGTCGTGAGTCGAGTAACAATCCGAAATCCGCAATCCTTTTTTCATTCTCCCACCGGCGCCAGCAGCAGTTCCAGGTCTTTTTCTTCAAATGTGATGCTCTCGCCCTGCTGTTGCTGCATGATGCCGTTGAGCAGCGCGCTTTTGCGTTGCTGCAACTCCAGAATGCGTTCCTCCACCGTGCCCTGAGCAATCAGTTTGTAGACAAAGACCGGCTTGCTCTGGCCGATACGGTAGGCGCGATCAGTTGCCTGGTTTTCCACGGCCGGGTTCCACCAGGGATCGAAGTGGATCACCGTGTCGGCCGCGGTCAGGTTCAGACCTACGCCGCCAGCTTTGAGGCTGATCAGGAATATCGGCGTTTCGCGCTGCTGGAAGCGGCGGATCGGCGTGGCGCGGTCACGGGTCGAGCCGGTCAGCAGTTCGTAGCGCAGGTTCAGCTCCGCCAGTAATTCGCGAACCAGAGCGAGCATGCTGGTGAACTGGGAAAAGAGCAGGATACGCCGGCCTTCTTCGATCATTTCGGGCATGATTTCGCGTAAGGCTTCGATTTTACAAGAGTCTTGCGGCGTGCTTTTGACACCTTTGACCAGCCTTGGGTCGCAGCAGATCTGACGCAGCTTGAGCAGGGCCTCCAGCACAACAATATGCGAACGGTTCAACCCCAATTCGACCAGGGCCTGGCGCACTTTCTGCTGCATGGCCAGACGCACGCTCTCGTACAGATCACACTGGCGTTCGGTGAGTTCCAAATCCAGCACGATTTCGGTTTTGGACGGCAGGTCCTGCTCGACCTCTTCCTTGGTTCGGCGCAGGATAAACGGTGAAACGCGGCGGTTGAGTAGGGCGCGCATGTCGTCGTTGCCATTTTTTTCAATGGCATTGCGGTAGCGCTTGTTGAACGTCTTTTCGTCATCCAGCAGGCCGGGCATGAGGAAGCGGAACAGCGCCCATAATTCGCCCAGATGATTTTCCATAGGCGTGCCGGTCAGACACAGGCGGTGATCGGCCTTGAGATAGCGCACGGTCTGGGCGGTTTGTGACTTGGCGTTTTTGATGGCCTGGGCTTCGTCGAGGATGATGAAGCTGTACGATTGCTTGGTGAAATAGTCGCGATCACGCCAGACCAGCGGGTAGGTGGTCAGCAGCAGGTCGCACCCCGGCGCCTGGGCGCGCAGTTCCTTGCGTTCGCTGCCGTGCAGCACGAGTACGTTCAGTTCAGGCGCGAATCGCCGGGCCTCGTCGCGCCAGTTTTGCATCAGACTGGTGGGTGCCACGATCAGGCAGGGCTTGTCCAGGCGACCCGCTTTTTTTTCGGTGAGCAGATGGGACAAGGCCTGGATGGTCTTGCCCAGGCCCATGTCGTCGGCCAGGATCCCGTGGAGCTGGTAGGTGCGCAGGAACTGGAGCCAGGCCAGGCCAAGCGCCTGGTAACTGCGCAGTGTGCCCTGGAAACCGTCGGGTTCGCTGGCCGGTTCCAGCACCAGCTCGTTGCCTGCTTTCAGCTTGTCGCGCAGCGCGCGTACCTGGTCGGGTATGCCCCACGGCGTGGACGACAGGTCTTCCAGTTCGGCCAGTTCGGCAATGCGCCAGGTGTTCAGGCGCAAGGTCGATCGATCGCTCTCCAGGTCAAACAGGGCGAAGACATGGGCCAGAACACTGTAGACGCGGGCGCCGTCCACCAGCGCGGTGGTTTGGGCGTCGACGTCAATGCGGAACGAGCGGCTTTTCAGATCCGCTTCCATCTCGGCCAGGCTCCAGCCAGCATGACTCATCAGGTAGGTTTTGATGTAGGGCAGGATATTGACTTTGCGTTCGCCCAAGTTGAAACCGGCCTCGAAATAGAACCACGCCCCTTCCGTAGGCGTCACATCCGTGTACCAGGCCTGGTCGAAAATCGGGGCCAGACAGAAATCGCCGGGGAAATCGACCTGCCAGCCCAGTTCGCGCAGGTGCGGCAACCCTTGGGTAAGGAATACGCGCCAATCGTAGCCGGCGCGCTCGTCAATGGTCCACCAGACGCCTTCCGCACCCGTGCGATACTGGGGAAACACCTCGCTGACCGGCGTCAGGCCATAGGACCCAAGCAGGTCCAGGGCGCGTGCTTCATCGTCGCGCCGGCGCAGGATGCGGACCAGTTTCCCGCCACGCACGCTCTGGGCATAATCGTCCGCGTCGTTGGGCGCGACAGTGCGCTCGTCATAGAGGAAAACCAGTTGCGCGGCCGGGACCGTGATTTTGATCTGGTCGCCAATGGAAAAGCCGCTGATGTAATACTGGCGCTGCTGGATAACCAGGCGCACGACAGGTTCGACATCATCCTCGTAGTGGATCTCCAGGTCTTCCGGATCAGGCAGTTGGACACCTTTATACATTTGCTTCAAGCGATCAGCGAAATCGACGCTCTGTACCGAACTCATGGGCGCGGCCTCGAGCCATTGCCGCAACAGGCGGTAGGGCAGGTTCGAGGTCAATTCACCGCAATAACCTTCCTCTGGATGCAAGTACAGGGGTGGGGTCAACGGCAGCACAATTTCGCCGTCGCGCATGTTGTCCAGCACTGGTTGGTACAGCCCGTTGCTCTGCAAACGCCAGACAGGCTGGGTTTTGCGTTTCTTCTTGTACCAGCGCAATGGTTGACTGTCATGCCTGCGCCAGCACGCGCATCCGGCTTGCACGATTTCCTGAAAAACCGATGCACCTTCGCGGTCGGCAAGGATGATTTCATGGCTGTTTATGGCCTTATTCATCATCAACCGCATGACGATACGGCGCTTGGGGACATCCAGGTTGACCGGCGACGAAGCCTTGATCAACTGCTCCGGGCGCACCAGCGAGGCAAAAGAGCTGCCGCGGCGCTCGTAGAGCAGCGTGGGCATGCAATACAAACTCCCGTGGATTTCCTGGTTAAAGACAAATACGAGCTTGCTCATGATTTCCAGTCTGTTTTCAATAGCATCGTAGAGTATAGGTTATCCGGTTGCCGTGCGGCCAGAAAAAAACTGTGTTTGGTCTGGAGCCTGATTGATTGGCAGTAGGGGTGAATGTCCCGCCCCTGGACCTGCAATCACTGCCAATTGATGACAATCACGGTGATGTTGTCCATGCCGCCGGCGTTGTTGGCCGCGTCAATCAGGCTTTCGCAGGCTTTTTCGGGATCCGGGTTCAGGTCCAGCAGATCGGCGATCTGGTCGTCGTTGAGCATGCCGGTCAAGCCGTCCGTGCAGAGCAGCAGGCGGTCGCCCGGCAACAGCGCCACGGTGCGTACGTCGGGAACGCCCACGCCTTCCATACCCACATGGCAGGTAATGATGCCTCGCGCAGGATGGTAGCGCGCCTGTTTTTCGGTGATCATGCCCTGTTTCAGCAACATTTCGATGATCGAGTGGTCCGTGGTCAACCGCGCCAAAACGCCCCCGCGCAGCAGATAGGCGCGGCTGTCACCCATGTGCGCGATATGCACCCAGCGGTAACGGATATAAGCCATAACCAAGGTGGCGCCCATGCCCTGGTAACCCGGCAAGGCCATGCTTTCGTTGTATAACCAATAGCTGAACGACATGATCAGCTCGCGCATAAACGTGCGCAGGTGAGTAGCCTTTTCGTTATGCGCGTAGAACTTGTTCTGCTCCAGAACCTGGGGCATTACGCGAACCACGGTTTCGGAAGCCAGGTCGCCGGCCGGCGCACCGCCCATGCCGTCTGAAACAATGAACAGGCGATGCTCCTGGTCTATATGAAAGGAGTCCTCGTTCCGTCGCCGAACCTTGCCCTGTTCGGTCATACCGACGGCGGCGATGTTGTATTTCCAGTCTTTACCCATTATCTGACGAAAAATCTAGCAATGCTGTAACAATATACTAATATTGTGTTTTTTCAATGGTTAGTCAATTAGAAAGCAAGGATTAACGAATGGCGGACAAAGAGACCCCCATGATGGGCCAATATCGGCGCATGCGCCGACAAGTGCCGGACGACACCATCCTTTTTTTTCGACTCGGCGATTTTTACGAGATGTTTTTCGACGACGCTGCCAGAGCAGCCAAAATCTGCGAAATCTCGCTGACCAAGCGCAACAAGATCCCCATGTGCGGCGTGCCCTATCATATGGCCGAAGTATACTTGAGCAAGTTGATCAAGGCAGGCGTAAAAGTGGCGGTCTGCGAGCAGATGGAGGACCCGCGCCAGGCGCGCGGCATTGTCAAGCGCGAGATCACACGCATCGTTACGCCCGGCACGATCCTGGAAGAAAACATTCTGGACGCCAACCGCAATAATTATCTGGCCGGCCTGTGCTTTCAAAACACGAGCTATGGCCTGGCCCTGCTCGACCTGTCCACCGGTACGTTCTGGATCGAGGAAATGGACAACGCGGCCGCGGTCGGCGATGCGCTGAGTAAATACACGCCTTCGGAGTGCGTCATGCCCGAGGAGCAAATCGACAGCGGACCGTTCAAGGAGGCGCTGGCCGGCGATACGGCTACGCTGCGCACACCGCATCACGATTGGACCTTTGAATATGACGCGGCCTGCGACACGTTGACCCGCCATTTCAACGTGCATTCCATGGATGGATTCGGCTGTGAACACTGCCACGCCGGCGTCAGCGCGGCCGGTGCCGTGCTCCATTACGTGGCCCGTGAATTGAACCGCAACGTGGATCATGTCCGCAAGTTTCGCGTGCGTAACCAGGCCGACTACATGGTACTCGACGAATCGACCGTGGCCAACCTGGAGCTGGTCGGCGGTCGCAGCGCTGGACGCTACAGCAGTCCCACGTTGCTCAGCGTGCTGGACGCTGCTGAAACGCCCATGGGCAGCCGCCTGCTGCGCGAATGGCTATTGCGCCCGCTGGCTTCGCTCGAA
>CAZOLK010000013.1:0-8030 GCA_964580325.1 uncultured Verrucomicrobiota bacterium | reverse complement strand
GCTCGAAGCGATCCGCAACCGCCACGAAGCCATTCAGTTCCTGACCGTCAACCGCACGCTGTTGCGCGACCTGCGCGAGATCCTGGCCCGGATCAAGGACCTGGAACGGCTGATCGCGCGGCTCAACACAGGCAGCGGCAATGCGCGCGACCTGCGTGTGGTCGTGGAGTCGCTGCGCCAAATCCCCAAGTTGCGCGACGTGCTGCCTGAACCGGCCTCAGCCCTGCTCGACCGACTGCGCGAAGCGCTGCAGCCACAGACCGCGTTGACCGACAAAATCGACCAGGCACTGGAAGGAGAACCGCCTGCCACCATCAAGGAGGGCGGGTTGATCCGCAAAGGGTATCACGAGGAGCTGGATACGTTGCGCGAGGCAGCCACCGAGGGGCGCCGCTGGCTTGCCAAATTCCAGACGCAGGAACAACAGCGCACAGGCATCAAATCCCTCAAGGTCCGCCATAACAAGGTGTTCGGCTATTACATCGAAATCACCAAAAGCTACCTGGACCAGGTGCCGGAGCAGTACACGCGCAAACAGACGCTGGCCAATGCCGAACGCTTCATCACCCCGAAATTGAAAGAGGTGGAAAACAAGATCCTGGGCGCCCAGGAGCGCTCCATGGAGCTGGAATACGAGTTGTTCGTGGAACTGCGTGCCGAGGCCGTGGATCGGACCGCGGAGATTCAGGCCAGCGCCCAGGCCATTGCATCGGTCGATGTGCTGGCCGCGCTGGCCGATCGTGCGCTGTGCAACCGTTATGTCATGCCGGCGATGAACGCGGAATCGCACCTGGTGGTCAAGGACGGACGCCACCCGGTCGTCGAGCAATTGCCCGATGCAGAACGGTTCGTACCCAACGACACGCTGCTGGATAATTTCGAAAACCAGTTGATCATTATCACCGGCCCCAACATGGCCGGCAAATCCACCTATATCCGCCAGGTCGCGCTGTTGGCCATCATGGCCCAGATGGGTTCGTTCGTGCCAGCCGCTGAAGCCACAGTCGGGGTGATCGACCGTGTATTCACCCGCGTCGGCGCCAGCGACGACCTGGCCCGTGGACGCAGCACGTTCATGGTCGAGATGCAGGAGACCGCCAACATTCTGAACAACGCCACCGCGCACAGCCTGATCGTTCTGGATGAGATCGGCCGCGGCACCAGCACGTTCGACGGCATCTCCATTGCCTGGGCCGTAGCCGAGTTCCTGCACAACAACAGCGAGGTCAAGGCCAAAACCCTATTTGCCACCCACTACCACGAACTGACCGACCTGGCGCGCACCATGCCGGGCGTCAAGAACTACAATGTCCAGATCCGCGAGTCAGGCGACAGCATCGCCTTTCTGCGCCGTATCGTGCTCGGCGCCGCGGACAAGAGCTACGGCATCCACGTGGCCAAGCTGGCCGGTCTGCCGCCCGCGGTCATCGACCGCGCTTCGGAAATCCTGGACAACCTGGAAGAAGGCGAGCTAAACGACAAGGGCCAACCCCAACTTGCCAGACAACGACCGCGCAAATGCAAAATCAACGAAAACCAGTTGTCGTTGTTTTGAGAGATCGCGCACCTTCACGCACTGCTCAAAGATAAACCCGCACCTTTTTCTTCTGCCGTCCCCATTTCAGGGCATCCCGGTGCTGATAATAGAACAGATCGATGCGATACCCTTTGATGCTGCCGCCGCGGTCTTCGACCCGGCCATAGCCGTAGCCCGGAATATACATGATGGTGCCAAACGGGAACAGGCGTGTGTCTGCCGCAATCGTGCCTCTGCGCGCCCTTCTACCGCTGGCTGTATGGCCGATTTTCTTGGTCTTGCCTTTGTTCGACCCTGATGTGTAGACAGGTCTGCCATACCAGGTGCGCTTCCAGCCGCAACACTTACCACAGGGGCAATAGGCCGTGGTTTCTAGCACCATCTCGCGATAAGGCGCATTGCGCGCCGGTTTTAACGCTGAACCACAACCATTCACCAACAACAGCGCCAGCAAGCCTGCCAGCAAAAACACTGCTTTTCCAAGGTGACGAAGACGTGTATAAATCGCATACATACTGCGATACCTTTACACATAATAGCCTGAAATGGCAAGAAAATAGTTTTGGACCACAGCGATCAGGGCGCATCTCGCTCAGCCCCGTCGATCCCTCATCTTCGTCGCTCCAATCTTCCTCAACTTCAATTCGACGAAGATCGCGACAAGGATCGGGATGAAGATAGGGTGATAAAAAAAGCGCAAATGACTCCTGAACTGACTATTATCCGAATCCCGAATGGCTTGGCATGATTATTGCTACGACATTTTATTCGACGCTATAATTTTTATTTTACGCTATAAAAACACGTCATAAGAAAGGGCATTTTATTATGTATAAGACTTTGTTGAGTTGTATGATCGCCGGGGTTGCGTTTCACGGCCTGATGGCTGCGCCAGAGGAACAGGATGTGGTTGAGCTGGAACCTTTAAACGTTACCGCACATAAGCGACGCGAGCCGTTCAAAGACGTGTCGCTGAGCTTGAAATCCTTGTCCATGGCACAGTTGGAAGACGCTCGCGTGATGTCCGTGGGCGATCTTGCCGACATCACCCCGAACTTCAAGTTCTACAGCGCGGGCAGCCGCCGCACCGCCCTTTTCTACATGCGCGGCATCGGTTCGTCCGGGCCGAACCAGCCAGCGGTCGGCTTTTTCGTTGACGACATCTATTATGCCAAAACCGGTTTCTCCGATCTCGAACTCCATGACCTGGAGCGGATCGAAGTTTTACGCGGTCCGCAAAGTACCTTGTACGGTCGCAATACCGAGGCCGGCGTGGTCCACGTGGTTACCCGGAAGCCCGATAATCAGGCTGCCTACAGCCTGGAGCAGACCTTGGGCAAGCATAACCTGAGCCGTACCGGACTCCGTTTGCGTGGTCCGCTGGTGCGGGACCGGCTCTTCTACAGCCTGTCCGGCGCCTTGTTCAAGCGCGATGGTTTCACCAATAACGATCTGCTGGATGAGCGCGTGGACGATCAGGATCAGCTATCCGGTCGCCTCAAACTGCGCTCTATCATGGAGAGCGGCCTGGAGGCCACCTTCTCGCTCTATGCCGATCGCGACCGCGACGGCGGTTATCCCATGACCAGCCTGGAGGAAAACCAGCGCCGCCCGTTCCATGTGCGGCACAATCTCACCGGTCGCCACGAGCGCGATTTGTGGATCGCCTCGCTGCACCTCGATGTGCCCACCCCCGTGGGTGACCTGGTTTCGGTAACCGCCTATACCGATTGGGAAAACGAAGATGCCTATGACCAGGATTTCACCGCAGCCGATCTGTTCCGCCTGCTCGATAAAGATACGCTACAAGGGTTTTCCCAGGAGTTGCGCCTCGCTTCACTCGAGACCGGCAGCCCTTGGACCTGGCTGGTCGGCATCCACTATTTCAACAACAACACCACCGATACCAACCTGCGCACGTTTGGCGCTGACGCGGGTATGATCGGCGCGACGCCGGGCATGCAGGAGCATCGCCCGCTGGATATCGAGGACTGGGGCCTGGCTCAATTCGGACGGGTGACCTATGCCGTGCGACCCAACTCCAAGCTTACGGCCGGGGTCCGTTTTGAGCACCAGGAAAAAGAGGCCAACGGCAGCACGTATTATACGGTACAGGGGCAGCCGGCTGGCCCGGCCTTGCCGGAAAAGGGTGCATTGGATTACGACGAGTTACTGCCCGAAGCGGAATGGTCGCATCGCTGGTCTGAACAGTTGATGCACTATGTACGCGTAGCGTGCGGGTTTCGCGTCGGCGGTTTCAACAACAACGACGAGTCAGCACCTGCCACCTATGAACCGGAACTGGTCTGGAACTATGAACTGGGCATGAAGAGTACGCTGGCCGATAACCGGCTTGAAATCAACGCCGCACTGTTTTTGATGCAGATCAAGGACCAGCAATTGATCCAGTTCAAACCGGGCGGGACCGGTTTCTTTTTCAAGAACGTGGGCGACGTGGAGAGTCGCGGCGCAGAGCTGGACATGCGCGCCAAACCTTTTGCCGGCGTGGAGTTCGATGCCGGCGTCGGCTTCGTGGACGCGACGTTCCAGGACGCTGGCGACCCGGTACTGGGTGAAGATTATGACGGCAACCGTGTCCCGTTCGCGCCGCGCTTGAGCTACCATGCCAGCGCCCAGGTCAGTCGTAACATGCGGCAGGACCTGTCCCTGTTCGGCCGTGCCCAGGTTCACGGTTACGGCGATACTGTATGGAACGAGGCCAACACGGTCGAGTCGGAAGGCTATGCCCTGGTCGACGCGCGTGTCGGCATGGGCTACCGCATGGTCGATATCAGCCTTTTCGCCGATAACCTGTTCGACAAAGAATACCAGGCCGTGGTCTTTGCCTTCCCTAACGCCAATCCGCTGACAGAGCCAGGCGCACCGCGCACCTTTGGTGTAACCATGTCGGTCGCGTTCTGATGTCGACGCGACCGGATGAGCGCACCGGCAGTTCGTTTCTGCGTGTTGTCGCGCCGTCTTGGCATGCGAGTTTGAAGAGCAGTCTGGCACGCCATTCCGGACTTTTGAGCGGGATCGTCCGGATATTCAACGTCTGGGCCATCCTGCACCTTGCACCTTGCAACCATCTTAAACCAGCGCCGCGGCAGCCATCCTGCGTTCGTACAGGCTTGCGTACGAGACATCCGCGCGAGTGATATCGGGGTGGCCGAAATACCTGGCTTTTACCAGGTCGCCGTGGCAATCGGAACCGCCGGTTACGAGCAGGCCGTTCTCAAGACAAAAATCGCGGCTGCAAGTCATTTCCACCGGATTGTGTTTGGGATGGAAACATTCGACGCCGTCATAACCGAGGTCGGCAAATGCCTGCAAGGTGGTGCGCAACGGGATCTCCCGGAACTCGTAGCAAGGGTGGGCCAGAATGGCCAGTCCACCGGCAACATGAATCATGTCCCGCACCTCGGTTGGATGGGGATAAGTCGGTTCATCGAACACACACCCGTTTTCGCGGATCTTGACTGAAAAATCGCGTAAATCACGGCACCATTGTTTGTCGACGAGGTAGTTGAACGCTTTCCAGGCTCCACGGGCGCAATCATAGGTGTATTGGGCATAATCGGTCAGGTCCACATCGATGCGACCGGCATCCACGTTGAGAAAGAGCTGCTCGTCCTGATGGCGCAGGGTAAGTTCGCGGTTGGTTTCAAGAAACTGGAGGAACTGCGCATGATCGGGTTCCACGCCCAACGCCAGCACATGGTACCAGTTGCCTTCATAGGTGGCGCACAGTTCGGCACCGGCCACGAAATCGATTCCGTAACCATGCGCGTTCCGGCACGCCTCTTCAACAAGGGCCATGCAATGGTGATCTGTAACCGCCAGCAGGCCTATGCCTGCTTTGACAGCGTTGCCCACGAGCTGCGCCGCATTCCAGGTGCCGTCAGAAGCAATGGAATGGCAGTGCAGATCCACCTTCGTTCTCGTATTGGATTGTCGCAGCATGGTATTACTCCCAACTCACATATTCTTGTAGCGCCGAAAATAGCGGAACAATCCGATTCAAACAAGCACGCAATTGGATTTTTTTATGTTTTTTCTGCTTGTTTTCTCTTCTACCGCGGAAGAGGAACACACTTCTTATGGATCCGCTGGAATATCTTCCGCTGGCGTAGAAAATACGCCGTCCGCCCAGTCAATACGTATGACCGGATTGGAAGTTTGGACCTCATTGAATTACGTCAATCTTTGTCCTTTTCGAGGTCCATCAACCAGTAATATTCGAAGGTGATTGTAATGGCCACGGCAAAGGCCCACATCCACCAGGATTCATTCAGGTGGGTGAACGGGTAGGCCGGGCCTTGCCAACTTTTGTAGAGGACTTGCCCACAACCGTTGATGATGCCGTAACACAGGACGAAAAACAGGAACGGCGCCAGCAGGGCGATCGCGATTTGCTGCCTGGCGTTGATCAGCAGCAGCGTTTTGTCGCGACGCATGATCAGCCACTGCATCAGGCGTACGAACCAGTAAAACGTAAATGCCAGCAAACCCACCAGCACTACCATGAAAAACAGAACCAGCGGTAGGCCGAACTGTTCGACAGCCAGACTCAAACCGCGTTTGGAAGAAACCGGCACGGTTTGCATGGCGGGGGGCGTGTTGGTGGCTGCGCCTGATGCCGACGTGGGCGGTTGTCGGGACGTCATTGCTGGTGTGCTTCGTGCCAGCGGCCGGTTGGTTCGCGGTCGGATGATCGCGCTGATCGACGGCAGTACGATTTCCTGCGACGGTTCTGGTTCGATTCGCGTTTCGTTCGGTAGTTCCAGCGTTGACGGTAACGCGGTTTCCTCGCGCGGGTGATACGCGTCCAGATAATCGCGATCCCGCTGCTCCAGGTTTTCGATGCGAATTTTGAATCTCCGCCCACCGTCCTTATGCTGCAAATAGACCAGGTCGCCTTCGTAGCGTATGAACTTGGCGTCAATGGTCTGGCCCGTGGTTTTAGCGGTCCAGACACGGGCCGTCACGCGCTGCGGCAAGCTCAACGCAAGATAACTGGTCAGCAGAATATACCCAATCTTTTTATGCCATCTCATGATGCATCCTTTTCCAACTCACGTTACCAATCAACAAGTCTCTAATTAACCTTTTGCTTTCATGGGAAGTGCCGACTATACTTTGGGGCTATGGTAAACACAAGTCTTTTCAGAAGGGAAACGCCGTGGTGAATCCAAACGCCGCGGGCGCCTTTGTGGGCCGCGGGATCCTACGCGCCAGCCTGGCCGTGGGCGCGGCGCATATCCTGTTTAAACTGGCCGGTTTTGTCCAGGTGCTGTTGGCCGGCCACTACATGCACGATGAAATCTATGACGTGGTCTATGGGTTTGCCTTTGAAAACGTGCTGTTCGGCCTGTTCCTGATTGGCGAGGAGGTGATCGGTCCAGCGTTTCTGCCCGTGTTCATGCGCGAAATGGACGAACGCGACGAGGCCACGGCCTGGAGCTTTGCCAATGTGATGATCACGATCCAGGTGCTGGTGCTGCTCGGTGTCATGCTGTTGATCATGGCTGTGCCGGACCTGATCATCCGCCTGTTCACCGACTGGTCTGAGGCCGAATCGCCGGAAAAAATGCGTCTGGCCCGCGACAGCCTGCGCTGGATGGCCCCTTCGCTGATCTGCCTGTCGCTCGGGTCCACGACCTACATGCTGCTCAATGGGTATAAGCGCTTTTTCCTGGCTGCTTTTGGGGATGCATCCTGGAAGTTGGCCGTTTTGCTGTCGATCGGCATGGGTATGGGATTCTGGGGATTCAGCTACCAGGCCCTGGTTTTCGGCCTGTTGCTCGGCAGTTTTGCCAAGCTGTTGACCCATTTGATCGGGCTGGGGGGTAAGGCCGGGTTGTTCCGTTGCTCGTTCAACCTACGTCATCCCGCGATCCGGGCCATGGTTTTGCTGATGCTGCCGTTGATCGCCGGTATCCTGTTCGCCAAGCTGCGCGACATGTGGAATAACGTCACTATTCTCAGCCACCTGCAAGCCGATGGGTTGATCAAGGCCAATTCTTTAGGCCGTAAACCCTATGTTTTTGTTGGTTGGATCATCCCTTACACCGTCTCGATTGCCATGTTCCCCTTTTTCTGTGAACTGGTGGATAAGAACCAGAAAGATCAACTGGGCCGTATTCTGACCGATTCGGGCCGAATGCTGCTGGCTGTGTTCATCCCGTTTTCGCTGGTATTTGCCGTACTGGCCCGACCGCTGACTCTGTTCTTGTTCCAGGGAGCCAAGTTTCCACTGGAACAGCTCGAATGGACCGCTGTTTCCATGGCTTGCTACATCCTGGTATTCCCGGCTGCGTCACTCGAGTTTTTCCTGATGCAAGCCTTTTTCGCTCATCGCCGCATGGTTGCGGTCACTCTAACCGGCATAGCCTGCTCCCTGTTTTCCATGCTGGTCAGCTACCTTGGCGTCCGCGTTCTGGGCGCGACCGGCGCGGTCCTCTCGGCCAAGATCATCCATGGCCTGAGAAGA
>CAZOLK010000012.1:8920-43283 GCA_964580325.1 uncultured Verrucomicrobiota bacterium | reverse complement strand
GTAAGCCGTGGCCGTGGCGCCAGGCCAGCCGAGATCGGGCACGGCACGGCCATCCTTGAACTGCTCCACGTTTTCGAGCAGGGCGAGTGGAGCGTACATGGCTTTCAGGGCGCTGGCGCGCAGGTTGAGCACGCCGGCCACTTGCAGTTCGGCACGTCCCTTTTCGTAGCCCTGGCCCTTGATTCGGGTGGCCGTGATTTCCAGCGTGTCGCCGGTTTGCGCGCCCAGCGCCTCGGCCGCGAACGCGGATAAAACGCATTCGCCCTTTTTCGGAACAAGGGCGCCGTTTTCCAGAATCAGCGCGTCGTTGGGACCGGTAGGTACAATGTCCAGGTCGACTTTTTCGCTTTCAGTTTCGTTTTCGTTGGCCGCAGCCTGCTCAGCAGATAGGAGCCGGGCTTCGACCGAAGCCGAAATCTGGCGGGTGAGCGGAATCACGAACACGACATCCGCACGCTTCTCCATTTCGTCAAAGAATTTGCGTGAGAATGACTTACTGACCAGCGGCCGGATTTCACGGTTCTTCGGGTCCTGAATCAGGCGCATGCGCAAGGTTTCGATGGTGCCGTATTTCAAGCCAAACAGCAGCAGCAACGGTGAAAGCACGGCCGATATAGCCAGGATCAGACAGAGCGTCAGAATCCATTCATGGCCCAGATCGGACAGGGCCAGCGACAGGATCAGGCCTGGCCGCGGTTTACCCGGCTTGACCGGCACCGCTGTTACAGATGCTAGCGAAGCCGGGACAGGGGGCTGGCTGGATTGTTCAGGTGCGGGTTCCGTCATGAGGTTGACCACTCCTTTTCCCGGCAGATCGACCGGGTTTGGGTCTGGCTTATGCGGCTGACGTCGAAGGTGACGCAACGATCGGCCACGCCCATGACCAAGTCGACATCGTGGGTTACCATCAGCACGGTCACGTTCATTTCGCGCGTCAACTCTTTAAAGGTATCGCGGATTTCGAGCGCGGTCAGTTTATCCACCGCAGCCGTGGGTTCATCGGCCAGCACCAGGGGCGGCTGGTGCGCCAGGGCGCGCGCGATAGCCACGCGCTGACGTTGCCCGCCTGAAAGGAATTGTGGCTTTTTATCGATTTGATTGACGATTTTGAGCCGGTTGCAAAGCTGTAAAACATGCTCCTCGCGGTCGCGCAGGCCGTTGATCCGACACGGGAGCAGGATGTTGTCCAACACGTTGAGGAACGGCAGCAACCCGCCGGTCTGCAGGATATAGCCCAGGCCGGTGCGTCGCACGCCGGCCAGTTGCCCAGACGTCATGTCCATAACGCAATATTCTTGGCCGGCCACGTTCAGGTTGAATGCCACGGCGCGGGTCGGTTTCATGACCAGCCCGAGCATATCGAGCATGGTGCTTTTGCCGCACCCGCTTTCGCCGACCACGGCCACGAACTCGCCCGGCCAGACCTTGATCGTGGGAATGCTCAATTCAAACGCGTTATCGCCCTTGGCCCGCAACTTGGACAGGTTCTCCATGGCGATCACGGGTTTCCGCGGCGGGACATCGTCGTCTTTGTTTTGAGGCGAGACGCCTCCACTGCCTGCTTGTCGGTCTGTCACGGTTGCTCCTTTTAAGGCAGCATTTCCAGGCTGATGGGATGGACGAATTCGTCGGGATCGTCGCCTTCGTTCAATTGAACCCATCCCTGATGATTGTCGTGCAGTGCGCTGTAGAGCATGATCTTGGCGTCGATATCGTTGAGAAATTCGTCCTGCTGGTCCACGGACCAACTGGACCAGACGTCGTCGTTCATGCTCATGATCCGGCTTTTGTAAGGCAGATCGAGCAGGAACTCGGGAATCAATCCTGTGTCGCCCAGGGTTCTGGCCATACGGATCTGTTCTGGCGTGACCGATAGGGTGGCTGAGGTGGATTGCAGGGCCGTGAAAAAATCTTCGCCGCCGATCTGTCCGCGCCGACCGGCGGCCATGATTTCCTGCAGCACGGTGCGCAGGGAGTCCAACTGGTTTTTGTTAACCAATACGCGCACTTCCATGGCCGGGATGGCTGGATCGGTCAGGTCCTTGTCCGTCACCCAGGCGACGATGTCGCGAGGCGGCTGCACGTTTTCTTCTTTGCCCAGCCAATCGACCAGCGCGGCACGCACCATTTCGTTGGCGCTCTTGTCCGTCTGTTCAATCAGTTCCTTGACCTCTTCCGAATCTGCGGCCGTTGTGACGACCAGGTCGCTGACCGTTTTTTCCGGTTTTTTGATCGCGGCCGGCGTTGGTGCGCTGACGTACAGATCGGAAACAGGCGCTGCCTGTTCGACCAGGATTGTGCTCACATCCTGGGCCTTGCGCGCGGCCGCCACGGTATTCTTGAACACATCGATCAGCACGCCGGAAATTTTCTCGAAACCGACCACATCTTTGGAACTGACTGACGAATACGATGAACCGCCTGCGCTGGACACGCCGCGGTTGCGGGCCAGTTCGCGGAATTGGGCTTCGGTCTGTTCATGGAATTTATCCGCCTCAGGCTCCATGATATGGATAGAAAACACGTTGATCTGGTTGTCGTTGGCGAATCCGCGCAAGGTTTTGGCGCTCTGGCCCGAAGCATTCCACTTGTGTCCCGGTTCGTGGGCCGGGGCATCGCCGATCAGGATGATGAAGCGCATGGCATCCGGGTTCCAGGCGGTCTCGCGCATGGCTTTGTCCATGCCTGAAAAAACGTCTTCGGCATATCCTTCGCTGCCGGCTTTGGCCACGCTGACCTGGTCCAGCGCCGTGACAAAATTATTCACGGTCTGAAGCTGGGGCGTGAAATTTTTGGTGTTGAACTCCATGCCCGGTATGCCGGCGTCATCACGATAACCCCATAAGCCGAAGTGCACATTTTCCAGCAGCTCCTTGTCGCCGCCCACGGCTTCCACGGTTTTACGGATGATGTTCTTTGTGGCATCGAGATATGGCCCCATGCTGTTGGTCAGGTCGATCACATACACGATTTCGATCTGCAGCTTTTTGAGCTTGGTGCTCTTGGCATCGGTGGCCTTGGCCACTTGTTCGGCGAATTCCTTGTCTTTCAGGGTTGTGGCGCCGCGGCCGTTCTTGGCGCTGGTGGCAGCGGCCAGTTGCAGGATGCGGCCTTCGTACATGTCATCGATCTCGATCTCGTCGTGGGCCAGGATGGGCAGCAGGTAGAACTGCTCCTCGATGAACATGAAGACAGCCTTTTTGGGTTCCGCGGAGATCAGCGGGAAATTTTTGGGAATGCTGCCAGATTTAATGGTGTCGTAAAGCTTTTTCGATTGACCCGAGCGTTCCTCACGTTCCATTTCGAGCAGCTTTTTCAGGTCTTTTTTCTTTTCGAACATGAGCACCGGGTTGCGGCCCTCGGGATGGGTGTAAGCCAGGCACATGGCCTGCTTCCATTCCATCACGTCATCGGCTTTCATCCAGCCCAGCACCGTACCGCGGTTGTCGCTGCCCACCTCGTACCACTGATCCTGGCCGCCAAGGTCGCTCGGCGTGGGGCGCGTGTATACGTAGAAAGGTTGGAAAGCAGGCAGATTCTCTTTAACCACGGACGAATCGGCGTCGGCTTCCTTATATATATTGGAAAAAGGCCGCACCAGGACGCGCAGCTTGAGCACATTTTTGCCCTCGATCATGAGCGGTTTGCGTTTTTGCGCGCACGCATCCCAAACAGTGCCGAGAAAGAACGAAATAAAAACAAACCCAATCAACCATGCTTTCTTCATAAATGTGTTCCTCCGAATCATTCATCTTAAAAAGGTTAAAACGCGGGCATTGTAGGCGCGGGCCGCGCGAGTGTCAAGAATTTTGGATGATCGATATGTACAAGGCTCATTGCCGACATCTTCATGAATGGTTATTTTGCGAAAAAACTTAAGCCCTCATCTCCCAGTGCGCTTGGATACGCACATAGCCTTCGTCCTGGTTGGGATTGGTCACGTTGAACGGATACCAGTCTTCGCGGCGGTGATACTGGATGCTGTGGTCCCAGGAATGGGTCGCAATGGAGAGAAAAAACTTGCCCTGGATCAACGGCAACTCGTCGATGGTCAGCCGCATGACGCCTTTGCCTTCGACGCATGCGATGGGGTAGTTCATGATCTGGGTGTTGGAACCGTAGATGTGAAAACCGTCGCGCTGCTTGATCGAATAGCCGAAGACCGGGTTCTCGATTTTCTTTTTGGCCTTATAATGGATGTCGATCAGTATGGGTTGACCGGAAAGGAAGTCCGCGCTTTCATGTCCGTCGGCCAGGGACAGGCGCACGTCCTCGATTTCGATTTCGCGTGTGCCGTACTCCGTGGTCACCAGCGAGCCTTTGTCGCCCAGGAATTGCTCCAGGTAGCGCAAAATCGTTTTTTCCGGCGGCCCCTGTTCCACCAGACAACCCTCGCTGATCAGGCAGACCTGGTCGCAAAAGTCCTCGATGGTGCGCATGCCGTGGGAGACGAACAGCATGGTTTTGCCTTTGCGCTGGAAATCGCGGATACGGTCCAGGCATTTGAACTGGAACGAAACATCGCCTACGGCTAGCACTTCGTCGATGAGCAGGATGTCGGGATCCATTTCCACGGCCACGGAGAAGCCAAGGCGAACGTACATGCCGCTGGAATAGGTTTTGACCGGCATGTCCATGAATTCGCCAATGCCGGAAAAGTCGGCAATGGCGTTAAATCGACGGCGAACCTCCTCGCGGGCAATGCCCAGGATGGCGGCGTTGAGGTAGACGTTTTCGCGGCCGGTCAACTCGGGGTGGAACCCGGCACCCAGTTCGAGCAGCGAGGCGATCCGGCCCTGGGTGCGAATCGTGCCGGAGGTGGGGCTGATTGTGCCCGCGATCAGGCCCAGCAGCGAGCTTTTGCCTGAGCCGTTGGGACCGATGACGCCCACGGTTGTACCGGCCGGAACATTGAAGCTGACATCCTTGAGCGCTTCAAACCAGTGGGCTGGTTCGCGTTTGATCAGACGCGTCAAGTTGCTCAGCAGGGTTTGTGGACCCATGCCGCGCATGCGGTAGCGTTTGCAGAGATGGCTGACTTCGATGGCGTTCATCACAGATAATCCGCGAAATGGCGCTGCATGCGATGGAACAGGAAAAAGGCGAACGCGACAAAGCCAATCGGCCAGAGCCAGCCGGCAATGGACCAGGCGGACCAGGGGAACGATACGCCGGGCAGCAAAACGGCGCGGTAGGCGGTTAATACGCAGGCCATGGGGTTGAGCAGGTAGAGGTTGGCCAACAGCACATTGACCGGCTTGCCGCCGGCCGCGATGTTGGCGATAAAACTATAATCATACATGGTCGGACTCATGAAAAACCAGGCGGTCAACATGACGCCGACCAGATGTTGTGTGTCGCGGAAATAGACGTTGAACCCGGCCAGGATCATGCCCACGGACAGGTTGAACATGAAGTGGTAAGCGATGATCAGCGGCATGAGCAGCAGTTGCGGGCTGAGTATATCATCGCCGGATTTTAAAGCCAGGATCAGGCTGAGCACGAGGAACTGGACGATCAGCGAGAGCAGGTAATTGACCAGCGCCGCCAGGTTGGTGGCCATGGGCAGCAGCACGCGCGGAAAAGCCACCTTCTTGATCAGGTTGGTACTGCCCACCACGCAGTCCATGCCGCCGGTGACGCATTGCGCAGTGTAGTTCCAGGCAAAGATGCCCACGATCAGGCCTTCGATCGAGGCGCGGCCATGGGTCAGGATGTGCAGGAACACCACATAGACCATGGCCATGAACAGCGGGGTCAGGATGCTCCAGAAGAAACCGAGCACGGACCCGCGATAGCGGGTTTTCAACTCGCGCCCCACCAGGTGCGTCAGCACTTCGCGGCGTTCAACTATCATTTGAATAAATTGCCACATGATCGATACATCTGAAAAATAGAATAAGCAATAGAACATAAATCAAATCCGGCCAGAGCGTCAAGCGGCAAGTAAAGCGCAAGGTTCCTGTCATCATCTTCCCCATATCCATAGTAAAAAGAGAAATGCGCTCTGACGCCCGGATGCCAAAGGCGCATCGCCGCTTGACACAACGCATTTGTGACGTAGGATAGGGTGTGTCCTTTTACATTGATGGTGAGAGTGTTATGCAATGACTTCGCTTCGTGATACAAAAAAGGCAACCGGATTCGATGGGTTTCGCGACCGTTCCGGCGCTGTGGCGCCGTTTCGGTGCGACAAGATCGAGGCTGCAGTGCAGCGGGCGATTCAGGCCGTGCAGCGGGCCGAAGCCCTGATCCTGCCGTCTGACCTGGCCGTGCAGGTGGCTGACCGGGTGATGGAACGGCTCAACAATCCTGCCGACGATTACTTTGTCGCGCCCGATGCCGACGGCTTGCGCATCCCGGCTCTGGAGGATGTGCAGGACTTGATCGTGATCGTGCTGGGCGAGTGCGGCGCCTCGCTGCTGGTCGCCTCAGCCTATACCCGCTATCGCCGTCAGCGCGAGCAGGCGCGCGCCCGGATCCGCGTGCGTCCCGGCATCACACGCTCGGCAATGGACGTGACCGATGCAAGCCTGCTGCTGGTCGAATCCGCGTCCGCAAGCGTTACCTTGCCTTGGGACCGCCGTCGCATTGTACGCCAGCTCCTGGACAAAACCGATCTACCGGTCGAAGAAGCCGAGAGCGTGGCCAAATCCGTGGAAAACTGGATCATGGCCGGTGCCGGCGCCACCATCAACACCACCCTGATCCGCGAGTTGGTCAACAACGAACTGATCGAACGCGGCTACCAGGCCCAGTTGCAGGACCTGTCCCTGTACGGCGCGCCCAGAGATTTTGTCGATCAGTTGATGTTCACCAAGTCCGTGGAAAACAGCAACATCGTCGACAACAATCCCGAGGCCGTCAACCTGGGCATTGCCGAACTGGTGCTCAAGCAATGGGCCCTGGACGTCATGTTCAGCGCCGATGTCAAACGCGCCCACGATACCGGCGCGTTGCATTTGCATGACCTGGGCTATCCCCATCGCGTCTACTGTTCCTCGCACTCGATCGAGTATATCAAGAAATATGGGTTGCGCGGTCTGGTCAACCTGAACACCGAGTCCAAGCCCGCACGCAGCGCATCGGTCTTGACCGGGCACCTGAACACGTTCCTGGCCTCGATTCAGGCCTATTACTCCGGCGCCCTGGGTCTGGCCTACATCAACGTTATGTATGCCCCGCTACTCGAGGGTATGACGCCGTGCGAAATCCGGCAGATTGCCCAGGAGCTGATTTTCAACGGGGCTCAAAATGCATTCTCGCGAGGCGGGCAAACCCTTTTTCTCGATTTCAACATCCATACCGGCATCCCGCGTTACCTGCGTTCCGTGCCGGCCATCGGCCCTGGCGGCGCCTATCAGTTGTGCCTGGCCGATGGACGCAAGGCACCCCTGGAGGAAACGCTGCGCAACGAAACCGATGCTGACGGCTATCCGCTGATGGACCTGCTGCTGCCGGAAGCCGACGGCGCCCGGCGCCTGGTTTTACGCGAAACAGTCGATTCGCACGGCAGGTTGACCGTCGATCCCACGGTCCAGGCCGACCTGGAAGCGCGCGGCGAAGCCGTGGTGACCTACGGCGACTACGAGGAAGAGGCCCGCGCATTCACCCGCGCCATGCTCGAAGTCTGGAGCGCCGGCGATCGGCACGGCCGCCTGTTCGAGTTTCCTAAGTGCGATTTCCACGTCAGCGAGGAGACGTTCGCCGACCCGGAGCAGTACGCGCTGTTCATGGACGCCTGCCGCCTGGCCGCGCGCAACGGTTGTACCTATTTTATATTTGATCGCGACGAAACCACGCTGTCCGCCTGCTGCCGGCTGCGCACCACGATCCGCGAACAACGGATGCTGCGCCACCCCGAATGCCTGCGTTTCTGCGGATTCCAGAACGTGACCGTCAATGTCCCGCAAGCCGCCTACCGGGCCGCCATCCAGCATAGCCGCGAGCGTGCGCTGGACGGTTTGTTCGAGGAACTCGACCGGACAATGGAACTGGCGGCCCAGGCCCATTTGCAGAAGAAAGAGCGCGTGGCCGACATGATGTCCGGACCGGGGCGGCCGCTATGGCAGATCGGCCGTGTCTGCTGTGACGGGAAACCTTACGTTGACCTGGATAAATGCACGTATATCATCGGCCTGATCGGGGTCAACGACGCGGTTCGCTTTCTGACCGGCTGGGAGTTACACCAGTCGCGCGAGGCCATGCGGTTGGGTCTGCGTATCGTCGCGCACATGTACCTGCAATGCGGCGAACTGTCGCGACGCCACGGCCTGCACTTCACTCTGGAAGAATCGCCGGCGGAGAGCGCCTCGCGCCGCCTGGCCAAGACCGACCTGATCTATTACGGCGATAAGTCCCGGACTGTAATCAAAGGCGCTGACGAGGAGGTGGCCTATTACACCAACTCCGTGCACCTGGCCGCGGCTGCCGATGTCACGCTGGTGCAGCGTATCCGCGAGCAGGCCAAGTTCCACAGCCTGATCGAATCCGGCGCCATTACGCACGCCTTTATCGGCGAAGAGCAACCCACGCCCGAAGCCATTGCCGGACTGGTGCGCAACGTGTTTCTGCGCACGCAGAGCGCCCAGTTGACCGTCTCGCCGGAATTCACCTATTGCAACCGTTGCCGTTACGCCGGGCGCGGATTGCAGGAGACCTGTCCCCAATGTGGCACGACGGACGTGGTCCGCGAGACGCGGGTGGTTGGCTATTACAGCAAGGTGCGCAACTGGAACAAGTCCAAACGTTACGGTGAACTGCCCGATCGGCATGCCGGGCGCTACCGCATTGAAGAAGCAGCGGAGCAGGTCGGTCGCCCTAGGGCAGCGCCGCGACGGACCGGCGCGCAACCGGCGGGTAAGCCCTACCGCATCCTGGTCTTTGGCAAAAAGGATTGCGCCAAGTGCGCGGTCCTGAACAAACGGTTGGACAAGCTGCTGGCCAAACCGATGTGGCGTGACGTTGAAAAACGGTATTGCGATCTGGATAGCGTGGAGGGGCTGGTCGCTTTTTGCGAAGCCGAGTGCATCAATCCGCGCCGCCTGCCGGCTATGCTGATGCTGCGCTTCGACGAAGCGGTCCTGGATTATCAGTCTGTCCCTAATAACAACGATCCGGCTCTGGGCCAAGGCCGGTTGACGACCGTGCTCGGGTTGCAGACCGACTATTCGCTTGAAGGGCGCGGCGTGATCACGACGCGTCAGATAGAATCGCTGCTGAAAAGCCTTCATGACTGATATGCCCATAACTGATACGACCATGACGGAAGCGCCCAGCCCGGTGCACGCCTGTTTGATCAGGCCTTCACTGGTGGATTATCCCGGCCATCAGGCTGCCGTGTTCTACATGGCCGGCTGCAATTTTCGATGCGGTTTTTGTCACAACGCCACGCTTCTGGAAACGGCCGGGCACACTTTGAGCTGGGCCGATCTTCACCGGCGCTGTCGCCGGTTCCAGGATGACTGGGTCGAAGCGGTCGTGCTCAGCGGCGGCGAACCTGCGCTGGCCCATGGACTCGAGGATCTGTGCCGCTTCTTCAAACAGGAGCTGGGTTGGGCCGTCAAATTGGATACCAACGGTTCATGTCCGGACCGGTTGCGTTCGCTGCTGCCCTTGATCGACATGGTGGCCATGGACATCAAGACCAGTTTGGCCGGTTATCCTGCGTTGACCGGGTTCGAATGCGTCGAGAACCTGGTCGAGTCCATGGCCTTGATTCGTGCCAACGCCCGCGATTATACTTTCCGCACCACGGTGATCGAAGAGGTCCACGACGAAGCGGTCATGCATGAGATCGGCGCGTTGCTGCGCGACGCGAGGCGTATGACGCTGCAGCCCTTTGTGCCGCGCGATAATCTGCCCGACGCTCGGTTCCGCCGTATGCGGCGAACTTCTCCCGCACATATGCGTACGGTGCGCGAATGGATGTCGGCCTATGTCGAAGAAATCAACCTGGTGGGAGCGTGACCCGTGGAACGACTGCCCATATATGACCAGGAGAACGAACTTGTCGCTGCCCTGCGCCGCGGCAACCGGCTGGTGGTCAGCGCGCCCACGGGTTCGGGCAAGTCGACCCAGATTCCGCGCATACTCTGGCGGCACGGTCTGCTGGATGACGGTCAGGCCGTGATCCTGCAACCGCGTCGCATTGCCGCGCGCATGCTCGCCGCGCGCGTGGCCGAAGAGTGTTGCGTGAACCTGGGCGACGCGGTGGGTTACCAGATGCGCTTCGAAAACGTGTCCGGTCCGCATACGCGCATCAAATACATCACCGAGGGCATCCTGTTCCGCCGCATGCTCGACGATCCGCGTCTCGCCGGCGTCGCGGTCGTGATTTTCGACGAGTTTCACGAGCGCCACCTGTACGGCGACATCTCGCTGGCCCTGGTGCTTCGGCTGCAGGAAACGGAACGGCCGGATCTGAAGATCGTGGTCATGTCAGCCACGCTAGATACGGACCTAGTCGCCGATTACCTGGCGCCTTGCGCGATGGTGCAGTCCGAAGGGCGTGTGTTTCCGGTCAACGTCGAATACAGCGACCAGTTGCGCATTCCGGAACGCGACCCGGTCTGGGATCAGGCTGTACGTGCGTTCGAGAAGAAGACACGCGAAGGCGTAACCGGCGATGTGCTGGTCTTCATGCCGGGCGGGTACGAAATCCGACGCACCATTTCCGCATTCCAGGCTTGCGGCCTGGCCCGGGATTGCATCGTGCTCCCGCTCTACGGCGAGTTGGCGCCCCGTGACCAGGACGCGGCCGTGGCTACTTACGCCCAGCGAAAAATCGTAGTGGCCACCAACGTGGCCGAAACCTCGTTGACCATCCGAGGCGTTACGCTGGTGATCGACAGCGGTTTGGCCCGGATCCCGCGCCACGACCCGCACCGCGGCATCAACACGCTCTGGATCGAGCGCATCAGCCAGGCTTCGGCGGTCCAGCGCAGCGGCCGCGCTGGGCGTACCGCGGCCGGGCATTGCGTACGGCTCTGGTCCGTGCGTGACCAGGCCGGCCGGCCCCTGCGCGAGTTGCCCGAAATCCGTCGCCTGGACCTGGCCGAGACGCTGCTGGCCATGAAAGCGGCCGGCATCCATGACATGCGCGACTTTCCCTGGATCGAAAAGCCGGATGACCAGGCGCTGACCGCGGCCGAATGTCTGCTGACCGACCTAGGTGCGCTGGATGGGGGCCAGGCGCTGACCGCAACCGGCCGAAGCATGCTCGCTTTTCCCATCCACCCGCGCTACGCGCGCATGCTGCTGGCTGCGCAGGACTATGGTTGCGTACGGACCGTCTGCCTGATCGCGGCCCTGACCCAGGAGCGCAACCTGCTGCTGCGCAACCAAGGCAAGCAGGTGCTGGCCCAGCGCGAAGAAATTTTGGGCGAGGACGAACACTCTGACTTTTTCATCCTGATGCGCGCCTGGAATTACGCGGTGCGTAAAAACTTCCATGTCGGCGCCTGCCGGGCCCTGGGCGTTCACGCCGAGACCGCGCGCCAGGTTCGGCGCCTGTTTGACCTGTTCAAACGCATTGCCGAACACGAAGGTTTGCGCCTGGAAGAACGACCGGCGTCCGACGAGGCGGTGCAACGCTGCCTGTTGATCGGTTTCAGCGATCAGTTGGCTCGGCGTCTGGACAAGGGTACGTTGCGCTGCGATCTGGTCCAAGGCCGACGCGGCGTACTGGTGCGCGAAAGCGCGGTCCATGGCGCGGAATTGTTTACCGCGGCTGAAATCCATGAAATCGAGGGCGCGGATAAAAAGGGACAGGTTCTTTTATCGCTGGCCACGGCCGTGGAGGAGGCCTGGCTGGTCGAATTTTTTCCCGCCGATTTCAGCGAGACCGAAGAGGCCGAATTGGATCCGGCCATCCGGCGCGTGGTTTCGGTGCGCCGGAAGAGCTTTCGCGACCTGGTGCTTGAAGAACGCCGCGGCCAGCATCCCCCGCCTGACGCCTCGACCGCGATACTGGCCCGGGAGATCGCGGAAGGCCGCATGGCGCTGAAAAACTGGGACAACCGGGTGGAGCAATGGATCGCGCGGATCAACACGCTGGCTGACCGCGCGCCGGACTTGGGCATGCCGCGCTTTGAGCAAGAGGACCGGCGGATGGTGTTGGAACAGCTCTGTCTCGGTTCTTGTTCCTATAAGCAAATCAAAGACAAACCCGTCTGGCCGGAACTGAAAAAATGGCTCAGCCCGGCCATGGATGACTTGCTCGAACGCTATATGCCGGAACGCCTGCAATTGCCGTGCGGCCGTCGCGTGCGCATCAACTACGCTGACGGAGCGCAACCCTATATCGCGGCCCGCATCCAGGATCTGTATGACGTCACCCAGCCACTGACCATAGCGGGCGGCAAAATCAAACTGTTGATCCACATCCTGGCGCCCAACCAGCGGCCAGTACAGATCACCGACGATCTGCCGCGCTTCTGGACGGAACACTACCCCAAAATCAAGCAGGAATTGCGCCGCAAGTACCATAAGCACGAATGGCGGTGACACGTGGTGTGGCGCGTGTCGGATGTCGGGTGCTGTGGCGAGTTCGAAAGTGTTCATGTCGCACCCTCGCCAATCTTCGGTGCAAGAATCGCTCTAAAATCGTTTGCATCCGCGTCGAGTCTGTGGCATTACATATTTATTTACATTCGGGGCAAACATGTTGGGTATACGACGTAAACAGATAAGCGGCGCGTTGCGGCACGTTACTTTTAGTTATCCACGCAGGAGTTCGGATTACGCATTTTCCGTTTCTGGCATCGTCAAGGGGCAGCAGGTGACGATTGCCATGGCAGTGGATACCATTGGGCATCCCAAGATCTCCCATCTTGATCGCTTCATCAAGGGGGTGGAAAAGCAGTGGAAGATTTTTCTCGACGACCATAACGAGCAGCCGTTAGATCGCCTGATGAACCTGGTCGACCGTGAACTGCTGCGCTATAACAGAACGATCATGGATATGAACAGCTACGAGGAACCCATTTTTGGGTTCTGTATGGCCATGGCCGTAATTTACGGCAACGTATTCCAGGTGCGCTGGCTGGGTGATTGTCGCGCCTACCATCTCCACTGGGAGCCGGAACCGGAACCAGGCTATGCTTTTCGCTATATGACCGACGATCACAATGCCCTGCACGAAACATTGAAAAATCAGGGCACCTTCGGTTTGTTCAAAAACGAAATGCTCGAGTTGAGCCGTCAATTGGTTTACTACTGGGGCATGCCCGATCAGCAGGTCATCGAGCAGGTGCTCCTCGCGCAGCACGGCGAGTATGACCTGCCCGATCATGACGCCATGCTGTTGTGTACGGACGGCTTTTATCTGCCCATTGCGCGCGGGTTGGTCATTGACACCAATTATCACTTGTCCAAGGATATCTTTTACTTGGAATCCTGGATGCGGCAGTTTTTTGCCGCCGGCGCTTTTTGCGATGGCGCACCTGAAAAAACACGCTGGCAGGATTTCGTCAAAGCGGTGCAACATGCGTGCCAGGAGTTTACCACCCACAGCAACCGTTACCAGGACGACATGGCCGCCACCCTGGTGTTTAAATAGGTGGCGAATGCGTCATTCTCACATTGAAATCGATCTCGATCGCCTGGCCGAAAACATCCGTCAGGTCAATGCCGCTTTATCAGCGCCGACGAAAGCGATCTTTGTGGTCAAAGCCGATGCATACGGACATGGCGCGTTGCCGCTGGTTCGTCGCGCCGTGCGGGAAGGCATCGAATGGTTCGCTGTGGCCTATGTGGAAGAAGCGCTGGCCATTCGCGAGGCTATAACGCCGGGGCGCATCATGGTGTTGGGCGTGGCCGAACCCGAAGATGTACCCGCCATGATGAATCGTGGTATTTTGCCTGTGGTCGTCAGCGTCGAGCACGGTCGCGCTTTGTCCAAGGCAGCCTGTGCCGCGAGCGGTCGTTTGCCCGTGCATCTGAAGATCGATACGGGTATGGGTCGGCTTGGCATGCTGTGGTCTGAAGCCGTGGACCAAGCGCGCGTGCTGTTGGAGCTACCCGGACTCGATGTACAGGGGATCTGCAGCCATTTTGCCAAGGTCGAACCCAGGGATCCGGAACCGGCCCGGCAGCAAATCGACCGCTTCCGCCAGGTGACCGAAGCCGTGGAAGCCGCGGTCGGACGGCCGCTGTTCAAACATATTTCGAGCAGTCGCGCTTTGCTGTTTCATCCGGAATGGGATTTTGACGGTGTGCGGCCTGGCATCATTATGTATGGCTACGGCGCCAATCGGCCGGAAGGTCGCTTTCAGACGCGACCGATCCTGCAATGGAAAACGCACGTCATGCAGGTGCGCCAGGTCCCGGTCGACTTTGCGGTGGGGTATTACGGCACTTACGTTACCCGTGAGCCGACCACCCTGGCCATTATCGCCATGGGCTATGCCGAAGGCTATTTGCGCACCTTGAGCAATTGCGGCCATGTGTTGATTCGCGGCAAACGCTGTCCAGTGGTGGGCAGGGTCACCATGAACTGGATCACCGTGGACGCCGGGACTGTTGATGACATTCAACCTGGCGATGAAGTAGTGCTCATCGGTGAACAGGAAGGTGTGGCTATCTGGGCTAACGAACTCGCAGTGCTATGCCGCACAATACCTTACGAAATAATCACCGGTATTGACGCCAAAATTGAACGGCGTTATCTGGGAGCGTTGTGAGCTAATAAAAAATACGCATAAACTACTTTTTATACTTGAATGTATGTTGATGTATGTTAAGTACTTATGTTCAGAGATAAGATAATTTTCAAAAACGGGGGAATAGCATGACAAAAAGAGATTTGGTCGTACGCATAGCTGAGGAGACAGGGTTGATACAGCAGGATGTCTTTTCCGTGGTGCAAAAGACGTTGGATTATATTACGGAGAGCCTGGCGCGTGGTGAAAATGTCGAATTCCGCAATTTCGGCGTATTCGAGATTCAGGAGCGCAAGCCGCGAATCGGACGCAATCCGAATAAGCCGGAAGACACGGTGCAGATTCCAGCACGCAAGATCGTCAAGTTCAAGGCCGGCAAAATCATGAAGGATCTGATCACCAATTCTTAGCAGGTTGTAGAGGCGTATGACCACTGAAGATTTTCAGCCCATTAAGGGCATGTCCGACATCCGCGCACCGGAAGTCGCTATTTGGCGGATGCTGGAGGAAAAGACCCGTTGTGTGATGCACAGGTATGATATGCGCGAAGTGCGAACGCCGGTATTGGAGCGTAAAGATATCTTTGTGCACTCGTTAGGCAGCGGTACGGACGTTGTACAGAAAGAGATGTACAGTTTTGAGCGCGGCAAAACGGTGTTGGCCTTGCGTCCAGAAGGTACGGCAGGCGTGATTCGCTGTCTCGCCGGCATCGGCCAGGATGGCCAGGATGCGCGCGTCTACTATACGGGACCCATGTTTCGCTCGGAAGAGCCCCAGGCCGGACGCCGGCGCCAGTTTCATCAGATCGGCGTGGAAATGATTTCCGCGCCCAACGCGGCGTTGGATGCGGAGTGTATCGCGCTGCAGGTGCAATTGTTTGAAGCATGGGGCTTGACCGGCGCCTGCCTGCAGCTCAATACGCGCGGTACGGTCGAGGATCGCAAAGCCGTAACGGACGGATTGCGCCGGAAACTCGAACCTTTCATGAAGGAACTGTGCCAGGACTGCATACGGCGCAGCGAGTCCAATGTGCTACGTGTGTTGGACTGCAAACAGGCATCCTGCCGCGCCGTTGTCAAGCAATTGCCGGCCGTTACCACATTTATGTCAGACGCATCGCTCGCTTACCTGGCCGAGGTGGAACGTTACCTCAACATCTATGGCATGGAGTATACCCTCAATCCCCTACTGGTCCGCGGGTTGGATTACTACCGTCATACAGTCTGGGAATTCACCCATCCCGGTCTGGGTGCCCAGGACGCCTTGGCTGGCGGCGGCCGCTACGGGATTACGGCCGCGGGTAAAATCATGGAAGGCGTCGGTTTTGCCATGGGCATGGAGCGCGTGATTATGGCCCTTGAATCTATTGGATTAAAGGCTGAGGATCTCCAGCCGGCCCTGGATGTCTGGCTGGTTGCTCTGGGTGAAGCCGCGTTCGAAGCCAACTTGACCCTGACGCGCGACTTGCGCCGACAGGGCTTGTCCTGCGGCATGCAGCTTGTCAGCGGTCGCAGCATGAAAGCCCAGATGCGGGCCGCTAATCGTTCCGGCGCGCGCTTTGCCATTATCCGCGGCGATCAGGAACTGGAAAAGGGCTGTTGCGTGCTCAAAAATCTGGCGGCAGGCGAACAACTGGAACTGCCCCATGATCGATTGATCGACCACCTGACCCGTGAACTGCGTATGTGATCATGAACGCAAAGCTTGCAGATGCCGTCACGTTCGCATCGGGGTTGGGCTTTGGTGTCTTCATCTTTTGTTTCAACATGCTTTTTCCCCATGTCGCGCCGATCCGTCACACACTTAAACTGATCAAGCATCTCAAAATAGCCTATGCAGATCGCCTACCGGTCGTAACGTCCCAACCTTTTGTGGCGACGGTGCCCAATCCTGTTCCGGTTCCTGAGCCGGTTGCGGCAATCCCATCTGTGGCGACCAATCGCGCGGTGGCAGCCGCTAACCAGGCGTCTACACCCAAACCGACGACCGCGGCAGCACCCGTGCCGGCCGGTCCCGAGAACATGCTTGCTTTCGCCCTGCCCGAGCCGCAAACCAATGCAAGCTCAACAGGTCCTGCTGCCCAAACCGCATTCGATCCCCCAATCCCCGCCAATATCCTGGAAACTGCGGATGGCACGCTTGAAACATTAAAACCGGTTCCAGGAACGCGACACCCGACATCCGAAACGCGACTCGCGACACGAAGCGCGACACCCAACACCCAGCAAACGACTCCCGACGATTCCTGGTTTGGTCTGGCCATGCCCACCAACGATGCCATCCTGGTGTGGGTGGATGCTCCGGAAAATCCCACCAGCGAATCCGAATTGTTCGCACCGGATGTCGACAGCGTCAATGACTGGGTGGGCCTGTTCTCGTATGCCTGGGATTCCATGTCCCAGCCAGAAGATAAATCCATAGCATCGCCAACAGATTCCGCGCACACCAACAAACCTGCCAAACCTGGCGAGGAACAATCGGATTTCAAGGCTGCGCCGGAGACGCCGAGCAGCGAAAAAGCCGAGGACGTCGATCTGTTTGGTGCCGGTTTCAATGGCGATGACTTGATGCGGCTCTATGGCATTGAACCGGAAAAGCAGATCGTGCGTTGAGACTGGACTTCCCGTCGCTTTGCGCCAATGGCGGTAGTGAGTTGGGCATCATTGTTGGTCCGCGTAACCTGCTTTAGTTCCAGCAGTGTAGACAAGTCGGAACTCAATAAAAAAGCCTGAACGCTTTGTTTGGAAAAGTACTCTATAACTATAGATCTTTTTGGTTGGGATCGGTTCAGGAGTAGATAGATGAAAATGAGAGCACAGGCTTATTTCTTGCATTACCATGTAATGCGCGGCAACGCGTTAGGGTGTTGCCGGTTGGTCCATGGCGACGCGTCCGCAAAACGGCGCGTTAGGACAGGATTGCATCCCTCAACGCGGATCAGTTCTGGTAGGGATCCTCGGCAGTGAGGTAACTCAGCAGCAGACCGCACTGGGCATGGGCGTGGATCCATTCGCGGACCTCGCGAATCCGGGCATAGTCCAGTTCGCCGAATTTCTGCTCGTAGCACATGCGCCACTTGCGCGCGATTTCTTCGCGCCGGACCTGGTATTGCCAGGAGGTGGTGAAGATACGGTGGATCTCGTCGTGTAAATTGCGGCTTTTCAACACTTCCCATTCGTTCTTGTCCAGCCATACGCCGTTGCAGCCGCTGCAATGGTCGAGGTAAAAGGAAATGCCGTGGCCCACCTTGTATTTGCCCAGAATCTTGTGGCATTCAGGGCAGATTTTGGCTTCGACAGTATCCTTGACCTCGTAGTCCGTTGCCGCGAAAGGCTTCTCCGGAAAGGTTGGACCATGCTTTTTGAGCCATTCGAAATAGCTGGTGGAAGAAAGCCAGATCCCGACGCAAGATTCGCAAGACATGGCTGTCAGTTCTTCTTCGAGTTGTATTTTTTTCAAAATGCCGGTTTTGCAGACAGGGCATTGCATGAGCAGACTCCAGGAGGCTAAACCAGTTCGGTTTCCAGAAAAGGACGCACGTCGGTGGCGTACATACCCGCTGCGCACGCGGCTTCGAGCCCGGCGTCGCCGTCTTCGAACACCTGGCAATCGCCGGGCGCTACACCCATCCGGCGGGCGGCTTCGAGGAACATGTCCGGATATGGTTTGGGCCGCACCGGGTCCGTAACGGACAGCACAGTGTCAAACCAATCCAGGATGCCGACCGCTTCCAGCGATTTGAGTACATTGGGCCGGATTCCGTTGGAAGCCACAGCCATAGGCAGGCGGTTGCGATGAGCGCGGGCAATAGCCACCACCGGTTCGATGGGTATGGTGCGGTCCAGCATCTCCAAGGCGATCGCTTCCTTTTCGCGGCTGAACGTCACCGGATCGATATCGCAGCCGTACTGCCGGTTGACCTGCTCCACGATCATTTCGGAAAGCAGTCCTTTGTACCGGTCCAGGAATGCCTGTGAAACGCTGTGGCCGTTGCGCGCAAATGCTTCGTGCCAGGCATCCCAATGCAGTCCCATGGTGTCCACTAGCGTGCCGTCGCAATCGAAGATCAGGGCCTTGATCCCCGGTTCGATCAGTTTCAATGTTATCTTCATATTCTCGCTTTTGTTCGATTAGGTTGAAAATCCGCGCAGATGTACTATATTGGCGCGGGCAATGCAATAACAATCTGGAGACGAAAGCCAGCCATGAACGATAAGGAACTGTTTGCGCAAATCGTCACGAATAACGCGGAATTGGAAGAAAAAACATTTGCCGCGATCGCCTGCCGCAGCATCCAGGGGCTGCGCCGCTTTCCCGAGCGCGAGAAAATTCCGGACAGCGAGAATTTCCGGCCCGTGTTTTATCACGATACGGATAAAATCATTCATTCGCAGGTATATACGCGCTACATCGACAAGACCCAGGTCTTCTCCCTGTTTGAGAACGATCATATCACCCATCGCGTTCTTCACGTCCAGTTCGTGTCCAAAGTCGCGCGCGTCATCGGGCGTTCGTTGCGTCTAAACGAAGACCTGATCGAGGCGATCGCGCTGGGCCACGACCTGGGGCATGCGCCTTACGGTCATGACGGAGAGACGATTTTGAACGAGCTGTGCCAGGAACACGGCATCGGCTATTTCTGCCATAACGCCCAAAGCGTGCGCCACCTGATGCACATCGAATGCGGCGGCTTGGGGTTGAATTTGGCGCTGCAGGTGATGGATGGGATCTTGGCCCACAACGGCGAAATTCTCAACCGCGAATACCGACCGGAACTGACCAAAATCTGGGACGACTTTGATCGGGAATACGAGGGCTGTTTCAATAAACCTCACTTCAGCAAAGGCATCCGGCCCATGACCCTGGAAGGCTGCGTCATGCGCATCTCCGACGTCATTGCCTACATCGGTCGCGACATAGAGGATGCCATAACGTTAAAGTTGCTGCAACGCAAGGAGATCCCCATTTCGGTCAAAAAGCGCCTGGGCGACACGAACGCCACCATCATCGATGCGCTGGTGCGCGACCTGATCCTGCACAGTTACGACCGCGACTGCCTCGAGTTCAGTGAAGACATTTTCAATGCGCTCGAGGAGTTGTTCGCTTTTAACAAGGACTACATCTACCTCAATCCCAAGATCAAGCACGAGTTGCCCAAGATCCGCGCCATGTACCGCATGCTGTTTGACCAATATATGGCCGACCTGGACCAGAACCGCAGCGAGTCAGCCATTGTCAACTATGTCTCCGGCATGAACCGCGAGTATATCGAGGCCACACCGCCAGAGCGGATTGTGATCGATTTTCTGGCCGGCATGACCGATGACTACATGAACAACCAGTTCAAACGCCATTTTCTACCGCGCACGTATGGCTACCATGTCGAGGGATAAACACGACGCAGTTGCCACCTGCCACCCGACACGCGCCACCCAATGGCGAACTTATTTTTGCGCACGCCCTAATCTGATGCTTCGGCCTTTTCTGCTTTGTCGCCGATCACTTCCCAAATCTGGAACGTCGGCGGATACAGTTCTACAGCGTGGAAATGTTGCAAGGTAGGATCGCAACGTACAAACAGCTTGTTGAATATGGACTCGGCCACCAGTGGATCCATGGCCACGGCCAGGGCGTAATCGGCATGAAACTCGAAACGAACGCCCTGTTGCGGGTATTTCAGGTCAACGCCTTCATTGCCTCTGCGGATGTACAGGTGGCCGATGGGAAGGTGGCCCATGGGCGATTCCATCACGCCCGGTTTGATCTTGACTTTCAGGCCCGGTTCGCCGACAATCACGTGTTTATCGCCCCAGGTACGATAGAACGGCAGGTAGAGCGGTGCCGTGCCGTCGCCGCGCTTGGCATCCCAGGTGCCGAACCAGAACCACCAATAACCGACATCAAGCATGTGCTGATCGAGAAACAAATAGATGGGCGGTGGATCGGGCGGAAACAGCACGCGCAGCCAGTCGTGCGGAGTTTTACAGTTCCATGGATCAACAGATTTCAACGGCATGCGCGTCAGCAGAAACATGGCCTCCTTGGGACCGGCGGACATCAGGTTCTTGCATACGTCAATGGCTTCCGGCGGCGGCAGGCAGGTCGCGTCCAGGAAAGATTGCAAGCCTTTGATGCCATGCGTAGAGACGAACTGGATGAAGTTGGCGGCCATGCGCTCATCCTCGGTTGCCAGAGGAATGGCGTTGTACACGTTCAGCCAGCCACTGTGGATCATGCCGTCAAAAATGGTTTTGCGCTGGCTGAAATACTGGATGAAATAGCCGTTGTCCCACCAACTCCAGACCACCGCGTCCTTTGGCAAACGCTGCTTGATACGGTTCATCCCGTCGATTCGGTAGGCATGAATCTTGGGCAGGACCAGCGTGGACGAACGGGTTTCCCACAACACGGCGAGCAGCAGACCGGCTGTTAGCCCGACGGACATGGCGCGCAACGACCAACAGCATAAACCCGCGGGGCAGCGATCCGGCAGACGCACGATTACTCTGCGCCGTGCGTTGGGCGGCGGTGCCCCCAGCCACCATAACCGGGCACAGCAATAGGCCAGCCCAAGCGACAAGGCGGGTGTTAAGAAAATCAGGAAGCGCACGGCAAAGAAAACCCCGAGCAAACCGATGCCCAGGATCGGGAGCAGTAGGACCGCAGATCGCAGCTTGCCGATCGACATCCAGATCAGCCCGATACAGGCCACGCCAAGCAGGAACCGGTTGTTGGTCATGGAAATGACCAGGTAAGTGAAATCAGGCCGCATCTGCTCCGAGGTGCCGATGCTGAGTTGCGGCGCCCAGTTTTCCGTGCCTTCGGTGATAAAATGGAAGCGTGTGATCATGAAATCGCGAAAATCGGCGAACCAGCCATACACCTCGCGACTGTACCAGAGCAGGACCGCGCCGATCAGCAGGATAAAAACCACCAGCAACTGTTTTTCAATCCTGCCAGCGGGACGGTAAAAAAACAGAATGGTCAGCCCCAGTTGCGTGGCGCCGATGACCAGCACTTCTTTGCGGGCCGCATCCCACCACCAGAGCGTGAGCAGCCACACCAGGCCGGCAGCCGCAAGCCAACCATACCGCCGCAACCTTTTTTCGCGGCCAAAGCACAGAAAAAAATAGGCGCAGGTCATGAGTAGGGTGATGTTCAGTATATCGGTATCCAACCAGCCGATGGCGCTGCGTGAGGCGTAAAACGGCATGACCAAGCAAAAAAGAGCCGCCAGGCACCCGGTCAACGTTCCGCCAAAATGGCGCCCCCAGAAAAATACCGGGATAAACAGCAACACCCCCAGAAAGGGAGGCAGGAAAAACGCTACCAATTCGAGAGGCTGCCCGGTCAGGCGCACCAGCCCAACCGTGATTATGGACAGCAGTGGGGGCGGCATGGGGCGATTCAGGTTGCGCCAGGGATCGCGATCAAGGTACACGTCCTCTATCAGGTCCTTGGCAAAGCGCAGGTAATAATAACCGTCCACGGTGGTCAGAATCGGATGCCCCTGATAAAAGGTCAGTCGATCTATCTCTTTCAACATCCGGTAATCTTCCATGCGAATAAATATACCCAGGCCGTAACACAGGCAAAGCAACAGGAACACGCTCAATCGCACGAGCCAGGGGTTGCGTGGTCCGTGCAGACCCGGTGCGCAGCCGGCATTGCCGTCCGCGTCATCCTTTGCCTTTGCTTCACCGTGTTGCCTTTGCTTTTTTTTCACGACGCGCAACAGCATAAATGGCGCACCCCGAGATTACAATGTGAAAAATAGCTGGACATGAACCCGACGACATGATAGCAAGCGCGATTCAAAAGCGGTAACCACGGAAGAGATGCGATGCAACCCGGCCACGGATGCTCTTCCGGTTCACGGATTTAAATAGCAAGGCCGGGATATGGGGAACCATACAACATGCATACAGTTGAAAAAATCGGCGGTACCAGCATGTCGCGTTTTGACGACGTGCTGGAAAACATCATTATCGGAAAGCGCAGGGCAGACGAGCTATACAGCCGTGTTTTTGTGGTCAGCGCCTATGGCGGCATCACTAATATGCTTCTGGAACATAAAAAAACCGGCGAACCGGGCATCTACGCTTATTTTGCCCAGGGAGATGAACGCTGGGAAACCGCGCTGACCAAGATCAAGACCGAGATGTGCAAGATCAATGCCAGTTTCGCCGGCCTGGGTCTGGACGTGGCGGCTGCGGATACGTTCGTTGACGAACGGCTCGAAGGCATCCGTAACTGCTTGCACGACCTGGCGCGCATCTGCTCCTACGGTCATTTCAACCTGAACGATCACTTGATCTCTATACGCGAAATGCTGGCTGCCGTGGGCGAAGCGCACTCGGCCTGGAATTCGGTCAATATTTTGCAAAAACGCGGGGTCAATGCGGTGCTGGTCGATCTGAGCGGCTGGATGGATACGCTGCACCTCAACTTAGACGACGCGATCCGTCACGCGTTCGCCGAAATCGATTTCCAGCAAAGCCTGCCCATAGCCACTGGTTACACCAAGTGCGCCGAAGGCATCATGACTACGTTTGATCGCGGTTACAGCGAGATCACGTTCAGTAAAATCACTGTGCTGACCCATGCCGGCGAGGGTATCATCCATAAGGAATTCCATCTGTCCAGCGGCGATCCCAAGCTGATCGGCACGGACAAGGTCAAGATCATTGGCATGACCAACTACGATGTGGCCGATCAACTCGCTGACATGGGCATGGAGGCCATTCACCCGCGCGCCGCCAAGGGCATGGAGATGGCCGGCATCCCGTTGCGGGTGAAGAATACGTTCGAACCCGACCACCCGGGCACATTGATCAGCCGTGACTATATCAACGAGCAGCCGCGCGTCGAGATGGTGACCGGTCGTAAAGATCTGCTGGCCATCGAGATGGTCGATCCGGACATGGTAGGTCAACCCGGTTACGATTACCGCATACTGGAATCGTTCAATAGGAATAAGATCAGCTATGTGGCCAAAAACACCAATGCCAACACCATCACGCACTACATACCCGAAGGGGTCGGTAATCTGCGCGAGTGCATCGACGATTTGAAGACCAGCTTCCCCGGCGCTTGCATTCGTGAGACCGACGTTGCCATTGTTTGCGTGATTGGCAGCAACATGGCCGTGCCCGGGTTCCTGTCAAAAGCGTCGCAAGCGCTGGCCGAAGCCGAGATCAACATCTTGGCCATGGACCAATGCATGCGTCAGGTCAACATGCAGTTCATCCTGGATCGCAACTACTTTGAAGGCGCAATCAAGGCCCTGCATCGCGGTCTGGTCGAGGCTTGATGTTTCGCGTGGCTTGCACGTCAAAGTAAGCTGTTGACGTCGAGGCTGAGGTGGATGTGGAGGGTTGTGGTGGCGGATCACTGCGCTGCGCGACTTACAGTCCCGGTCTCGCGCTGCTTCTCTTTTTGCCCGGCATCGAAGAGGTAATAGCCCAGAACTCCCAGGATTGCGAGGATGACGATGGTCATCCAGACCGTTTTGGCGCCGCTGCTTTGGCGCCCTCTTCGCTGCAAGGTCGTATAGCCCATGGCCGTGCTTTTCGCGCCTGCCTTTCCGAGATTGGTGTTACGGACGGCTTTGCCGGTCTGGGTCATGCGGTCGCCCAGACGGCGCACCGTGGTTTTCCCGCCTCCGCGCGCAGCCGGTATGTTCTCTTCCATTTTACGCAGGTGTTGCTCCAGGTCGCTGGTCAGCATCTGGTACTGTGGATAGCGTTGGTCAGGATCCACTTCCAGCAGGCGGGTAACGATTTTCGCGGTGGTTTCGCTGACATCCGGGCGCAGGTTGCGCACGCTGGGCGCCATGACTTTGAGCCTGGCCAGGACCACGTCCAGCGGTGTATTGCCGTCAAAAGGCGGTTGGCCGGTCAATACATGATACATGGTGGCGCCCAGGCTGTACATATCGGAACGGCAATCCTCTTCATGCTGCTGAATGCGCTCGGGCGGCAGATAATAAGGCGTGCCGAGGATGGAACGCGATGCTGTTTTTTCGCCGCGCGTCAACCGCGCCAGACCAAAATTGGACACCTTGGCCGTGCCCTGACGATTGAACAGGATATTGGCCGGTTTCAGGTTCTGATGCAGCAGGTCGATCCGATTGGCGTCTTCCAGGCCGCGGGCCAGGGCCACTTTGAGCAGCCATGTGTCCTGAGCCTGTTTTTTTTCTTTGAGTACGCGCTCCAAGCTGCCGCCGTCGACCATTTCCATGACAATGTACGGGATATTGCCGATTTTGCCCACCGAATAGATACGCACCACGTTGCTGGACGAAATCTGGGCAGCCACACGCGCCTCGGCCAGAAAAGCCGCGGCAAACAACTCGTTGGTCGCTTGTTCGTGCCGCATGATCTTGATCGCCACGGTCCGTTCCAGTTTCCGGTCTTTGGCTTCAAACACTTTAGTGGCGCAGCCGCCGCCAAGTTTCCTCTTGATCAGGAAATGATCGAGCATACACCTGACCGTCAACGATTCACCGCACAGGGGACAGTCAAATGGCGTCAATGGCGCCATATCGCTTACTTCCAGCAGTCCTTTACACTTGGAGCAAACCATTTCCGTTAAAGGTTCAGTGACCAACGCCAGCGTGTTGCCGTTTTTTTGTTTCATAAATAAAATTGTACAAATCTATTTTTAGTACAATATAAAACCGCAGTATAAAAATACCACTGGTCATAATCAAGCCGCAATCTAATCTAACTGATATTTTCCTTGCTTATGACAACGAAACTGCCGTGGAGATAGAGTTCTGATTACGTTTGTAGTCCAAACTTTAGCCTGCTGAATGCTTCGTGCCTGCAAGCAACACTATGTTGTTTTGCAATGCATTACGCTTCCAGCACGATCCTGGCAGGCTAAAGCCTGGACTACAAACATTTGGCCCCAAACCAAGAAAATCCACGGCAGTTTCGTTGTCATAGCCTTAACCTTTCTTTTCGCGGAGGAGCTATTTGTTGCGGAATAGAATTTCGTTGTCAGACGTGACGATGTCAATCTGGCCTGAACCGTAATACGTCCAGGAGTATTTTATTTTGCCTTCTTCTTCTAAGGTAACGGCATATTCGTCGCCATGATCGTCAAGGCTGAATCTGTCGACGCCCTTCCACACTTCGCCACCGTTTCGTTCAACATCGATGCGTGAGCCTGTATCATTGATGAAAATATAAATGCTATGGCCAGCAGAAGAATCCCCACCATCGTCGCAAGCCGAAATGGCGATCAGCGCGTAAGCGACCAGAAGCGCAAAACCCGCTTTTGCCGGACCAAATTTCATTTTTGTTTGTATCATAACGATCTTCCTTTTTTCTTTCGTAAATGCCTATCGAAAAAAGTCAGCTCCGGCCAGGCAGTGTTTCATTCATGGAGCCGCTGCGAAAGCCTTCAAGATCCAGCGTGACATAGTAGAAATCCTGTTCCTTGAGTTTGGCTGCAATGGCGGCGGCATTTTCGATAAGCGCCGGGAAGTGTTCGGGCTGCACCTCGATACGCGCGAGCCGGCCGTGAGCGCGGATCCTCAGCGCACCCGGAATCAGCGCGCGCAAATAGGTTTCACACGCATCGATTTGGCGCAACCGCTGTTCGTCAATGGCCTGGCCGTAAGGGATGCGCGTGGCCAGGCAAGCCATGGACGGCTGGCGCCAAGTGGGCAGGCCGTAGGCCTGAGAAAGCGTCCTGATCTCCTGCTTGATCAGTCCAACCTCCTGGAGCGGGCTGCGGATGCACAGTTCACGCAACGCCTTGATCCCAGGCCGGTAGTCTTTAAGATCGTCGGCATTGGAGGCATCCATGACGCAGGAAAGGCTGCGTTCGCGGGCCAGCGCGATCAAGCGGCCGAATAACGTCTTCTTGCAATGGTAGCAACGGTTGGCCGGATTGTCGCGAAAAAGGGGTACATCGTCGAGATTCAGTTCCAGCATCACGTGTTCCACGTTCATCTCTCGCGTCAGGTTCGCGGCCTGGTCCAGTTCGCATACGGGAATGAACGGCGCGTTGACCGTAACCGCCAGCAGCGGCGACAGGCATGCTTCAACTGCCGTGCGCAGCAACAGCGTGCTGTCCACGCCGCCGGAATAGGCCACCAGTGCACCGGGAATTTCGCGCAGCAGGGCCAGTAATCGGTTGCGCTTTTCCTCTAGGGTCACGGTTCCATCTCCGGGAAATACATGTCCTTGTCGATTTCCCTCAGCTTGTAACGAGCCGAGGATGTGATGTTTTTATCGTGGTCCAGAGCAATGGCCTGCTCATAACAGACCTGAGCCGTGGCTTTGTCTTTCAACCGTTCCAGCAGAAAATGACCCAACTCGAAATAGAGCGCCTGGGCCTCTTTATCGTCGGCGGATTGCAGGCGTTCCATGAGCAGCGACAGACTGGCGTTCATCTGACCGAGCTTGGCCAGGCAGCGCGCAACGCGACAGAGGTGATGCGCATTGAGTTGCCCTTGCTTGCCATGGGCACGCAGCCCAAGCGATGCGATGACGGCCGCGTCAGCGCGTTCGTCCAGGTTATGGATCCACTGCCCCAGGCGTTGTTCGTTGTCCGGTTCAGCGCCGTTTTTCAGAAACAGCATTTTGCGCACAATCAGATCGTCGGCCAGCTCCGGATCCGGTTGGCGCCCGGCTGAAATTTCACGCGCGGCCTTTTTCAGGTTCGCCGACCACTGGATAGCGCCCCAGTCGCGCTTGATTTCGCGCAGGATCCCAACGCCACCAACCGACAGCCAGCCGAACAGGAAGCCGCCGATATGCGCGGCGTAGGCTACCTGCTGCGCGCCTGTCGAGGCGCCCATGGCCGCATGCATAATCAACTGCAGCAGAAACCAGATTCCCAGCACGAACCAGGCGTGGATGGGTGTAGCGCCGACCGGACGCATATCCATAAACAGGACGATGCAACTCACTTTCGTGGTCGGATGCATGGCCAGGAACGCGCCCAGGATGCCTGAAACCGCGCCGGACGCGCCGATGCAGGGCAGGTCCGTCACCTCGGGACGCGTCACCATCAGATGCACGGCCATGGCCACGATACCGCAACACAGGTAAAACACGAAGAATTTCACCGGCCCCATGCGGTCCTCCACGGCCCGACCGAACATCCAAATGTAGTACATATTACCCAGGATGTGCAGCCAGCCGGCGTGCAGAAACATGTAGGTGATCAGGGTTACGGGGTTGACTTGCTGAGGCACGAAGCCGAACCGATAAAAGATCAGCTCCAGTGTGTTTTGCGTCAGAAACAGGCCGCCGATGAAAACCAGGGCATTGACGGCCAGCAGGCTCAACGTGATCCAGGGATCGCGTTTTTGCTCATAGTCTATGGAATAGGGCAGCAGCATAAAGAATTCCTCACGGTTTGCGGCTCTTGCCATCCAGGGCGGCGTTGCTTTTGCGAATCTCCAGCAAATTCTGGCAGCGTTGCACGCCGTTTTCGGCCAATTGGGGCAAATCCCTCAAAGCGGGACCGTTCACGTGAGAGGTCAGAGCCTGGGTGATGAAAAAACTTTGCTCGTCTTTATTGCGGCTTTTCACGCTCGCTTTGATAAAACCCTCGATCAGGCCGGTCTCGACTTCGATGTAACGCAGCGCTTTTTTGTAGTAGTCCAGTGCGGCGGCAGGGTCGTCGCGGCCTTTTTCATAGACGCCGCCGCCCAGGTAAAAGGCCAGTGCCTTGGTTTCGTCACGCACGTCCCGCGTATTGGCGACACGAATATAAACGTCCATGGCTTCGTTGGTCCGGCCCAGCTTCTGTTGAAGTTGGCCAATACCGAGCAGTATCTGATTGCTGTGCGCCGCGGTCATGGGTTCGGCCAGGTATCGGACGGTCGCTTTTTCCGCACGAGTATAGTACCCGGCGGCGCGGCGCGGCTGGTTGCGCGCCTCGAACATGGCACCGATCCTTTGCAGGCGAAAGCTCTGCTCCAGGAAAGGCGCACGAAATTTCAGGTTCTTGGCCCATTCCGGCAACTCGGTCTTGCGCGGCGTGTATAGTTCGGGTAGGCAGAGCGCAATGAAAAGAAACGCCGCGATCGTAGCCGCCAGCGTCAGAAACCAGGGGCGTTTGACCAAAAAACCGAGAAGCTCCAAGCTGTCGCGCATAGGCCCTGGCATGCGCGAAGCCACTGGCCGGCAATCCGCGCAAAACACACTGCTGTCGTTGACCATGGTGCATTCCGCGCACAACGGCGAGAAGCAGCTTGAGCAAATGGACACGGCCCGGCGGTCCTCATGATGTTCACAGCAAGGCAAACCGGTTAAACGATCAGCCAGTTGTTCGTGAACGTGTTTATAGGTGTTTTCCCGGTTCATGATCTTCCTAGAATTTGGTCAAACGGTTGATTGTTGTACGCTTTTGCAGGGCGAGTATGCTGGAGACCTGTTGGTCCGGCTTCTCGGCCAGCGGTGTTCGCGAGATAATAAAAATGGCATCATCCCCGGCGATGCAAAGGCTGATCGGCGCCTCGCTTTTGCGTTGCCATGTCCGCTTGCCGTTCCCGTGCGCGTAACTGTCCAGGTAGGTATAAAACTTGCCCATGATCGCCGCGCCCATCGAGTTGGAGTGCCACATTAACAGTACGCCTTTGGGATGCGGATAGAGTTTGCCGCGTATCTTCTCTTTTTTCGCGATCCATCTCCGTCGGCCCGAAGCAAGATCGAAACACGTCAACCGACCTGCGGTAGGTTTGGAACGTTGCCTGGGCTGCTCGTACTTAGAGGCTTGCAATTGATCCATGACCCTCAGCATCTGCTCGCCTTGATTGAGCGGCGGAGGTTCCGACAGACCTTGTGGCGCGAGCCGGCGGCCGGGATCCACGACCGCGTAGATCGCGTTCGCGCTCAAGCGGAACTTGATGATCGCGCCATCGGTTTGCGTGTTCCAGATTTCCTTGCCTGCAGCGACATCCAGACAGCGCAACCGGCCATCCATGTGGGAGAGCACCAGCTTGTCGGCGCCGATCTCGACCTGGTGGGCGCTAACATCCAGTGGCGCTTCCCAGGCGCGATTCCCCGCAAAATCATAGGCGAATATACCCTTTTGGGTTAGCAGCAAAACCCGATTCTCCCGAAGAAACAAACCCTTAAAAACGGTTTTCGGCAAAGTTTTGACCCAGCGCACTTTGCCGGTATGCTGCTCCAGCGCCGTCAAGGTATGGATATTGGACGTTTCCTGAACATAATCCGTGTCCATAGAAAAATGAATAGTGGCCCCGTCCAGAACATCGTCGTAGATTGCGGAATAAAGATCGAAAGCGGAACGAGGCTCCTCTGAGTTCACCACCAGGCAAAGGTCCCCGAAAGCTTTCATCCGCTTAATGAAACGGAAGCCCATATTGTGTTTCCACCTTGCCGCGCCAGTGGCATAATCCAGGGCCGTGACATAACCGATCAGCCGCGCATTGTTGGCTTGCGCATCGCGCATGCTGGTTGATGGCGGAATATTGGTCGGGGTTGCCATGTCATAACTGGCAAAGAGCAGGGCCTCTTTTCCCGCAGTCAACTCACTCAGCGAGTCACCGACGATCTCGCTTTTCCAGCGAAGCTCGCCTGACCGTGCCTCGATCAAGCGCAATTCCTCGTAATTGAAGACCGCAAAACCGTTGGGACAGGGCGTTAACATGTGCGATTCGTTGCCCCCCCCCTCCATCTCATGGTTCCACAACACGTTTCCATTGCGCACGTCCAGCGCCTGGATGCCTTTGTCGGAAAGCATGGCATACATCCGGTCGCCGTCATGGAGCAGATGGGTATAAACCCGCCCTTTTTGCGCCTGGGCAATCCAGCGCGGAGTACCGCTCCTGTCCATGAAGCGCAAAACAATATAGAGCAGGATCAGCAGCAGGATCAGCGTTGGCACAACTTTCAGCACCAGGGTCGTAATCAAGTCCATTCGCGCCATGGTCTGCCGCTGTTGTTCGTATTCCTCCTCGCTCAAGGTTTCTTCGGAGGTTTCCCTGGCCAACTCGGCGTTGCGACAGGCTTCGCTGCAATAATAGCCATGAGCCTTCACGCATTCGTTACAAACCGTGTTGCCACAAGTGGGACAGACCGTCAGCGGTGATCCGTCAGGATGATGTTTACAAGGCGGCAATTCTTTCATGGTTTATCAAAATCCCTTTTTGTTGTGAATATGTTAAAGCCATTAACTTGTACATACAATAGCGATTCGATACATGTTTGTAAAGGCATTTGGATGTAAAGAAAAGCATCGCCGATTTACATGTTTTTTTTGATTTCATCATAAATACGTACGCTCATTTCCGCATCGCCGAACACGCCGACCCTGATCGCCAGTTTACTGGCGCCGACCGTATCCTGCTCGATCAGGACCATGATTTTTCGGTCCATGGCCGTGCGCCCTTCAACCCGCGCGTCCAACTTGCTCACATCGGCGCGGATCAGGTCGATACCGAGCGATCGGAACGCTTTCCGGGTAGCCTCGGCAACACTGTCCGGCTGGCCGTCGAGTGAAACTTCCAGATCGCCCCGAATATAGGCCACGCTGCCGCCGCCGGCCACGCCTGCCGCACCCACAACCAGCAAGCCGCAACCGGTTAGACCCAACCCTGCGGCGCCCAGCACAAGGGCGCTGAAAACACGTGTGTACACACCTGCCAAGTCCTTGCATATCAGCCTCATGCTACTGCTCCTATCCATTGTTTGTCACGGTTTTGCATTGTCACGTTAACGATTACATGGCACTGTAGCACGATCCTTATATAGTTCCAAAGCGCATTGCGCAAGCTAGACGTGAAATGACAAAGAACTTGAAATGGTGCGGCTTTTTCCTTGTATGGGCATGGGCGCAGGTGGAACCCACGGGGCGGAAAGCGATTCGGGGAAAACGTGCGACTGGCATTCAAAAACGCTAAATGCCAATTGGCGGAGCCAAACACCGCGGGGACAGGCTCTTCCCGTCCGATTGGTAGATTGTGCGGGACACGACCAAATATGTTGGCACCCCCTTCAATGTTGCACCAACATTAGACGTTCAACTTTCTTGTCCCCAAAACCGTCAAGCCGTCATATCCCAGAACTTCCGTTTTGCGACCTGAAAAACTTGCAATGTGCTCTTTTTGAAGTATAAAATCGGATGTGTGGGGAATTTTGTTTGTTTCGTATCTATAGGGAGTATACATGAATGTATTGCAGGCAGTGGGTCGCTCGTGGAAACGACAGCTTGGCAGCAAGAAAACGCGGCGCGGTATTCAGCGCATCACAGCGGAAATGGGGCATAAAATCGCAACCGGCGCATCTTTTGAGGAGGTTTTGGGTCAACAGGATATCATGAGCGAGACGTTTACGATCTGTCTCGACATCAGCCAGATCAATCCGGAAGACTGGCGGACCATCACCGGGGAGTGATTTGGTAAGGGGAGCACTTGACAGCATTGTTAGTTGTGACGGGCTTCCGCCTACAAACGCAGGTCGTTCAGGCTTTTGAAGGCTTTGGACGGCTTGAATTTTTTGGGTTTTGCTGGTTTATCAGCCTGTTCTGGCGCGGAATCGGCCGGCACCGGTTTGGATTTGGTCGGCATGGCGTCCACGTTGAGCGCTGCCTGCCATTGTTCATTGAGGCGCTTGGTCGAGACCCGCCTGGCAGCGCCCAGTTCCTGGGCAAACACCGAGACGCGCCATTCTTCCAGCAGCCAGCGGTAGGCTTCCATGGCTTGCCAGTCGATCCGCTTTTTGTCCGTGTCGCGGATCCAGTCCAGGTAGCGCTGCCAGTAAGGCGTGACCTGGCCTGCCTTGTCGACGTCCTTGTGGATGTTGTGTTGCAACCGGTCGTAGCGCACGCGCATAGCCTGCAGGTAGCGCGGGAAATGGATCAACGCGCTCATGTCCGTCTGGTCGACAAATCCCGGGTAGATCAGGTGTTCCAGTTGCGTCATCATATCGCGTATGGCGGTGTGGGCGCCGGCCTGGCGCAGCAGGCTGTCCAGTTCCTGGGCTTGGTTTAGCACCCTGTTGAGCAGCGTCACCAGATCACTTACGGTTTCGAAATAGTGCGGTCGCCCTTTGACCAGGCAGGTTTCAAAGCGTTCGCGATCCCGCGGCAGCGGTCGGTCGCCCAGGAATGCGTGGGCCGCGGCATTCAAGAGCACTTCGTCGACCAGGCGCTTCAAAGAACCGCCCAGCACGGAATAGAACATGGCGGCTGTGGGCTCCAGTTGCACTTCGCGGCGGCAGGATCGCGCCAGGTCGGCCATGCCCAGCAGGCACAACCTGCGCAAACCGCGCCGTAGGTTGAGTTCCGCTTCCGACGCGGTCTCGAACAAACGCAACCCTACATGCTTCTCAAAGTCGACCAGCCCCGGATAAGCGTACAGACCCCAGCGCGCATCGCCTATTTCAACCCGTTCCGGTAGCGTACCGCAATCCCAGTCTTCCATGCCGTCCCGCTCCCAGTCGGAACTGACCGCGCCGTTGTAGGTGTTGCCGACGCTGTTTGCCTCGAACTGGCGTCGCAGTTCGTCCGGGTCGCGACTGACAGCCAGTTCTTCGTTGCCCTTGTCCACCACGCGAAAGTTCATGTGCAAGTCCGGAGGCAGGGTCATGGCATCGAACAGGTCCGGCGTCAGCCGTACGCCCTTGATCTTGAATACGGCGTCGCACAACGCCTCGTGCAGCGGCCGCTCATACGGTTTGAGCAGCGCCAGGCAGCACCTGCCCGTGTCCTTGATCGGCATCAGGTTGCGCCGGATCGCTTTGGGCAGCGATTGGAGCAGAAAGTGGATTTTATCCTCCAGAAAACCTGGCACCAGCCATTCCGAACGCCACATGGCCAGTACGGACAACTTGTCTTTGGGCACAGTGCAGGTAATGCCGTCCAGGTCGTGACCGTGCTCGTAGCGGTATTCCAGCTTGAGCGGCGCGCCGTCCAGGGTAAGTTGTTCCGGAAAACGGTCGGTCGTGATATCCTCGGGTTCGTGGCGCAGCAGGTCTTCGCGCTTCATGAAGAGCCGTTGCGGGTCTTGCTGGTCAGCGGTGCGCAGCCATTTGAACAAGCTGCGCGCACTGTAAATGTCGTCTGGCAGCCGTTCGTCGTAGAAGGCGAAAATGACGGAGGGATCCACCAGCAGGTCCGTGCGGCGCGCCTTCTGTTCCAGCCCGCGGATCTCTTCCATCAGCCGGGCGTTATGCTCGAGAAACGCGGGGCGCGGATAGAGCCGGCCTTCGACCAGCGCGCCTTGGATCAGGATGTCGCGGCTCTTTTCCGGGTCGATCGGACCGTAATGTTTGCGTCGGCCTTCATGCAGGATCAGACCATAAAGGCTCACCTGTTCCATAGCGTGGACATGACCGGATTCCGCGTCCCACCAGGGGTCGAAATAGCTCCGCTTACACAGGTCGCCGGCCGCGTCTTCGATCCAGTCGGGTTTGACTGCGGCCACGCAGCGCGCATAGAGCCGGGTGGTATCCACCAACTCGCCGGTCATGACCCAGCGCGGGGATTTAGCGAACAGTCCGGAACCCGGGAAAATGCTGAAACTAATGCCGCGCGCGCCGCGGTATTCGCGCTTGTCGCCATGTTTCTGGCCAATGCGCGAGAGTAGACCTGACAAGATGGCGCGCTGGATGTCTTCGTCGCGCGCCGGCTGTTCGTTGGCTTTCAATTTCAACTCGCGCGAGGTATCCGTCAATTGCGCGTGCACATCCTGCCATTCGCGCACGCGC
>CAZOLK010000012.1:8292-8910 GCA_964580325.1 uncultured Verrucomicrobiota bacterium | reverse complement strand
GCACGCGCCGGTAGGCCAGGAACTCTTTTTTGCACAACCGCGGCAACGCGTTGCCGCTCTTGCCGCGTGTCTGGTTATGGATATGGTTCCAGAGTTTAAGCAAAGCCGTGAAATCTGAGTTGTCGTTGAAAAAACGGGCATGCATGGTGTCGGCCTCGTCGCTGCGTTCGAGCGGACGCTGGCGCGGGTCGTCGATGCTCAAACCGGCTACGATGATCAGTACTTCGTTCAGCGCGTTGCGATCTTCGGCTTCGAGAATCATGCGCGACAGGCGTGGTTCGATGGGGAACCGGGCCAGGCGCCGGCCGCGATGGGTCAGGCGACGCTGGTTGTCGAGTGCGCCCAACTCGGTCAGCTCGCGGTAGCCGTCGCGGATCATGGCCGGCGTGGGTGGGTCGAGAAACGGGAACTGCTCGATGTCCCCCAGCTTTAACACCATCATGCGCAGGATCACGTCGGCCAGGCTGGTGCGCTTGATTTCCGGGTCAGTGAAATCGGAACGGCGCCCAAAGTCTTTTTCGCTGTAAAGCCGGACACAGATGCCGGGTGCGATCCGACCGCAACGCCCTTTGCGCTGATCGGCGGACGCCCTGGAGATGGGTTCGATGTGCAGGCGCT
>CAZOLK010000012.1:0-8282 GCA_964580325.1 uncultured Verrucomicrobiota bacterium | reverse complement strand
ACTTGGGTCCGGTGATTGTAGCGACTGATTCGGGCCAGGCCGCTATCGATCACGTAACGGATGCCCGGGATGGTCACCGAGGTTTCGGCCACGTTGGTGGCCAGCACGATACGGCGTTTATCGCTGACCTGGAAAGCGCGGCGCTGCTCGGCAAAAGCCAGTCGGGCGAACAACGGGATGATGTCCGTATCGGGCAATTGCCGTCCGTTCAGCGTGTCGGCTGCTTCACGAATATCGCGTTCGCCGGAAAGGAACACGAGTATGTCGCCGCGCTCCTCGTTGAGCATAAGGTCAGTGGCTGCGTCGGCAATCATGACCGGCAGGTCTGTATCGTCGTCATCCACCTCGCTGTAGCACACCTCGACCGGGTATGTTTTGCCGGGTGCGTGTACCACGGGCGCATCTTGAAAAAAGGAGGAGAACCGGTCCACATCCAGCGTAGCGGAACTGATCACGATCTTCAAGTCCGGTCGTCGCGGCATGAGCTGCTTGAGGTAACCGAGCAGGAAGTCGATATTCAGGTTGCGTTCATGGGCCTCGTCGATGATCAACGTGTCATAGGCGCGCAGGTCGCGGTCATCCTGGGTTTCGGCCAACAGGATGCCGTCGGTCATGAATTTGATCCAGGTCTCTGGACCCATTTTGGCATTGAAGCGGATCTGATAGCCGACCAACTCGCCGAGTTTGGAACGGCACTCCTCGGCCACGCGTGCGGCCACGCTGGTGGCGGCGATGCGGCGCGGCTGGGTGCAGCCAATGATGCCGGCTGTGCCGCGGCCCACGTCGATGCAGATTTTGGGCAGTTGCGTGGTCTTGCCCGAACCGGTTGCGCCGGAGACCACCACAACCTGGTGCTTGATCAGGGCGTTGGCGATTTCACGGCGGTGCTGGACCACGGGCAGGTCTTCGGGCCAGGTCAGCTCTGGTTTGTGTTCGAGCCGCGCGACGCGAAGGCTGCGTGCGCGATGTGCGTCATCGGCCAGCCGGGTCAGTCCGTTGCCGATGTCGTTGTGGTTCAATCCTTCACGCAACAGGGCGTCCAGGCGCTGGAGCAGGCGTTCGCGTTCCGATGGCGCATAATCGTCCGGCTGCTGCACCAGCGCCATCAGTTCTTCGGCGTGTCGGGACGGCCGCCTGGGTTGCCGCCGTTGAGGACGCTGGTTCGGGGCGGGGTTCATGGCGTGGGTAGGTTGTTGGGCTGGTCGCCCTCGACCGCCTCGATCACCAGTTCGCCGGGGTAGATCGAGCCATACGGCTTTTTATCGAAATCGGCGTAAATATGCTCCACCTTGAATCCGCAGCGCACGAGCAGGTGCTCGACTTCATAGCGGAACAGGTGGCGCATGGAAAATGGATGCACCTGCCGTTCTTCGCGACCGTCGGGATAGGTGATGCGATAGATGAATTCCTGACGAAACACCTGGCGCTGTTTATCGCGCTCGATAAATCGGTGCCAGCGCTCTACGCGGCGCCCGTCTTCGGTGTAAAACGCGGGTTGGTCCCGGACCTCGACCATGACCTCGTCGCCGGCCAGTTTTTCCAGGCTGGGATTAAAGACATCAAAGGCCAACCGACCGCCGGGTTCGAGATGGCGCCGGATGTAGGCCAGGCAGCTCATTTGGTCCTCGACCGTTTCCAGGTGCTGGAAAGAGCGGAACGGTATGGTCACCAGCTTGAATGTGTCGGGCAAGTCGAAAGAGCGCATGTCGCCCTGAACCAGTTTAGCGCGCGAACGCACATCATTCGGTTCAGCCATAAGTCGTTCGCGGCAGATGGCCAGCATCTTTTCCGACGCATCCAGGCCAACGGCCGGGATACCGGCGCGCAGCGTGGGAATTAAAACCCGTCCCGTACCGCAACCCACTTCCAGCACGGGTCCACCGCTGGTGACCGCGGCATCGACATAATAGGCGATATCCGCTCGCATCCGGTAAGGTTCCGAGTAATCGTAAAATTCGGCTGATGGTGCGTAACAATCCTGAACCATAATTAATTTCCAACTTGTCTTATCATAAAAAACAGGGGACATCATGCCGCGGTCGCCAGGCAAGGTCAAGGGGATTTCGGTTTTTGATCTGGGGGGAACACGAACGGACACGGAAACGCGGACAGGCACGGAGGACCAACACGAACCGACACGTCAGCCTGCGATATGTTTGCTTGCGGCTTTGCCGCGCCGTGTCGGGCCGTGTGCTCAGTTTTTCCCGCATGGCATGGGTTCCATACGCTTTTTCAGGCGCAGCATTTCGCGCCGGGTCAGGCTCAGCGATCGGGGTTGGTTGCGATTGAGGTCGTTGAGTTTGATTGGGCCGGATTCGTTGGTCAGGAAGCTGAGGCTGTCCAAAATGCCTTTGGAGTAGCGAATCAGTTGCAGACAGATCTTGATCCAGCCGATCAGGATATCGGAGTCGTTGCACATCTGGCCCAGCCGGATTTCGACAAAATCCACCTTGTTGCGCTTATAAAAATAGAGCACGTCCTGGTGATCGCCAAAAATGACGCTATAACGTGACTTTTCTGCTAGTGTTTTAAGCTTTTCGCATAACGGGCGTTGCAGACTTTGACGGTTGATGGTGTAGAGGGTTTTGGCATAGTCGCAACGGCGGCGCTCGCTGAACAGGTTGTAAAAAAGGTGCTCAAACCTGAACCAGCTCAGGATGAATTTCAGTCGGTCCACATCCTTCATCGAAACATGGACATGAATGCCGGTTTCGCGGTCATAGGTTGGGTTGTGGGTGTTCAGAATGGCATGGCATTTGCGGATTTCGTCAAAGTTTTTGCGCGATGCCGTAAACGCGGGCGAGGCCAGTTCACCGCCGGAACGCTGGCGGTTGTAAACTTCGCTGACGCTATGGTCGTATTTCAAGTGCCAGCAGGCGCCGTTGCTGCGGATTTGGCGATCCGTGGCCATACTGCATTTGAAAGGGCGGTCCAGTCGCGCTTTTTCTAGATCACGTTTTACTTCGCCGAATAAGGCGTCCCTGAATTCCAGTTCAATGCCGAACGTATGTCTCATAGCTCAGAGCCCTTTGTTGCTGCTATCGGGTATACTCCTCCGCGGTCCTTTGGCGCAAACGCTTTTTTCTAAAAAAGTTTATTTCCATGCAACTCCTTTGTAATAAAAGGCTTGCTTTTTTGCAGCCTTGTGTAACTGCCTGTTTTGAACGTCGCCGCGCTGAACGTTGACGCTGCAAGCAGGTCTATCGTGCTGATCTCTTGACAAAAAGGGCTGTCTCATGAATAGTGACCGAGTGTATTTCAGGAAAGGATGCAGAATATGACGCGCTGGGGCGCTTTTTTCAAAATGAACGGGAATTGGACGGGTTGGACAGCCCAGCTTCTGTTTTGCGTGTTCGCGCTGAGCGGTTGTTCGACGACCAGCCCTGATTCGTGGCGCGACCAACCCGTGCTGCGGGTCGGCGTGGCGCCGGACTATCCACCAATCATCTTCAAAATGAAGGGACGGGTCGCGGGGGTCGAGGCGGACCTGGCCCGTCAACTGGCTTACGACCTGGGCCGGCCGTTGGAATTTGTCGAAATGCCCTGGGACCTGCTGATCCCGGCGCTGCTTCACGGTCGGATCGATGTGATCATGTCCGGTATGTCGGTCACCCCCATACGCAAGGTCCGCGTCGACTTCTGCGACTCCTATATCGACAACGGGCTGATGGCCATGATACGTTCACGCGATCTGGAGAAATTCGAATCGCCGGATCAAATCCATAATGCGCGGATCAATGTGGGCGTGCAGGCAGGCACGACCGGCGACGTGTATATGCAGAACAACATGAAAAACGCCACGCGCATGGAAATCAATCAACCGCGCGATGTCATCTATGAATTTCAGCGTGAACGCGTGGATATGTTCATCCATGACGCCTATGCCGTGATCTGGATGATTTCGGAAAACGAAGGCGATTATGCGGGTGTGTTGCTGTCTAACGATGACGAGCAGATGGCCTGGGCTGTACGGCGTAATGATACCGAGCTGCGCACCGACATCAACATGGTATTGGCCGTATGGCGCGAGGACGGCACCCTGATCGAGATCCTGGAGCACTGGTTGCCCGACAATCCCATGCTGGATGCCATTCGCAAATGATGGCCGCGTCGTGCTTTTCTGTGAATTCCGTGGTTAATCCCTTTTGTGATGTCCATGAAAACCAGGAGCCTGCAACTGAAGCGCGCCACGTTGAACAGGGATATGCTCCCTGTCAACGAACTGCGCGAGATCCTGACTGCTGTCGCTGATCCCAAGGTGCTGGCCGTCAAGGGCGGGTTCCTGATTAAACTGGCCCTGCAGGGCCAGGTCCTAGACCTGGCCCTGCTGCCCTACCAGATAGACGGGCAACGCACCTACCACTACAACATGATCCTGCCCGAGGAGTGCGCCTGCATTTTAACCGGTTTCATCAACACCAATCGCTCGATCACCATGATGATCGACCAACCGCACGACAAAACGAGCAGACAGCCTTTGAGCGTCGAACAGCGTAAAGCCTATTTGCAGAGCTTTCTCGATTTCGCCGACTTGTTCATCCGCCATGGGTTCGATCCGGGTTTTGAGCTGGACCTGATCACCAACCAAATCCTGCAAAAACTGAGTGGGCGCCCTGACGAACTGGCTACGCTGGGTGACTTGCAGCAGGCTGAATTTGCAGAAATATAGGTTATCCGCTGAAGTGGAAATAGATCAGCAGGATGATCAAGAGCACGAGCACGGCGCCGATGACGCCGATGACGATAGCGAGCGCTGTGTAAGACTTGTTGTCTTCGCCCTGTCCGGTTTGTTTGGCGGCTGCCTTGCGTAGTTGCTTTTCGTGGAAAGATTTTGCGGTTTCGTATGAGGCGTAAAAGGTTTCGCTGTTGTTGCGGTCCGTGTCCGGCGTTTGCGGCCCGGCCAACTCGCCGGAGAATTCCTCCTGGCATTCGCGCAGCATGGCAATGGTTTCCTGCGCGGACTGGTAGCGGTCTGTCGCCTTTTTGCTGATCAGCTTCATGATGACGCTGCTCATCAGCGGCGATATGGTCTTGCACTGTTCATGGATCGGTACGGGTTCGGTTTTCAGCATATTGCGCACGTAGGTGAGAGGCCGCGGTCCCGCGTAGGGATATTGCCCGCACAGGCAGTAATAGAGCGATACGCCGATGGCGTATAAATCGGAGCGCGCGTCGACTTTCATGCCAATGGCCTGCTCGGGCGCCATGAAGAAAGGCGGCGCCATGGCATCGCTGCCCAAGGTGACGCGTTCAGACTCGGACGGATCTTTGTGGCGCGCCATGCCCAGATCGATCAGCTTGACCACGCCCTCCTTGTCGATCATGATGTTGGCTGGCTTGATATCGCGGTGGATCAGGTTTCGGGAATGGGCGAATTTCAAGCCTTCGAGCAATTCCAGGTGAATATGGAGCAGTTCGGCCAGCGGCAGGGACTGCTCCTGGTCAAGCCAGTCCTGCAGCGTCTCGCCGTCGACGTATTCCATGGCCACATAATACAGCTCGTGTTCCTGGCCGAACTCAAGCAACCGGGCAAGGTTGTGGTGCTTGATCGCGGCGACCTTGGTGGCTTCGTTGAGAAACCCGCGTATGTAAATGGGATTGGTAGCGAATTCGGGGGAAAGAATTTTCAAGGCCGCAGGCAGCTCGTTTTCCGGATTCTCACCGTAATACACCTGGCCGATTTCACCGGAACCTATATAACGATGAAGGATGAACTGACCAAGCATCCGTCCAATCATTGTGCGTGGCGAAGGTTCCGATGACTGACCCGGCGCAACGGTCGCGGCGCCCAGTGTCACATTACGGAAATCGTGCTGAATCGACGATTGGCTCCGTGGGATCAAACTTCCGCCGCATGTTTTGCAAGCATAACTAGAGACTGGATCATAACCATTGATACGATATTTGAGCCCACAATCCACGCATTTCAGCTTCATGGTAGTTGCCTCATTCATAGTCCTAATCTACAGCAGCTTGCCATGCAATGCGAAAAGAAATGATGTTAGATTTCCTTTAGGAAGCTACCCCTTGTGAACACAATGACCATAAAAGACTTCCGCGGCTTCCATGATAGTTTCCGATAAAGTTGGGTGGGGATGAATGGTTAGGGCCAAGTCACTCGCCAACGCACCCATTTCCATGGCATGGGCGCATTCGGCAATCATATCGCCCGCGTTGGGTCCTACGATGCCGGCGCCCAGGATGCGCTCGGTTTGCGGATCCACGATCAGCTTGGTCAATCCTTCGCTGCGTTCCAGGGTCATGGCCCGACCCGAGGCTGCCCATGGAAAAACCGCGGTTTTGACCTCGATCATCTGTTCTTTGGCCTCGGTTTCGGTCAATCCGCACCAGGCGATTTCGGGATCTGTGAAGACCACGGCCGGAATGCAGCGCGGCTCGAACGCCTGTTTGCCGCCGGCAATCACCTGACTGGCCACCAGACCTTCGTGTGTGGCTTTGTGCGCCAGCATGGGCTGTCCGGCGACATCTCCAATGGCAAAGATGGCCGGCTCCGCGGTGCGGCACTGGTTATCGGTCTCGATAAAGCCGTGCTCCACCCGAACCGACGTATTTTCCAGCCCCAGCTCTTCGCTGTTGGGCCGCCGGCCTATGGAGACCAGTACGCGATCATACGCCTGCTGCCGGGGCGCGCCCTGTTTGTCCTGCAACGAGACCTTGAGCTTGACGCCATCCAGCGCAATACCCGTGACTTTGGTTTCGAGCATGATCTGCTTGAACTGCTTTTTCAGGCGTTTGGCCAGCGGCTTGACCAGGTCCGGGTCCGCGCCGGACAGCAGCGAAGGCAACATTTCAACCACGCTGACCCTGGATCCGAGCGCAGCGTAAACCGAGCCCAATTCAAGGCCGATGTATCCCCCGCCGACCACCAGCAGTTCTTCCGGAATATCGCGCAAGGCCAGCGCGTTGGTGGACGACATGAGCCTGCAGGATTCGACATCGAATATTGCCGGCATGACTGGGCGCGAACCCGTGGCAATGATGGCGTGCTCAAAAGCCATGGTCTCCTCGGTGCCGTCAGCCTGTTGCACGACCAGCTCGGTCTTGTCGCGAAAAGCGGCGCGACCCTGGATAAACTGGATTTTACGCTTGTTGCGCAAAATGTGCAGCCCACCGGAAAGCCGGTCAATGATGCTGTCTTTCCAGGCCCGCAACTTGTCCAGATCAATGATCGGACGCTCGAAATGCAGACCGATCTCCCCCGCCTCCTCGGTCTCGCGCAGCAGCGCGGCCGCATGGAGCAGCGCCTTGGACGGGATGCAGCCGCGGTGCAGGCAAACGCCGCCCGGCCTGGATTCCATATCGATCATGGTGACGTCAAGCCCCATGTCCGCGGCGCGAAATGCAGCCGGATAACCACCAGGCCCGCCGCCGATAACCACTAACTGGGTTTTGATCATGGCTGATTTCCTCCCCTGTTCTTCAAAATTCCATCAGGGCGCCGAACGGATGCTCCATGGCGTCGACGAGCCAGCGAATAAACCGCGCGCCCTCAGCGCCGTCGATCAGGCGATGATCGTAGGAAAGCGAGAGCGGCATTTTCAACCGTGGCAGCGCTTCGTCCAGGTCCTCGTCGTATTCCATTTTCCAGACGGCCCGGCTGACGCCGAGGATGGCCACTTCGGGTCCATTGACGATCGGCGTGAAAAACGAACCGCCGATGCCGCCCAGGTTGGTGATGGTAAAGCAGCCGCCCTGCAAATCGTCCATGGCGATCTTGCCGCTACGCGCTTTAGCCGCCAATTCGCCCAGATCATGAGCGATGCGATAGACATCCTTGGCGTCCGCATCGTGGATGACCGGCACCATCAATCCTTTTTCCGTATCCACGGCCACGCCGATATGACAGTAGTCTTTATAGATCACACGATGGGACGCCATATCGATGGCGGCGTTGAACATCGGGAACCGTTTCAGGGCCGTGGCCGCCAATTTGACCAGCACGGCGGTGATCGTGATCTTGCCGTTGCGCGCTCTGGCGTTGAGCCTGGCCCGGTCCTGTTCCAGGTTGCTGATGTCAACCCATTCGTGCTGGGTTACATGCGGGATCGTGGCCCAGCAGCGCGCCATGTGGTCGGCGGTGGCGCGGCGGATGGCGCTCATGGCTTCGACCCGCACCTCACCCCACTTGCTGAAATCAGGCAACGGCATGGTCGGCGCGGCAACAGCGGCGTCGGCGCGCTGCTCGTTCAATTGCTTGGCGTAACGCTTGACATCCTCCAGGCTGACCCGTCCGCCAGGTCCGGATTCGGGAGTTTGTTCGA
>CAZOLK010000011.1:0-47337 GCA_964580325.1 uncultured Verrucomicrobiota bacterium | reverse complement strand
GGGCGGGAAGGATTCGCCCTCTTCAAGAGAAACGACCGTTACTGGTTGACGGCGGTGCAGGTCACCGAGCGCGAAATGCGTGTCGCCAGCGATGTCTTCGTGGCATCGTCGGATAAGTTGACCGGAACCTATGACCGCCGACGCTGGATGATCCCCAACAGCGGCGGCGTCTCCGTGTTCCAAGGACCGGAAAATCGACTTTACGCCACCGTCTGGGGCAACGACGAGGAATCGGCATGCAGCGACCGCGTCGGCGTGGTCCCCCTGATATGGTCTACTGATCCATGCTTTTGGCATCAGCGCCCGAAATTCCCATTTCCCCGGATCGCCGCCGGTGTCCACACCGAACGTGGCGCGTGGGATGAGATACTGCCGATCAGCCCGTTAGGCATGCGCGATGTGGGCAGCGCGAAAAAACCGTGCAAAGATGGATATGTCTATTTCACCGGCAGTGCCTACGATCCGCTGCATCAGGGCAAACTGGTGGTCCTGCGCTCGAAAAACCTGGTCGACTGGGAGGAACATGTTCTCCTTACCCTGGAAGATATCCCTTGGCTGTCGTCGGACAGTAAAAAGCATCGCCGTGAGTTAATAGAAAAAGGGAAAGGAATTTTTTCAGGTTGCTTCATGGATATCAAGATCAGCCTGGTGCGAGACACCTTCTATGTCTTCTATGGAATATACAACATTCGTGATAACCAGTTTCTTGATGAAGAAGGGAAGCGTCATCACGGCCGTGGATGGCTGCGCAGTCGTTCCGGAAAGATTGAGGGGCCATGGGAGGACTTGGGGATCGTGGGGCGGTCGCAGGCATCGCTCTTCGAGGATGACGATAGCAAAGTGTATATGACCTCCGGACGCGACCGCTTCGCGGATATGCCAAAAGACTTGGCAGCCGGTCCGATGCTGGATACGGAACGCCAAATCCTGGCCGCCGACGGCAGTTACACCGGCTTCGATGTCGCCACCACCCTGCTCCGGGTCGAAGGCAAATATGTCTTCTGCACCCGGGGCAACGCCCACAGCGTCGAGCCGAAATTCCTGCCCGGCGACGACGGCATCATCTCCTACAACTACGTTTACAAGGTGGCCGACAACCTCGCCGGCCCGTGGAGCCGTGGGCGATTGATCAACGAACAGGGCGGCCATGGCGGCGTGTCCTACGATGCGCAAGGCCGCCTCTGGGGCATGTGGTTTGGCTGCGAGATGTCGCCGGCATTCAATCGGCATATTTATGGTCCCGCCGGCGTTGCGCCGCTTGAGGTTTTCTTCGACAACCGCAACGAGCTGATCATCCGCGTCGCCTCGAAGTTGCCTGAAGATTACCGCCAATTGCTCGATGCCAAACGGGCCACTTACCCGAAGGGATTATTCGAACGCAAAAACTACCAACCCAAGGAGAAATGATGAAACATTGTACACCTGTTGGCTCTCGCATTCTCCCTCGTGGCGACCGCCGCCGCGGCAGCAGACAAAGAAACCCGTATCTACTACCTCGGCAACAGCCTGACCGACGAGCTGAAATATGACCCATTCGTCGATCTCGCCGAAGCTGAGGGTGAGAAAATAGTCTGGGGGCGGCAGATGTGCCCCGGCATTCGCACCTGTGTCCTCGTGATGAACAAGATGGACGCACCAAAGCGCAAGCATGTGGTCTTCATCAACGCCGATCGCGACTACCGAGAGGGCAAAGCTCAGAATTTCCTACGAGCCGAGGACATCTCCCGGATGGTGCACGCCTATCGCATCCTTACCAGCGGCGAGACAGACGAACTCCCCGGCTACGCACGCCGCGTGCCGGTCGAGGAGATCGAGAGCGAGGACTATGAAGATGAAGGTCGCTGGCGTACTCATGAGCGGCGTGAAGAGCTTTACATCCCCAGCTACATCCCGTATAATGTTCTAATTACTCGATTACTCGAATACAACCTGGGGCCAGCATGGAATGAGACGTTTGGTTTTGTGCGGTGTGATCCTGGCCGGTCTGCTGAGCAGGTGTGGTCGGGTGCCTGAGCCGGCCAACGTAAACGGCGACGGCATGGCTGTAACGCGGGCTCTTATCCGTAATCGCCTGGAGATCCAATGAAAAAGGTATTCAAAAAACGACAGCGTTTCGAGACGCCCGAAGTGGTAGGCTCCCGTTTCAATCCGCTTTCTATCCTGACCTGGTCGTTGACCGGGATCTTCATATTCATAATCCTGTTGCTGCTGCTCTCCGACCTGACCTACCTGATCGAGCACGACTGGACCCTGGGCGGAGCATGGCGTATCCTGTCCTCGAAAAAGATCTATGCCAGCATCCAAATGAGCGTGGTCACGTCTTTTACGACCCTGGCGCTGGTCGTTTTTTTCTCGATCCCCATCGGCTATGGGCTCAGCCGTTACCGCTTCACCACTCACAGCCTGGTGAACACGATCGTGGATATCCCCATGATCCTGCCACCCGTTGTCATGGGGGTTTCGTTACTGGCCTTCTTTGGTTCGCCCATGGGCTTGTATCTCAAGAAACGGTTGCTGGAGCCGGTCGGCATAGACCTGATATCGGCGGTCGGCATAGTGCTGTGCCAATTCCTGATCTCGATCCCATACTGTATCCGGGCAGCCAAGGCCTCGTTCGACGGCGTGGACCGCAATTTGGAGCATGTCGCCCTAACCCTGGGCTGCACACGGCTGCAGGTGTTCCAACGCGTAACCCTACCATTGGCCTGGAACGGACTGCTGGCCGGCGCGGTCATGGCCTGGGCGCGGGCAATCGGCGTGTTCGGGCCGCTGATGGTCTTTGTGGGCACGGGCCCGCGGGTGCAGGTCATGCCGACCTCGGTCTGGCTGGAACTGAACATCGGCAACATCGAGGAGTCGTTCACCATTGCGTTGATCATGGTGCTGATCGCCGGAGCAGCCTTGCTGGTGGTGCATTGGCTGGTGCCGGAAAGGAAGTGGGCTTGAAGATCGCCGCCCTTTGCCTGCGGAACGTGAACCTTCGCGCGGGTGAGTTTTGCGTGTGCGACATTGCACTGAGCGTAGCGGCCGGTGAGTATTTCGTGCTCATGGGACTGACCGGGTCAGGCAAGAGCATGCTGCTCAAATCCATCTGCGGCTTGATGCGCGTGCGGAGCGGCCGGATCCTGATCCACGGTGAAGACGTCACCAACCTGGAACCGGCACGGCGTAAGGTCGGTTACGTGCCTCAGCATTCCGATTTGTTTCCGCATCTGCGCGTAATCGACAACATCACGTTCGGTCTGCAGGTCAGGGGGCAGGGCCGGATCCTGGCGCGTGAGTGCGTGGCTGAAATCGTCGCCACCCTGGGACTCGACCATCTAGTGGAACGGAGCACGGTTCACCTGAGCGGCGGAGAACGGCAGAAAGTGGCGCTGGGCAGAGCGCTGGCGGTCAAGCCGGAAATTTTGCTGTTGGACGAACCGGTCAGCGCACTCGACGAACCCACACGCTTCGAGATGTGTCGCGTGCTGAAAACCATTCACAACGAATTTCACATCGCGACCATGCATATCTGCCACAGCGCCGACGAGGCGCGATCCGTGGCGGATCGAATCGGCGTGATGCAACAGGGCCGGTTGATCGCCCAGGGTACGCCTAAGGAACTGGAGCAGATGGAGAATCCGGTGTTCAGGGTGCGAATGAGGAATGGCGCATAGGCAAGTTAGGGTTTGCCGTAGCGCTCGCTCAATGTGCGCAATGGTTCGTGCTTGTCGATAAACGCCTCTTGTTCCTCGTGTTGCAGCGTGTCGAACAACCTTCCCCTGCCGTTGTCCCAACCCCACAGAAGCTGACCCGAGTAATCCTGAGCCGTACCCGTGGTGCGTGCGTTGTTGCCCGCCCGGTGCCCAGGCCACGTTGACCGTGCCGCCATAGCACGTGCGCCGGATGTCGACGGGACCGGCTGGCAGCGTATTGCTGTTCATCCATTTCATGTCATCGATCGTCAACGTAAAACTTCCAATCCCTCAAAAACAATGCCGAAACAGACGCATGGCCAGCCTGCCTTTGGCCACGGTCTCTTCGGCAAGGATCATGCCATCGGGGGTGATGAAACACCCGCAAAGAGCTACCCTGGCCATCTGGTGTTGCAAATTGCCCTGTTCGATCAACTAATCGAGCTTTATGCTCAATTTCCTGTCTCACCTTAGCCTGGAATGAACGGCGAATCTGATAAATCTTATGTCTTTGTAACAGAACATGTAAAGATGAAGCGGCCAACATTTCACGAACTTCGGCATACTAAATGCAGATCATGTTTTTCCATGGAAAATGAATAATTTTTAGAAAGGTTTGCTATGAGCACATTACCTCCTGTAGTCCGCGATGCGTGGAAGGAACGAACGGGTGCCGCTGTGTTTGCCACATCGGACTGCGATGGAAATCCCAATGCTGTATATATCACCTGCGTGGAACCTTATGGTGAAGATCAGTTTGTCATAGCGGATAATTTTTTCGATAAGACCAGGAAAAATATAGACGACCGGGCCACGGGTGTCTTGTTGTTTATCTGCCGTGATGGAAAGGCCTATCAACTTAAAGGCAGCCTGCGCTACGAAAAAGAAGGTCCCGCTTTTTCCTTTATGAAATCATGGAATGCGCAACAACTCCCTGGGCATGCCGCCGTCGTGTTGTCGGTTGAGCACGTTTACCATGGTGCGGAAAAACTTTTGTGACACAGGGAAGAGGCGTGGCTTTTTCAACAACAACGGCCATCCACCCGTGAGGTCCAGGCGCCCGCGAAAAGCCAATAGCCGGGGTAGTGGATCAGGGACATTAAAGTCACCGTGGGAATGCACTATGGCGTGAAAAAAGGCAGAACCACGGATTCCAGAAAAAAAATCGTCATGGTCGCCGCGTTGGCGCTCCCGGACAAACGAACAGGCAGCAAGGATCGCGCCCAACCCGAGATAGGCCAGGTTGAGCAACAGGAAGGCGAAATTGTCATTGTTTTCCACATAGAGCGGATATTCTTCAGCGTTGCCGACCAGTCAACCGGTCAAAATTTTTGCTCAGGTAGTAAAACAACAGCAAGGGGACGAAGAGATGAATGCCGATAAAGAAAATATAGGAGCCGTAATGAATCGCATTGGAAAACATGACGGTTTGCTCGGGAAACACGCCGCAGAACAACCAGAAGATCGGCGTCATCGCAAATAGCGCTTCGGCATCAGTATAATGAGAATTGCACAATGCGACGATACTCAGCGGAATGACGAAAAAAACGATAATGAACCAGCCAATGGTCCACAACACGGCGCGCGTAGTCGTGCGGCAAATCAGGGACATATACATGCCCAACACAATGAAGAACAAGGACATCACCATCAGATTCAACACGGGCATCCAGATATTGACGAATTCGTTCCGCATCTCGACTTGTAAGACGCGCCCCATGAGGCAATACAGGCCGATCATGACCCAGAAAGGCAACGCGGTCATGAGCAGACCGCTCAATACGCCGATGACGAAACGCCGGCCGCACAGCCTGGTGGTCAGCAGCACATCGAACGTGTTGCGCTGCCGTTCGCGCGCAAATGCGCCGGCCGCCAGGATGGCAATGAAAACGAGCAGGCATAAGACCAGAATAAAGTGAAAAAACATGAAAGGGCCGTTGAGGCGCCGGGGATTCATGTCCACGACGAGGAGCAAAAACAGGATGACCAGTCCATGGAAAATCAGGTTGGCCAGCCGGAAAAAAGTGCGTTTGGAACCATAGCAGGGGTTGCCCTCTTTCCAAGCCATAGGATTGCTGTCGTTGACGGTCGAAGCGTAGAACGGAAGCCGCATGATCCAATCCGGGATCGAAAACCATCCCAGGACCCGTCGCAAACCCGACCGGCGACGCCGCCACCCCGTGATCGGCGTCAACGAACGGCGGCGCAGCGCCAGCGCGGCAATGATCACGGCAAGACCATACACGACCAGGCCGACAGCCAGATTGGTCCAACACAGTTCGTTCATATCGCCAATACCACCGAACGGATAAAAAACCGAAGTTATGGCCGCGAACGGGTTGATCCGGATGATGAACCAGGTCGTCAGTCTGATACTGTCGACCACAACAGGCAGCATAAAATAAAAAACGACCAGCATGACATAGCTCGTAGCCAATGCGCCGCTATAGGAGCGCAAAAAGCATGAGCAAAGCAGCGCCAATCCTCCGCTGACCAGGATTGCGGACATCAGGAACAGGAACACGGCGATCAATTGCCGGCTCTGCACGCCGCCGTAGAGAACGGCGGCAAATAGAAAAGGCAAACTCAACACACAAAGCTGAAACATGGCGCCGATGCGCGACAGGCCCTTGTCCTGCACAATGTTCCAGGACTTGAGACGCGTCAGAAAAAGCAAACCCAATGTCCCGGCCTCGACTTCGCCTGAAACGACGTCGGCGGTGAACACGGGCGTCAACACCACCACGGCCAGTAATTCGAGGACGCTGACCGTCATGGCTAGTTCGCGGCCGATCTCGCTGTGCTCCATTTGGAAGGACATCATGGCATGGAACAGACCATAACACAGCAGCAGGGCAATGAGATAGACCAGCTTCATGCCGAAAAAACGGGCGGAGTGGGCCAGTTGGCGCACTTCTTTGAAAAACACGGGACTGAGCAGACGCACGGTCAAGCCACCTCGCCGCTGGTCAACGCCATGAACGCGGTCTCCAACGAAACACGCTCGCGCTGGAAGCGCAGCAGACGACACCCCTGATCGATCAGCAACCGCAGGATCCGATGCAATTCGGTGAAGTTCTCTTTAACCCGTACTTCCAGACCTTCGGTGGATGCGGTAACCTGCTCGATGAACTCGGCGTCGCGCAGCAACGTCATGGCGCGTTCGCGGTCCTCATCCACTGTATCCACGAATATTCGCGCATAAGCGATCATCCTGTCGCTCAACTCTTGGTGCGAACCTTCGTAGATCAGGCACCCCTTTTCGAGGATGCCGATGCGGTTGCACACTTCGGACAGTTCGGACAAGATGTGCGAGGAGATCAAGATGGTTTTGCCCATACCAGCCAGCTCCTTGAGCAGTTCACGCAATTCGATGCGCGCGCGAGGGTCGAGGCCCGATGCCGGTTCGTCCAGAATCAACACCTCGGGATCGTGGATCAGCACCCGGGCCACGCCCAGGCGCTGCTGCATGCCGCGCGATAGCGACTGGACCATGGCATCGCGCTTGCCGGTCAGGTCGGTCAATTCAAGAATATCTTTGAGCAATCGGGCGCGCTGGTGGCGCGGAATAAAGAAAGCGGCCGCGAAAAAGTCCAGGTACTGAGCCACGGTCATGTCTTCATAGACGCCAAATACATCCGGCATATAGCCGATCAGCGCACGCACATCATCACCTTGACGCACAGACACGCCGTTGATGAAGGCGCTGCCCAAATCCGGCTTGAGGATGGTGGATAGTATTTTGAACAAGGTGCTCTTTCCCGCGCCATTGGGACCGATCAGCGCGTAGATGTCGCCACGGGCCACGGAAATAGTCACACTGAGCAGGGCCTGAATCGAGCCGTAGCGCTTGCACAAGCCATCGGTCTTGATAGCCAGGAAATCTTTGGCCTCATGGGGTTTCTCGTCATTCATTGAACGGTCTCCTCCTTTTTGCGCTGCAACGTAAACATCTGGCGTACGATATGCATCTGTTTGACCACGGCCCGGTCAAGGTTTATCCGAAAGTGTTCCGGAGCGCACGTGGCAAAAGCCAGGATCATGGCCTGGTCATCCTGGATCAACGGCGTCGGCAGCAAAGCTCCCGCGAAAAGGGTACGCCAATGGTTCAACTGGGCGTTGCGGCGATGCTGACAGGCTACGCTGAACAGCAGTTTTTCCGGGGGCGTACACAGGTTGCGGTGCGTGAACCGCCCGAACGTCGAGGAGGTTTGCCTGTCGTTGAGCAAGTCGCACGGCAGCCAGAATTTGTAGTCCCATTTGTATGAACAGTCGCGAATCACGGTTTTGAACGATTTGCTTTGTGCCAGGGGCGCCGGCGCCCAGGTATCGCCGCGCTGTATAATCAACGGCAGCAGGATATCTTCATAACGGATATACACGGCGGTAAACGCGAATCTGTCGTCGCGCTGGACAACCCTGCCATGCAAGATTCCGTTGGAAGTCAACGTCAACTCGGGCGTAAAAGGACCTTCTTTATCGAGCATCCCCTGGCTCGTGAGCATGGTGCGCGTCCAGACCGGCGGCCGCAGGCGCGATATGTGCTCCTGGCGATCGCGCCGCAAAGGCGTGGCGTCTTGACGATTGGACGCGGGAGGCACGGCCAGAAGGTCGTCGGGATCGTGCTCGATGGTACAGGTTCTGGAATTGGCTGACGCAAAACATTCGAAATGGGACCATCGTCCCTTTCGTGACGCGGTATAGTCGTGCACGGTCAGACCTGCCCGGCGGGACTGCGTGCCGCGCGTCGCATAGGAAATGTAGTCCGCAAGGTAGCAAAACAAAAACACCAGCACCGCCGACGTCAACCAGGACCAGTGCAGCCAGCCACGACGCTTGAGGAAACGGCGCTCCAACGGTCCGGCCAGCACGATAAAGGCAATCAGGAACAGGAAGATCAGACCACTGGAGATATCTTCGAGTGCCAACCAGTCCTTCAGGCAGACACGCCAATCGTCTCCGTAATAGTAGCCGCCATACTTGTAGGCAACAAGCCTGTCCTGGCTGCTTGGTTCGCCGAAGAGCTGGTGCTCCAGCCATTCCGCCGCGCCGGCAAGGTCGCCGTTCAACAGCTTTGCGGGATCCATAGCCGCCAGGGTGACAACACCCAGACCGCAAGGCGTATCCGTAACCCAGCCATCGCCCGTATAGCCGTTACGCTGCAATGCGAACAGCGGCAAAGTATAGGCCTCTTCATAGGCGACCATGTTGGTCCACATCACGTCATAATCGTCCTTTTTTAATTGAAGATTTAATGGTTTGTAGGTTTTCCCGGCGATCTCCTCTTCAAGCGCTTCGTCCTGTTTCTTATGCCAGGCTTTGATTTCAGGCAATAGGCTCGAGCGCCCCAGGTCCCGACCTGACCCGATGCCAAAATAGCGGTTCAGCGGTTCGGTGGCGCCCAGGTCCTCCGCATGATCGGCGCCAATCAGCAGACGTCCACCGCCATGCACCCAGTCGCGCAAGGCTTCCCATTGCGGTTGACTAAAAGCGCGTGCACTTCCGGCAGACAGCATGACCATCTCCAGTGCATCATACATGAGCGGATCCTCAGGCGCCTGGTCCGCTTTCAAGGGCAGATACAGGCCGCTTTCGATTTCCGGTGCAAAGATCCAGGGCCGCTCCATAAAAACGCCGACCAACCGGGCATTGTGTTCGCCTGTAATCGCCTGGTGTATGAGCGCAAACCGGCTATGGTCGCGATACAATTCAACATGCACATTTTCCATGGGATTGCGCCCCGCATAGGTCATCATTTCATAGCGGAAACGGCCTTTGCCGATGTGGACAGGATAGCGGTCCTGCTGGGTGAGCATGGCACCATGACGCACGACCAGCCGGCCTTTAAAAGGTCGGTGCGCCACGAGTTCGACGCGAAGCGGAAACCGGCCTTCATTGCCGTAATGCGGACCGAACAGGGGCGTAACAAGCATGGCCATTGCCGGCGCCTCCGGCGCGGACTGCTCAGCCTGTTCAGAGGACTGTGCACATGACATCAGCAGGACCAGGCCAATCAAGACCGGTACGCTTCTCAGACAAACCATCTTCTGTGATAAACCGCCCATTCCGTCAACAGGAAAAGGAGGGCCGCAGCCAGCAAAGGCTTCCAGTATTCGCGCACAGCATCCTTTTCCCCCTCCTTATGTTTGATTTTCTTACCGCTGATCAATACTTCATCGCGCGGCGCCAGGGTCGACTCGGCAGTGGAAAACAAGTTGGCCGCCACTTCATAACGCTCCTCTTCATTCAGCGTCACTTCATAGATCCCGCAGCGATCTACCTCATTGTAGGTAAAGGAACCGTCCAGCGATTTGCGCATGGCTACACGCTTGCCGTCCGGTCGCAATATCCTGGGATCCCGGTGACCGTCGCTTTCGACCAGCGTATCGCCCGTGCGCACATTACCCTCATTCTTTCCGTCGGACTGTTCCTCAAAATAGATCAGGCAATTGTTGAAAAAGAGCGGAAATGAAATCAGCAACGGCCAGTTGGACTTGATTATATCGAAGCCGACCAGGCAGAGCATCCCCTGTCTGGTGCGGTACATCCCGATCAGCGGGGTGCGGGTGGAGCGCAACAGCACGCGCGCTTCCTCGGGCAGCACCAGCCTGCGCGAGGCGGCAATGACCAGGTTGTCGTAATCCAGGAAACGGTTGATCGGATGAGATTGGTCCCAGTCGGCAACGGCCGGCGCGTCAAGCGTATCGCCCAACTCGATCCCCTCTATTGCGGGCGCACAGCCGAGATAGACGTTGTGTCCCGGCGCCACCCCGGCCTGGTCAACGTTATTCCAGATCACGGCCAGATAAGTCCCGGCCTGCTCCAGCCGCGGGTCGTCCGGCTGGCAGATATCGCACCTCAACCCGCTCATGGATCTGAGTGCGCGTTCGATAAACCAGGTTTGCGCACCCACCAGCATGACGGCCCGGTCCTGCGGCGGTTCGACCATCTTCCAGGCGCTGTTGTCGCATACCAACGCATCCTTGACATCCAGCTTGACCCGAATGCCGCCGCCCATGGGCAGTTCAGCCTGAAAAATCTGGGATAACGTTTCACCCGCACCAACGGAAAAATACTTGCTGTCCAGCATCTTGTTATCCAGATAAACATACATGTTGCCGCTGAAATCGCGATCCGCGAAATTGCGCGCGGACACAAACATTTCAATCTTGTTGCGGTTGTCGATGGAGCGCCGCACATCCAAACCGGAAACCGCAATGTTATCGGCCGGCTCGCCGACGCGGCGGTATTCCACATCCACGGGCAATTCAATGTTGGGCGGATCGTCAAACGCGCCGTCAGAGATCAGGATCACCCGCGGCTGACTGCGCGCATTGGCTACCGAGGCAGCCAACATGAACGCCTCCCGCACATTGGTTGCGGTCTCGACCGGCTGCTGTGTTTTGAGCAGATCGCGCAAGCGCCGCTTATTGCCGGTAAATCCGCAAATTACTTTGGCCCGCACGTCAAATGCAATCAACATCATCTCCTCGCCGTGCCGCAAACCATCGATCAGCGCACGGATTTCATCGAGGGCCAGCGCAAAGCGAGTCTTGCCGTCATCATTCTCCGTCATCATGGAAGCGGACCGGTCGAGAAGGACGACCAGACTGGCCCGAGCTTCGTCGCGCGACTTGAGCAACGGTCGGCTCAACGCGAAAATCAGACCCAGCAGGATCAGAATCTGCAGCAAAAGCAACAGGCTGCGCTTGAGTTTCTGGAACGGCGAATTGACCCGCATGTCCTGGATCACCTTCTGCCAAAGCAGCACACTGGGCGCTTTGACATAGGGGCGCTTCAATTTAAGAAAATAGAGCAACACCAACACCGGCAGCGACAGGAGATAAAGCAGGGCCCAGGCATTGACAAAGTTCATCGCACAACCCCCCGTCGCCGCAACGCATCGAGCACCAGCCGTTCGAACGGGGTGTCGGTGGACGCCAACAGGTACGCGCCGCCATGCCCCACGATATACTCCTTGATTCCGTTGCAGAAGACCTTCAACGTGCGATCATATAAGTTGAGTACATGCGGGCCAATGGATACATCCGTGGACAGGTCATCGCGCTCCTGATCTACAATGCGGATATCACCCGTGAACTCAGGTTTCAACTCCTGGGGCGAGAGCACGTGAAAGACCAGCACTTCGTAGTTGCCGGAAAATAACTGGCGCAACCCGTCCTGGTAGCCTTCCATGTCGTAAAAGTCCGAGATCACGATGGTCATGCCCCTGCCTCCGATCTGGGAAAAGCTCTTCAGGGAACGGTAAAGCGAAGTACCGTCGGCAGTGCGCAAGTTTTGCAGAAAATCAAAATAGGCCGCCCCGTGATACTTGCCGCGCTTAGGTCCAAACGCCTCGTCCAGACCATCGCCAAAACTGCGCGCGACCAGGCTGTCCATCTTGGCCAGACACATGTAGCCAAGTGCGGCCGCAATGCGCTTGGCATAAAGCAGCTTCTGCGGAGCGCCATATTGCATGGAACCGCTGGCATCGACCAGGATGTTGACGCGCAGGTCCTCTTCCTCCAGGAACAGCTTGATGAACAGTCGCTCGAGCCGGCCATAGATTTTCCAGTCCAGGAAACGCAGATCGTCGCCCGGTACATAGTTACGGTAATCGGCAAACTCATTGCTGCTGCCGCGCCGACGGCTGCGCCGCTCGCCTTTGAGCCGACCCGTGGAGAGCTTGCGCGAGAGCAAGGTCAGTTGCTCCAGACGGTGGATCATCTCCGCATTGAGCAATGGTTCGACGACAGCCATGTTTTACACCTTGCGCAACAATTGCTTTTCGACTTCTGGCACATGTTCCAGGATGTGGCTCACTAGATCATCGGTCGATACACCCTCGGCCTCACCCTCGAAGTTGAGCAGAATGCGATGGCGCAACGCCGGAAACGCGGCGCGCCGGATATCCTCGAATCCGACATGCAGCCGGGCATCCATAGCCGCGTAGACTTTGCCGGCAATGGTCAGCGCCTGGGCGCCGCGCGGACTGCTGCCGTAACGCACATACTTATTCACCTTTGGCGGCGCATACTCGGCGCCCGGATGCGTGGCCATGACCAGGCGGACGATGTAATCCTTGATGTTGTCGGCTGTCGCCAGTTCGCGAATGAACGTGCGCATATTCAATGCTGTTTCCTCGTCCACCACAAGTTCCGCCGCAACCACCCGCGCCGTTGTCGTGCGCTCAAGGATTTCTTTCAACTCGTCCTTGCTCGGCAGGTTCACCCGGACTTTGAGCAGAAAGCGATCGAGCTGCGCCTCGGGCAATGGGTAGGTGCCTTCCATTTCGATCGGGTTTTGCGTGGCCATGACAAAAAAGGGTTGCTGCATAGTGTATGTTTTGCGGCCGATCGTTACCGTACCCTCTTGCATGGCTTCAAGTAGCGCCGACTGCGTCTTGGGCGTGGCCCGGTTGATTTCATCGGCCAGCACGATCTGGCTGTGGATCGGGCCTGGCCGAAATTCAAAAACGCGCTGGCCATGTTCATCCTCGTGCACAATGTCCGTACCGACAATGTCAGCCGGCATCAAATCCGGCGTGAACTGGATCCGGCTGAAAGCCAGGTCACAAGCCGAGGCCATGGTCCGCACCAGCATGGTCTTGCCCAAGCCGGGCACCCCTTCCAGAAGCGCGTGGCCCTTGGCAAAAAAGCAAACCAGCACGTTTTCCACAATATCTTCCTGACCCACAATGACCTTGCCGATCTCCGTCTTCAACGTGCTGAAAGCCGCCCTGAATGCATCGCTACGTTCTTCAATATTCATGCGTGTATCCTTTGCTCCAATGTTCCTTTTGCATACATGCGTTGCTCATCCCTCGTCCTTCTTGTCCTGCCCCTTGCGCGCCCGGCGCTTGGCAGCCAGCAAGCGGCTGGTGTAGGCATCGACCACAGGCGCCGGTTTTTCGGGTTCTTCGGTCTTCTGCTTCCTGGCCGGTGCAACACCGTTGGCTGCCCCTGCGGCATCCTCGGAGGCGGTCGGCTCCGCATTGGTCACAACCTTGTCCAGATCCAGATCGGCGGCCTTGTCCTGGGATGCTTCGCGCTGCAAAGCAGCCTTGAAATCTCCGCCCGTGCGCTCATCCGGCTTTTTCGCGACATGCTCAAACGTCTTCTTTTTGCGTTTCAGCAATGCGGTCATGGTCATGTCCTCGATCTTGCGGCGCTTGCTCCGTTTGAACAGGCCCGTGGCCAGTCCAAGCACGGAACGAATATCGTCGCGGGTGACGATCACCCGGCGCACGACCAAATCGGCAAAAAAAAGCAGCAGCGCCAGCAACATAAGTGCTTCCCAGGCCGGCTGCAGCGAGCGGGTCGGCGGCAGGTCCACGTCAAATACACGATCTTCTTCAGGTTTCCCCTGCAAAAGCCGGCCCCCACCTATTCGAGCCGCTTCGCGAAGCAGGGCGATGTCGCTGCTCAACTGCTTGTACTCGGGTGAATACGGCACCGATACGCCCGCCGCCACAAATCCTTGACCGCCCGTGCGCGGGTTATGGTAGCCGATGTTGAGAATATTCACGCCCACCTTGCGCGCCTCGAATTCCGCTTCGTACCGCCCCGGTGCGGTCTGGGTGATCTCCAGCAGCCGCCCCTTCATCTCCGGGTCCACGAGGCGCCCGTTGAGCGTGAGAAAATTCATAAAATTGCCATCGTCATCGATCGCGTCGATGATCAACCGACCCCTGCCCCCACGCATTTCCGTGCGCACGCGCAAGTTGCTCTCGTCGCGCTTACGCGACGCCCAGCGGATGATCTGGGTCCACACTTTTTTGTACTTGTCCCAGGTCACCCAGTGACGGCCCCAGTTCGAGGTAGCGTCAGAGGTGAACGCCACGGATTTACCCAGACCGTAACGCCAGTAGGACAAGACCGGGTCCCGGTTCTCGTTGTCCGAAATGATCGGCGTCAACGCGCGCTGCTTGGGCGTGGTGGCCACATAAGCCATCAACGTGGGCAATTCCGCGGGATTGATGCCCTTGGTGATCTCGGTCGATAACACCAACTGCGGTTTGAACGGACTGTTGAAAATCAGGCTGCGCTTGACCACCTTGGCTTCCTTGATGAAAATGCGCGGCAGCATTTTCGGGTTCTGGGCAAAGTAATAACGCCCGCCCGTGCGCTTGGCAATGAATTTGAGCACATCCACATCGCGCGGGCTGTGCGGATTGATGCCCACGGTCGAGATGGTGATACGCTCATTCTTGATCAGCTTGATCAGTTGCAGCGAAGGCGCGGCCGGATCGCCGTCGGAAATGATGATGATGTGTTTAACCATGGCGTCCGATTTTTTCAAACTGTTGTAAGCCAACTGCAACGTGGGCGCAAACGAGGGCATGTCACCGGGCATGGCTTTGTCTATCTTGGTGTACAGCGCCTGCTTGTCGGTCGCGGGCGTCAGGTCGAAAAGCCAGCTTTCCGTACCGCTGTATATCAAGGCGCCGACATCGTCCTGGCGATTGACGGTTTCAATGGCTTTCTTGGAAATCTGCTTGGCCCAGTAGTTGCCGTTGGCAAACTCGCAGGTGTGTAGCACCATGACCAGAGCCCCTTTGGGATTGATCTTTTTCTGACGAATATCCATGGTGACCGGCAGCGCCTCTTCGATCGGCGTATCCAGATAACCGCCGGCGCCAAAACCGTCCTCGCCGCCAACCATGATCAGGCCGACGCCCAGGTCGCGCACATTGGATTGGAGCATGGCCATCTGGTCGTGCGAGAAATAATCGGCCGAGGTGTTGGCCAGGATGATGCAGTCGTAATTCTGCAACATGCCGAGATTGACCGGCAACTCGGAAGGCAGCATCAGATCGGCTTCAAGATGTTCCTGGCAGGCCTGCATTAAATAATCGACTTCGAGCTGGGTCGGCGCCAAGAACAGCAGGCGTGACGCGCCCTGGATATAGACATAACTCGAAGCGGCGTTGTTATCCGCAATCGTATCGTTGGGTGTGCTGACGCGCGCTGAAAAGGTGTAAAAACCAGGCTCCTCGATTTTGAGCGTGACCGCATAGGTGTTATGCCCCTTGGTCAGGTCCAGGTCCTCTTCGGCGATCTTGCGCTCGTTACGGTAAATCGAAAGGCGCGCCGGTGTTGCTTTGAGCGCACGCAGATGCACACGCATATCAAACGTTTCGCCTTCCTTGATATGCTCGGGAATAAAAACCTTGTCAATAGCCACCTCGCGTGGGTAGCTGTATTGCACAGGCAGAATGTCGGTTACAATCCCCTGGGCCCGCGCAAAATTGATACCCTCGATGACATCACCCTTATTCTCGTTGCCGTCGGTCAACAGCACGATCTTCTTACGCGCGTCAGCGGGAAATACAGCAGCGGCCAGCTCCACGGCGCCTTGCAGGTCCGTAAATTCGCTGCTGATGAACGAATGCAATTTGTCGACCTGCAGCTCTTTGTCAGGCATCACTTCCACACTGGCGTCCTCGCCAAACACGACAATGCCGACCGTGTCTTTGCCAGACTTGGTTTCCGCTGCCTGGTTGACATATTCCAGCTCCTGTTCCTTGACGTAATCGGGAATGCTGGCCGAATAATCCAGCAAAAACAACGTGCACAGATTTTTGTTCAGCTTGACCGCCTGCGGGTCAGCCAGACAGAGCACCACCAGGATCAGGACCAGCGCACGTAAGGTCATGGACACGACATTGGTGCGCGGCGGCAAACCGGAAAGACTATGCAGGGCCAGCATGGTCACGCCCGGCGACAGGAATAAAGCAAGCAGCCACCAAGGGGCGAAAAACTCAACCCGCCCCAGCGCCCAGATCAGGGCAACCACAACCAAGACCAGCCCGACAATCAATGTATGAATAATCACCGCGCCTCTCAAACAAGTCCTCCCTATCGGAAATCAACAAATCTTACATTCGCAATCTTCATGTACAGACCTTTTACAAAAAAACTGCGCACCATTCAACTGTTATTTCCATGCTCAAAAAAGTGCTGGGAAAAAAAAAAACGTCGCGGTATGATTTTTAACTGAAACCAATGGCTAGACATGACCGAACTTTACATTAATCGAAATGCGCTCCTGCAATGGGCGGATCCCAAGACATACGAGCTGGGTAAACAGATGTATGAATCGAACAGCGTCGATCTGGAGCTGGACGAGGACCGCATCAATGGCGTTATCGCCAGCAGCTCAACTTCCATCCGCACCCGGTTCCGGTTGCTAAATGACGGCAGCGTCGAAAACCAATGCCCCTGCCGCGTTTCCCGGGAGCAGGGCCGCGTGTGCGCCCATGTTGTCTGCATCGGCTTTGCCCTGGCCGACCGCTATGCCGATCCGGTCCGCGATCGTGCGAACCGTTTGCAGCGTATGCAAACACAACACGCATCCGGCCGGTCGCGTTTCGGCAGCGTACTCCAGCCGGCGCCGGCAAACGCACCCAGGCTGGCAGCCACCGTATCCCTGCGCCTGGCGCCCAATGGACTCGTTAAACCAGACTCCGTCGCATTGACCGCCGTCATCCGCTACCAGCAAACCCAGCAGCGCATCGATAAACTGCCCCGCGGACTCCCTCTGGTTTTCAGCGAAACCGACAGCTACCTGATCCTGTTTCTGGAAGACATCGCCGGACTGCCTCTGCCCTACCCCATCGAGCTGACCTGCGCCCAGTTCGCTGAATTGCTGGACCTGCTCGCACCAAGCAAGCTGGCCTGTCCCGACCGTCAGGAATCCTATGCCATTGAAAAAGATGCCGCCATGCCTCTCCTGAAGGTGCGCTATCATCCAGCGGACCGGACCGCCAACCTGCGCCTGATCTTTGATGAACAAAACATGGACCAACCCCGCTGCTTCCACACCCGACATTCGGCATGGATCTTCACCGGCCAGGCCTTTAAACCGTTCGAAGCACCACTACCCGCGGAACTGGAAGACATCTATCACGGTCACCTGCGCATCCCTGGCTCGCAGCTATACCGTTTTTACCATGAAGTTTTGCCAGCCCTGGATGAGGTTATGCTCGTAGACTCCGATCTCACACACCATGACCTGGAACTGACCTCCGCTGATCCGGATTTCAAGCTGGACCTCGATGGTGGCCCCGAAAACCTGGCCGCCACACTCTATGCCCTCTATGGCAACGAATGCCAGATCGCCGGCAAGCAAGCGCAGGACCCGCTGGCCGTCCCGTCGCCACAAAATCCCTACCTGTTTCTCAGCCGTAATCTCGACCGGGAAAAAGAAGCTTTGCTACTTTTGCAGTCATTCGGCTTCACCCCAACCTCCAGTCAGGATGCCCTGACCCTCAAAGGCAGCGACCACATTGCCCGCTTCCTGATGGTGCATGTCAACGAACTGCGCCAACAGGAATGGCGCATCGAAGCCCATCGCCGCATACCGGAATTGCTCGATGAAAACCAGTGGCTGCGCCCTGACATCCATATACGCTCGGTCAATGGCGCCACGGACTGGTTCAGCGTGCAGTATGATTTCTCAACCGCCGCCGGCCAGAGCTTGTCCGAGGAAGACATCATTCAGGCCATGGCTCGCGGCCAGGCCTTTCTGGAGCGCAATGGCAAAACCATCCTGTTCGACCCGAAAACGTTGATGGACCTGCACGAGACCTTGCAACGCGATGCACAGGCAGAACAGCAAGCCGGGCAACTGCGCCTGGCCGGCAATCAGGCAGGCTTTACCATGGCTTCGTTATCCGCCCTGCCCGGGCTCCATATTCAGGCCGACCAGGCCTGGCTGGACATGGCAGGCGCTCAGAATCGGCGCATAGAAGCCGAACCCGTCCAACTGCCGGCATCCCTCGATCAGGTGCTCCGCCCATATCAAAAGGACGGCGTCAACTGGCTGCGCTTCCTGGAACGGATCGGTTTCCACGGTATCCTGGCCGATGACATGGGCCTTGGTAAAACACTGCAGGCCCTGGCCTGGATTCAACTCCAACGCCTGCGCAGCGATCTGACCACTATCCCCAACCTGATCGTCTGCCCTTCCAGCCTGACCGAAAACTGGGCAGCGGAAGCCGCGAAATTCACGCCCGGCTTGAGCACCCTGGTCTTCACCGGAACCCAACGCCATAAACATTGGGATCGCTTGAACCAGGTCAACCTGGTCATCACGTCCTATGCGCTGTTGCGTAGAGACATCGACCGCTTTCACCAGCGAGCTTTCGCCATTGTTATCCTTGACGAAGCGCAACACATTAAAAACCACTCAACCCAAAACGCCAGGGCCGCGAAAGCCATTCAAGCTCATCACCGCCTGGTTCTCACCGGTACCCCCATCGAAAACAGCGTGGCCGATCTGTGGTCCATCGTCGATTTTCTCATGCCCGGCTACCTCGGCAGCCAGAAAGCCTTTCAAAATCGCTACCAGCAACCCATTGAGAGCGGCGCGCAGGAAGCGCAAAACGCCTGCCAACGGCTTCATCACAAAATCCATCCGCTGCTGCTCAGACGTATGAAAAAAGAGGTTGCCGCTGAACTGCCCCCCAAAATAAATCGCGTAGCCTGCTGCGATATGACCCGCGACCAGATGCTGGTCTATAAAAAGATCCTGGAGCAGGGGCGTCGCGACATTCTGCGCGCTCAGCCAAACGAGCAGCGCCAGGCCCGTTTCAATGTGCTCAAAGTCCTGTTGCGCCTGCGTCAGGTCTGCTGCGACCTGCGCCTGCTCAAATGGCCCGACCTCGAAAGCCGTTATCCATCCTCCAAGCTGAACCTTTTCCTGGAACTGGCTGATGAAGCCATGGACAGCGGGCATCGCGTACTGGTGTTCAGCCAATTTGTCTCTATGCTGAAAATTATCAAAACTACGCTCGAAGAACGCGATATTCCCCTATGTTTTCTGGACGGCTCAACATCCAATCGCCTCGAAATCGTCGATCACTTCAACCAGAGCGACATCCCCTTCTTTCTCATCAGCCTCAAAGCAGGCGGTACAGGCTTGAACCTGACCGGCGCAGATATGGTGATCCATTATGATCCCTGGTGGAATCCTGCCGTGGAAAACCAGGCCACGGACAGGGCCCACCGCATCGGCCAGACGCGATCTGTCTATTCCATTAAACTGATCACCCGCAACAGCGTTGAAGAAAAGGTCCAGGCCATCCAGCAGAAAAAACAACTCGCCTTTGACACAACCTTATCCAATGAACGCGGCGTAATCAGCTCGCTGTCCTGGAATGAAATTCACGAACTGCTCACCTTGTAACCATTTCCACTCATGCTTGATAAACTTCTTTCTTGTTTGCGACTGGGACGTCAACTGGTTGCCGTCTATGGCATTCGCGCGCTCGCTATCCGCGTTGTCTGGATCGTGCATGCACTGCTCAGAGGCAAACAAGCTCGGGCCAAGTTGCAAGCCGCCCATGTCGCGACGCCATCCATACCTGTGCCTGATAGTGCGCTTATGATAAGCATCGTCACCCCGGTCTACAACGTACCCGCGGCTTTTTGGCGGGAAACGGTCCAGACCGTGCAACAGCAAACCTACCCGAACTGGGAGTGGTGCGTGGTCGACGGTGGCTCCATGGACACAGCCTGGATGGACGCCTGGTTCCCGGCCAATGATCCCCGAATCCGTTTCAAACGACTGGATCGCAACAATGGCATCTCCGCCAATACCATGCAGACCATCAGCATGGCCACCGGAGATTTTGTCTTTTTTCTCGACCATGACGACCTGATCGACCGCCATGCTCTGGCCTATATAGTCACCGCAATCCAACAGGCACCGAATACGGACATCATCTATTTTGACGAAGACAAATACACAGATGCCGGACAATATATCGAACCTTTTATCAAACCGCCATGGTCGCCCCACACGCTCTTGAGCGCGAATTACCTCACCCATGCAGTCTACCGCAAGAGCTTATTCGACAATGGCTTGTCGCTGGATCAAGCATATGACGGCGCCCAGGATTGGGCATTGGCCTTGCAAGCCATGGCCCGCGGCGCACGTGTCTGGCACATACCCCGCATCCTCTACCATTGGCGCGTGCATCCAGCATCAACCGCGCTCCAATCCGCTGTCAAACCATGGACCATCAAGGCACAGAAACGTTGTCTCTATGATCACCTGAAGCCATACGATTTGCATAACCTCACCATTCGTATCCCAGCCGCGGGATTTTATCGCATTTGCTGGCTAAACGACTGCGTTTTGTACCAGGTGCAAGTGAATCACGGGTCGGACCGGTCAGCGACCACCGTACATCGATATACCTGGAAACGAGGTCACCCCCACACACACAAACGCGAAAAGCTCATGAAACAACGCGATATCGGCAAACAGGACCTGTTGACGCATCTGCAGTCCATTATACCCGCAAACGACCCCGCTGCGGTTTGTATGCTGACAACCCCGCAGGCAGCCCGGCAATTGGGCGTGAATCAACTGCGTGAATTGGCCCAGTGGTGCCTTTTCCCCAGAACCGGTCTTGTCATTCCTCGGCATCTGTCTCATAACAACATAGCAACCATGGAATACCGGTCGCGCAACGACGATACGTGTAAACCGCTTTTCGCCAAGACGCCCTTACATGGTTTCTTCATCCACGGTTCACCGGATTGGTATCATAATCCAGACATCGTTCCGCATGCAGCCGTGCTTTGTCGCGTGAATGCCGTCTCCCACGTCATGCCCGCTTATCTGGATTGTCTGCCCCAAAAAATATCCCGACTATCTGTCGAAATACCGCACTGTTACACGCTGTACGTCCCTTTCGGCAAAGTCAGCCTGGACTGATGCCAGCTTCTATTTTTATTTTTTCTTCTTTAACAGAATCTCCTGGATACGTTCATTGATGATCCTGGGATCCTTTTCAAGTTCCCCGGGGAACTTGCGTCCATGCTGTTCATTGAGGGGTGAACCTTGCGGCATATCTTTGGGCTTGGAAAGCGGAAAAGGCGGCGTCATCGTATCTGTATCCGCGGAATCGGCCATGGAATTGCGACTGTCTTCCAGTATTTTCTCGACGTCTTCTGCCGTATAGCTGTTCGTACAATTGCCCAGAGGCGGTAAAATAACACGTTTTGGATCTGGTTTTTGTAATGAACTCTTCTGAATCATAGTCTGGATATCGCTCTGTTGGAATCCGGCACATTTGTCGTCACCCGGCATTGGACAAACCAGGATTTTATACCAACCTTCTTTATTGCCCGAGATGAACCTGGACCTCGTGGCCATATCCAAGGGCAAGGCAGCGAGAATCGCACCCATGGCACCACTGCGACGCTGCCGAATTTTTTCGCCGCCATCCCAGATCTCAACAGTTACAGCATCTTTATCGGATTGATCGAAAAAAAGCGCCACAAAAGACCAGTCGCGGAAAAGTATGCCCAGCGCCTGATCAAATGCTTCTTGGTCAGTGATCGCTCCAGGTTGCGGAACCATGGCATTGGTCTCTATGGCAGGGCTTTTGACTTGAATGGAGACTGGATATTGCGCTTCGATCATCTTGATGGCCTGGGTCAAAGTGACGCCATTCGTCACTGTTGGCTCGGCAAACACACAACCCAAACCTGCCAGCATGGCGGCGCAGCAGATCCAACTGTTTTTAGTAAGGTACATGGTCATGGCCTGCTCTCTGGAGTTAAGATTTTCTTAAGCTGACCTCGCGTAACGCCGGGATTGTTGCCCAATGCGGGTAATGCGATCTCGTTTCGCTTCTCGGCAGGTGTTTTCGCAGCCTCCCGATTTTGAGCGTCCAGTTCGGCCTTCCCCATAATCCGGTCAAGATCCGCGCGGGTAAGGACATTGGTGCGTGATCCCAATGCCGGCAATACAATCCTGTTTGGACGATTCCAATCATCAGTGGCCGCCTGCGACAATTTAGCCAGATCCTCAACAGTCACGCCCGACGGCAAACCGTTTTCCGCCAATCCCGGAGCATGCATGCGCTCTTTAATCATAGGCGCTTCAATGGGATCGGCGGATTCACCAAAATAACGAATCTCGACCACCTCTCCTTCCGCCGCATCATAGAAAACAAGAGCGTAATTATAACCGTCTAAAATGGTTGCCAAAGCATATTCCAGCGAAGTTGTTGATATCTTGATGTTTCTGATGCGATTCTGCGTGATCTTATCGCTGGTATTGATGATGTTGATTTTTGTCTGCTTATTGACGATAGCAAGTGCAGACTCAATCGTCATTTCATCACACTCGAAACGAATTAATGCTGCCTGCGCCATGCCTTGCAGAATGCTCAACATAAAACAACAAAATAAAGCCCATTTTAAACATGTTCGCCAAATATACATTACATCCTCACTTCTGATGTGTTTAAAAGCACATAATATGGCTCGTACTTATAGTATGTTCGCACTATTAAATCACCTCCAAGCGATTTGGCAAGAAAAATAGCCCATCAAAATAGAACGCTCAGTATACTGCCGCCACAATCTGAATCAAAATTTAATATAAATATTATTTTTTTCCCCTTTACAAAACACAACCTCAGTGGTAACTTTTTTCTTAAATCAAACAGAAAGTTTGTTTACGAGAGAAAAATTAGCGTTTTAACAATGCAAATATTTATTTGTTTGTAAGTAAAAGAGAATGAATGAAAGGAGAATAAGATGAAAAAAATAATAGTGTTGGCTTTAGCCATATTCTTGATGATGACCATGTTCTCTGGCAATACTTTTGCCGCCACGGGAACAGGTACATTGAAATATGCCGGCGTGAATAATAATGGTCAAATTTGGATGTTGGTCACCATCGGTACAACCGATTACTGGGCCTACATGAACGTGAGCGATGATATCATCATCAATCGCGCTTATGCCGCCATGTTGACCGCCATCAGCACCAGTGGTCAGGTTTGGTTGGACTATCAAATGCAGCAGGGCGATGTTCTGGCCTGCACCCAGATTCTTGCAGTTCGCTAAAGAATCGTAAGAGTTTTGTTTTGTAATGACCCCTTCACACCTGCTTTTTAGCAGGGGTCGGGGTCATTATACTTCTTTGCTATGCCCTACATGCTGTCATCTTTTTTATGCAGACAATGTATGCCACATTTATGAAACACTATATGCTGATCCGCATCATGGTTGTTCGTGAAGTATTGGGAAGATATCGGGGTTCATTGCTGGGTTTGACCTGGTCGTTTTTCAATCCACTCATCATGCTGGCCATATACACAATTGTCTTCACTGTCGTGTTCAAAGCGCGTTGGAATGACGGCACAACCGAGCATGGGCAAGTCATGTTTTCTCTGGCCCTATTTACGGGTATGATTCTTCACAGCTTTTTCAGCGAATGCCTGCTCAAAGCACCTTATGTCATTTTAAGCAGTCCTAATTATGTAAAAAAAGTCGTCTTCCCCCTGGAGGTCCTGCCGGTTGTCGTTGTCGGTTCAGCCCTGTTTCATGCATGTGTGAGTATCCTTGTGCTAATCCTTTTTTCGCTTTTCATTCAGGGCATGCCATCACTTTCGACCATTTGCATACCGCTCATATTCTTACCTATGGTGATTTTTGCCCTCGGCACAAGCTGGTTTCTCGCTTCATTAGGCGTCTACATTCGTGATGTTGGCCAGATGGCCACCCTGCTGGCAACCATTCTTCTATTTGTCTCACCTGTTTTCTACTCAATCAGCGCTGTTCCGGAAAATTGGCGTTTTTTTTTCTGGCTCAATCCACTATCCCTGATTATCGAACAGATGCGTACAGTCATTTTGCAAAACAAATGGCCCAACCTAGGTGCCACGGCGACCCACACCTTTTGCAGCCTCCTATTTGCATGGGTGGGCTTTCTATGGTTCCAAAAGACACGAACAGGTTTTGCTGATGTCATCTGATGCAGTTATTGAAGCCGAGAATATCGGCAAACGTTATGAAATGTACGGCAAGCCATCCCATCGCCTGTGGCAAATCCTGCTCGGTAACAAAAGAGCATTGTATCGTGAATTCTGGGCACTTAAGAACGTCTCATTCGATGTTAAAAGAGGAGAATCCGTTGGTATTATCGGCCGCAATGGCGCAGGTAAAAGTACCTTGCTCCAGATCATCTCAGGAACATTGACGCCCACATGTGGAACCGTCAGGGTTAAAGGTCGTATCGCCGCGCTACTGGAATTGGGCAGCGGATTCAATCCAGAGTTCACGGGACGCGAAAATGTTTACATGAACGCAACAATCTATGGCCTTTCGCGGCAAGAGATCGACGGAAAATTCGATGATATGGTCGCTTTTGCCGACATCGGCGATTACATCGATCAACCGTTGAAAACCTACTCCAGCGGTATGATGGTGCGGCTGGCCTTCTCTGTATCTGCCTTCATGAATCCGGACATCCTCATTATCGATGAAGCCTTGAGCGTCGGGGATGTCTTCTTTCAACTGAAATGCCATGCCCATATGGAAAAATTGAAGCATGACGGAACAACGCTCTTATTCGTAACCCACGATCTGGCCAGCACTGAAAAGTATTGCCAGCGAACAATGCTGCTGGATCAGGGTAACATGCTGTTCTTTGGCGAAACCAAAAGAGCCATACTCCAGTATTACCTGCTGAACCGCAAGCAGAGAAATAAAAGCATTGAAATCAAATCGCGCGACGAAGCACTGTCCAACAATATACCGACAAACCTGACCAAAGAATCCGTTATCATCAATTACGGAAAAAACGCACAAATAAAAGCATTTCATAGCTCATCCGACAAAGCCGGAGAGCAGCTTTTTTACACCGGATCGCAGCTTCATATCCAGGCCGAGTTTGCGGCTTCATGCCATCTTGACTATCCATCGTTTAACATCACCCTCAAAAATGCAAAAAATTATATTGTCACATCCTTGATGTCCATCAAGTTCGATGACAATGACGTTTATGTAGGTAGAGACTCCGCTTACCTGGTATGCAAAGCCCGCCTGATCCTGAAAGTCGCTGCTGGTAACTATATCGTCAGCGTAAGCCTGTCGGATTACAGTCGGCATCTATATACGAAAATCAGAGAAGATGAATGTGAGATCGTCGAACCAGCCACTGATGTAATAGGCATTGAAGCAGCAGCTATTATCGAAGTACTTCCAAACAGACGATCTCGCGCGTCCTTTGGCGGTATGTTCTTGCTGGATCACGATTTCAGCATGGAGATGAAGTTATGAATATGCTGAAAACCAATAAATCATGCTTAAACTTGCTGATCGATTATTGGCAGGAAGCATACCGGACGAATTTTTCCGATCATGTTTTTTTTTTGTTCCATGGCTCATATCTCTCATGCCTCGGCGATCACCTATCAGCGACAGGCAACCCTGGATCACATTTCAGGCGCGCCGAATTCTGCGCAATGCAGTAAAGCAGGGCGCAAACGTTTTTGAATGGGGCGCCGGCGGTTCTACACTCTTCTTTCTGGATCACGGAACCCGCTTGATCACGGTTGAACATAACAAAAAGTGGATGCATATCGTTAAGTCCCAACAACACAATCCAACCGATTGGAACTTGCATCTCATCGAGCCCGAACCGTGCATCTCAGCCAATGATGATATAAGTGATCCACTGCAATTCCGTTCAGGTTCCCCAGATATGCGAAACATGTCTTTCAGGGACTACGCCCGGCAGATCGAGAACTATCCTGACCGATGCTTCGATATCATCCTGATCGATGGCCGCGCTCGCCCATCCTGCCTGATGCTTGCCGCAAAGAAAGTACGACTGGGTGGAATCATTGTGTTGGACAATTCCAATCGTCCCTATTATACTTCACAAGCCATGGCCAGCTTGGCGCCGTTTAACTTTCAAAAAACCGTTTGCCATGGTGTATCGCCATATGTCGATTTCACGACCCAAACCACGATCTGGCGCTTGGAGCCTCCTGACAAAGTGATCATCGGTTCTGGTGGCGTTAAAAAAGAATGGATGCAATCCTGGTTCTCTACAGATATCTACTCGCTGGATATTTGCCGCCAGGACCACTATCCATTGCACTTCCAGAAAAACTCTGTTTCCTGTTTTTTCGCCGAACATGTTGTCGAACACCTCACGGAGAAAGCTTTTAGGCAGTTTCTCACGAATGCACGCCCCTACCTTGAAAAGAACGGTGTGATCAGGATCGGCGTACCGGATGGATGCTTTCCTAACCAAGCATACATTGACGCGATAAAACCCGGCGGTTCAGGGGATGGCGCTGATGATCATAAAATGCTTTACACTTGCGACAAAATGGTGAAGTGTATACAGGCATGCGGTTACGCAGCGCGTTTGGTGGAATGGTGGGATGACGCCGGCCGTTTTCATCAGCGTGAGATGAATCCTGAATATGGCCTTATATCCCGATCACGTTACCATGATCCACGAAACGCCAACGGATCCATACGCTATACTTCGCTGATTGTTGATGCCATCAAAACCTGAACTGGTAAAATCTATGCGCATAATCAGACTTTCAACTTGCTATGAAGCTTATTTGAACAGCTATTTCCAGGACAATCCATGCTCGCGGAAAACGTATGACCAGATCTATGATGAATTCATGCATGATGGTTACGGCTGGGCCAATCATTGGTCACAAGCCCTGCGACATCTTGGCTATGAAATGTGGGAGCCCGTCTGCAACGCCAGATCCATGCAAGAACAATGGGCCGAAGAGAACAGTGCCGCATACCGAAAAGAACATTGGTTTAGTGATATTATCCGGAAACAGGTGGCGCACTTCAAACCGGAGGTGGTACTCTTCAATGATTACCAATCATTCGCGCCATCGTTCATCCGTGAACTGCGCCGACATAATCCCGGCATTCGCGCTGTCCTGGGCTGGTGCGGCGCACCTTATTTTTCAACAGACATATTCAGAGAATACGACGCTGTAATCACCAATATTCCCGAACTCAAGACCAGGTTTGAAGCTGACGGATTGCGGACATTCATGATGAAGCACGCATTCAGCAAGCAGGTGCTTGAACGCCTTGGCGCCGTTGAACCTTGTGAGGATTTCACATTCCTGGGTCACATCATCGTATGTGCCGGATTTCACAATGAGAGGATGAAAATCGTTGCTGAATTATTGCGCAAAACCAACCTGCGCATATACGGCAACTTCCATGATTTCAGCAAACCCAAAAGAGATCGATCTTTTTTAACATCCTTGTGGCGGAAAATGGTGAACTTCTGGACCACAGACAGTCTTTTTGCCGCAACCCAACCTGGACTGTTTGGCTTGGCTATGTTTCGGAAACTGGCTGAGTCCAGGATCACCTTGAATACGCATATCGATATTTCCACCTCATCCGCCAACAACATGAGGCTGTTTGAGGCCACCGGCATAGGCGTCTGTTTACTGACAGACTGGAAACCGGACTTGGATGAAACATTTGAAGTTGACCGAGAAGTCGCCGTTTATCGATCCGTCGACGAAGCTATTGACAAAGTGAAATACTTGCAGGAGCATGATAAGGTTAGAACGCAAATTGCACGCGACGGTCAGCAGCGCACGCTCAGAGACCACTCGTTCGAACAGCGCGCACCGCGACTTGATGAAATCATTAAAGCTTGCTTACATTAAGAAAGATAAAATCATAAGCCATAAAAAGATGAACGGGTATGAATTGGTCAGATCATGAACACTATATCAAGCCTTTTCTTTCGCGCGCGGAATGCCGCGAAATGAAAAGGATACTAAAACAACCACGATTCACTCCCGGTGTGTTTGAAGCCGGCGAACAAAGCATACATTTCGCTGATAATCTCTCTTTCATGTATAGTTTTGTCGAGATCTTCCGCAAACAGCTATACCGTTTCGCATGTTCGCGAGAAACGCCACTCATAATCGATGCCGGCGCCAACATTGGGCTAAGCATCCTTTATTTCATCCAAACCTATCCACAAGCCCACATAATCGCATTTGAAGCCGATCCATATATATTCGAGTTTCTCACAACCAACTTGTCTCGTCATCGAACTCGCGTTGAATTGCATAATCTGGCGCTGTGGAGCACGAAGGGTGACATGCTTTTCAAAACCACCCAATCGGATGCGGGACATCTGGTTGAAACCGATATGCAGACAAACGAATGCATTGCTGTTCAAGCAGTACCGCTGTCCTGTTTTTTAAACCATACCTGCGACCTACTGAAAATGGACATCGAAGGTGCGGAATATGCTGTGCTCTCAGCATGTCACAATCAATTGCACCGCATCCGCAAACTCTTTGTTGAGTACCATTCACGCTGCAACCAGCCACAACGCCTGGCTGAAATACTGCAGATGCTTCAACACAACGGATTTCGCTACCAGATCCATACGCAGTTTGTATCCCATCAACCATTGTTCAAACAGACGGAACAGAACGGCATGGACATGCAACTGAACCTCTTTGCCTATCATGAACAGTAAGGTATATATGGACACGGAACTTTCAACTAAGAGAAGCGTCATGCTGAGCATGGGCGACATGAATGGCGGCGCAGCCATTGCTGCATTCAGATTGCATTGTGCCCTGCGCAATAACGGCATGGACAGCAAAATGCTGGTGCGAATCAAAATAAGCACTGACCAGGATGTTATCGAACTACCCATAGAAATGAACGATTGGCGCAATCAGTACATGATGTTGCAACAATACGGAATCGAAACGACGCGATCGAATCTGACCAATACCCATTTTTCACTGCCCCGGATAGGATTGGACCACATCGAACATCTCTCTTTGCTTCAGAATGCCCAGATTCTTAACCTGCATTGGATCTCTTTCTTTCTTACTCCTTTCGCCATTCAGCAGATCGGTACACTTGGCAAACCCATGGTGTGGACGTTACATGACGAGAGTGCTTATACAGGCGGCTGCCATTATACCGCAGGTTGTTCAAAATACAGAGAAGGTTGTGAACAATGTCCGCAACTGCGGGAAGAATTGTGCATGCTGCCTGCAACAGTGTTGCGAGAGAAGAAGCGGATGTGGCAACATATTCCATTGACCCTGGTGACACCATCCTGCTGGCTGAAACAATGCGTCGAACAGAGTGCACTTTTCCGTGAAAAACAGGTCGAAGTCATCCCGAATTCTATCGACACCGAAATCTTCACCCCTCTGAACCCAAAGGAAATCAAACAGCAGTTGAACATTCCAGACCATGCAATGGTACTCATGTTCGGATCGACGCACCGTGATGAGAAGCGAAAAGGATATGATATATTGAAGGACGTTCTGAACCGTTTGGTTCGCGAAAACTCGACGTCCGAATTGTATTTCATCAATGTAGGCCAACCGCTCTACGATCTACATTTTATAGATGCAACACGGATACTGCGTCCCGGGATTATCCAGGAACCCTCCGAAATGGCCCGCTTCTACGCGGCATCCGACCTGTTTCTCCTTCCCTCAACGGAGGACAACCTTCCCAACAGTCTGCTTGAGGCCATGGCCTGTGGAACCTGCATCGCCGCTTTTAATTGCGGTGGCATGCCTGACATCATCAAGGACGGTTACAACGGTTTTCTGGCACAGCCTTTTTCGCCTGACAGCCTGTTTGAAGCAATTCAGAGGTTCCTGGCCCATGAATCCGTACAGAAACAATGCCGTGAAAATGCAATCGCAACGATCCTTCAAAACTATACGCCCGAGAAACAGGCACAGCGCTATATGGAGCTGTTCAAAGATCTACAATCCCGTAACAACACCGCTATCGGCAACACTTCGCGAACAAAGGATCAAACAGATAGCGAAAAAAAATTCTATACCAGCGCCATGCTATATGCATATCGCCGCAAGGTCGATGAGCAAAACCAGTTGCAACGCCTGATAGATCTCGAACAATGCGCCACCGAAAAACTTCAACTGCGATCCAATCGATCGTTGACGGAATGCACTCAAAGGCGGGAGCGAATACACGCGGCAATGAAGCAACCCTTGACTGTGTCCGCCATCTTATGCACGCACAATCCGGATCCCGCTATTTTCGATAACGTCATGGAAGCATTGAACCGGCAATCCTTTCCTCATTCCGCATGGCAATTGATCCTCGTCGATAACGACTCCGATAAGTATGATTTCACTCCCATGGTAGAGAAATATGCCGAAAGCATGCAGGTACGCCTTGTACATGAAGGACACCGCGGTCTTACCTATGCCCGGTGCCGAGGTATTCTCGAAGCAGATGCCCAACTGCTGGTTTTTGTCGATGACGATAATCTTCTCGATGCTGATTATTTCAAATATGCCTATGAAATATCAAGGCAAAACGAGCATATTGGCGCATTCAGCGGCATGGCGGAAGCTATTTACGAAAAACAGCCGACTGCTTGGAAAATGCAGTTTATGCCGCACCTGGCCATCAGAAACAACGGTAACAGTGCCATCATAAGCTATGAACCGAAATGGGGAGCGTGGGATCCGATTGGGGCCGGCATGGTTGTTCGCAAGGATGCCGCCATACGATTTATTGAGGAACTGATCGATATCGACATCCCCATCATGCCCGGACGCTCCACATCCAGCAACCAGTTGACCGGCGGTGAAGACACCTTGATGGCGCGTTGTGCAAACAAGTTGGGTTATGCCTGCTCATATCAACCAGCCCTGAAACTCAAACATTATATTCCCGCCCGCCGTACGACAATACGCTACCTTGCGCGATTGATGTGGGGGCAGGGTGCAACATATGTCTATTTACAGGCTATTCTCAAACAGGACCTTCCGGAAGCCAGCATCAGGGCGTTACTGCAGGCAGCATTCAATCGCTTCAAGAGTTGCCGGCGAACATCGCTCTGGAGCTGGCCCATCGCTTTTATGTGGGATTTAGGTTGCTTGTTGACGGCACGTAAAGTATACCGGATCATCGTCAGCAAAACGTAACGCCATAGACATGAATAGAAAAATATCAACCATCATTCCTGTGTGGAACTGCGAAAAAACCATCGCGCGCGCCATCCAATCAGTCCTCTTGCAGGATTACCCCAATAGTGAATTGATCATTATGGACGGCGGCAGCACGGACGGAACCATGCACATTATTTCATCGTTCAACGACCGTATTGATAACGTTCACAGCGGCAGGGATAACGGTCAGACCGATGCGTTGAACCGTGGATTCGAAAAGGCCACAGGCAACATATTTCACTGGCTTTGCGCAGATGACGAACTGCTTCCGGGTGCTTATCACGCGGTAAGCGAAGCCCTGTCCGCACAACCTGACATGAACATGGTCATCGGCTATTCGCGCCGGATATACGCAGATGGAACAACTGTCAAGTACACCATCCATGACCGCTGTATGGACCGTATCGGATACTTCAATGGCATTGACCAACCCAGCGCCTTCTGGACCGCCGACTTGCATCGCAAAGCAGGCGTGCTGAATGACGCCTATCATTATGCCATGGATTGGGATTGGTGGAATAGACTGAAACAGGCCGGCGCCAGAGCAATAGTTCTGCCCAAACAATTGTCGGTTTATCATTTCACGGATGATAACAAAACATCGAACAACCCGGACGGGAATGTACGCGAAGGATCTCAAGTAATTCGTACGTATGGACCATACAAAGGCTTGCTCGCATCCATTTATCTGATCCTCTACAAACATTTTGATTTAAAGGGATGCTACGACAATCCGCCCACTAGCTCCCGGGCGCGCCGGCTTCTCTGGATGACGTTGCTTAAAATAAGCGCTATCGTATTTGGCAAGGAACTTGTTTATAGCTACAATTGGCACTGGTGCTCTTGCCAGAAAAGAAATATGAAATGGTATTGAAAGTCGAATATCACGTCAATCGAACTGAAATCAGCGATATGGTAATCCATCATGAGATTTAAAACCTTACTGAATAAATTGAAATCTCTTGCACATGCATGGCTTATGCGATTAACCGGTCCTAACCCTAATACAGTTCGCCAGGAACGAATGGAAAATGCCCTTGCAGACATGGAGCAAGTGCTGCAAAACATTTTGCGTCAGAACGTCCAGATCCACAACGACCTGCTTCAAAACACCATGATTTATAACCAAATCGCGGAACAACAAAAAACACGCATCTTCCGGGAACGCTTGGGTAATCCGGACACCTATGCACCTGATCTCGTTATTTACGATGTCGGCATGCACAACGCGCAAGATACTTCGTACTACCTTAAAAAAGGATTCCGCGTTGTGGCCATAGAAGCCAATCCGATCCTCTGCCAACAGGCATGCTCGCGTTTCGCCGATGAAATTGCCAACAAGCGGTTGACCATCATAAACGCAGGAATCGCCAGGGAAACGGGCGAATTGGATTTTTTCGTGAACGAGCAAATCAGCGAATGGAGTTCTTTTATCCAAACCACGGCAGGCCGCGGCGGTCATCCGCTCAAGGTAATTCAGGTACGCTCAGCCTCAATGACCGACATCATTGCCATATACGGTGCCCCTTATTATGTTAAAATCGATATTGAAGGTCATGATCACATCGCTCTTGAACAATGCCTTGACCAGAAGAGTTGTATTCCCTATATATCCGTCGAAAACGGATTTGACATGCTCAATCTCTTGCGCGATCACAGCTATTCAGGCTTCAAATATATCCAACAGAACAACATCACCAACGTTGAACAAGTGTTCCCCCCATTGGAAGGCCACTATGTACATCACATTTTCGAACGAGGCGCAAGCGGTCTGTTTGGCGAAGACACTCCTGGCCCGTGGCTTGATTATGAACAAGCCCTGTACTGTGTTTCCAAGGTCTGGGATGTCCGTAATGGTATGAAAAATCCAAATTGGGATGATAATCTCGGCGGCTGGTTCGACCTGCACGCACGTCACACCGAATATGCAGCTAGAATTCGCGAACTTGTGGAATATGAGAAGCCTTAACAGCTATTACTTTTAGATGTGTAGGGACGTCGCAGCAAACGCAACAAACGCCCAAGCTGAAAAAGCACACATACCTGCAAGTAACTCATCAAATATCCCCAGGCAATAACAGACCGAAAACCAAACACGCTGAATACCCCATGTAATGATTCAGCAAGGCTCTTGTATTTGTTCTGTTCGCCAAGACCATGATCCCTGAACAATACAATTGCTTCAGGTAAATGGATAAACGGAACGTTTGCTCGAACCGTTCTGAGAAAAAAGTGAAAATCTGCGGCAAAGCGGTACTGCAAGTGGTATCTCCCACAACTTCTATAAACATCACGATGGACAAACATAGCCTGATGACAAATAGTCATGCCTTGCCAGGGCACAACAGTGGCGGGGCGGTAAACCTGCCTATCATGGTCCGTCAACAAGATTGAATCACCATAATATATTCCGTATCGCTTGTTGTTTGCCTTGTAAAGTGCGGCAATCATATCGAAAGCTTGCGGCAAAAACATGTCTCCAGCATTCAACATGACAATCAATTCACCATGCGCATGCTGAATGCCCTTGTTCATGGCATCGTAAATTCCTTCATCACTTTCACTAAGCATAAAATCGATATAATGGATATGCTTCTGAATGATTTTGGGAGTGCCATCAGTTGAACCTCCGTCTATTATCAGATATTCAATTTCAGGTCCTTTCTGCCTCGCTACATTCAAAATTGTATCTTCCAGGTATTGCTCAGCATTCAACACCACCGTAACAATGCTGATTAATGGATAATATTGTGGATCATTTATCAACAGACATCTTAACCTTTTAGACAATCACACCGAGCTTGGACAACTCCTTTAAGGAACCATTTCTTGCTTTCCGAAATCCAGCTCCATTCAAGAAAGATATATCGCAAGATCCAGATGACAAAATCGTTTCCCTTCAATTGCTCATATATATAGCGCATTCCTTTTGGTATAATATTTAGTTCCGGGTGAAGAGATTCCAGTGTAACAGCGGATCGCCCGATACTGATCATACGCCTGGAGAAAAAAACATCTGGACGCATGTAATGATGGTGCCAGGCACGAGCATTCTTTAAAAAATAAACCTGGCCACCTGATCGAATCATTTCATAACCCAAACACACGTCTTCCCAACCATAATCATGAAACTCTTCTCTGAAACCAAATCGCGCAAACCACTTGCGCTTAACAGCGAGATTGCCCGAATAACAGTGAAAACAATCAACTGGTTGACCATCTTTCAGCGAATCGAAATTGGCTTGGTTCCCGGAAATCTCCAGCCAGCGACAAAATCGATCAGCCAATATTTCCTCAGTAAAAGAATAGGGACCCATACTCGCAACCTTGTGATCGGTATGCTTTCCATGAAAATCAACGTGAGTTTGAAGCCATTGCGGTTCAGGAATGACATCAGATTGCAGGAAAACGAGCAACTCGCTTTTAGCTGAGCGTGCGCCGGTATTCCGTGCCGCAGCCTGTAGCTTGTGATCCTGAGCAATCCATATGAAGCTGAAAGGCCAATCACCGGTCTCCATGCTATGGATAGCCGTTTGACTCCTCATGCTCGAACCATCATCAACTACAATGACTTCAAAATGAGTTTGGATCGTTTGCGCTGCAAGAGCATTGAGGCATAACGTTAAATGCTCAACATCTTCATAATGCGGTATAATAACGCTCGAACATGGTGAACATTTCGATATTAAATAATCCATGCTTTTATCATGCTCCCAAACCTAGCAGCCAATCGCAATAATGGGAAGCGATGCAGCAATTTTACCCAACGGAGTTCTTGTTCCATACGGACAACATGCCCCAAGCCAACTTTTACTCGTTGACGATCATCTTGTGACACTCTCAGCAGTATATTTTGCCTGATGATGCCCAGATCCTGCTCCCGCGCTTCTACTTCACCTTTCTTAATGGTGTTTTCCGGATGTATTCTATAGCTCAGTAGTTTTTCATTAAAAAACATAACCTTATTTTCGTGCAACTGCGCAAATCGCAAGATATAGTCATAATCATGGAGATAGCGAAAAGTGCCGAACGGCCCAATTTGACGGGCCGCATCCAACGTCATAAAAAGATTTGATGTTGTAGCCATGAGATTGGCATGCAGCAAGGTCGTAAGCATATCGCCCGTGTCAAACCAGACCTTTTTGTTTTCTTCATGGGCTTTATTCCAATAATGCTGATCGGAAGTTATTGGTTTTCCCGCGGAATTAATAGGTTGGATATCGGAAAAAACACATACCGTGTCGTTCCGCGTTATCGCAGCATGCAATTTCTCCAGTCTGGTTGGCGCATACAAGTCATCGGAATTAAGAATGGCAATAAATGCGCCCTTGGCCATATCCAACCCCCTGTTCAATGTGTTCGCAGCATCCATATTTCGCTGAGTATAGGCAGCAATACGTTTATCTTTATAACACTGTATTACGTGATACGTTTTGTCGGTTGAACCGTCATCTATAATGATCAACTCAAAATCATCAAGCGTCTGCTGGATCACGCTTTCGATTGTTGCACCGATATATCGCTCATGATTATACGCAGGAATGATTACAGAAACCATAGGTTTAGCTTTCATCCCTTGTACTCAGACTTCCCAGTAATAAGCGTGCAAACTGATCTTTCGAACAAGACTTCGTGGCAGCATGTCTGCGTAATGCGCTGCTATGGTAGCCGAAGCTTTTGCCGCACAATACAACACATAATACGGTAGCCATAGTGGATAAGTCACAAGCATATGGACTGCTTCTCGAACAAGATATCGCCTTCCTATCGCAATACTCTTTTTCAAATCATGATTGCCGAATAAACGTGTAAGCGAATAAACGCTGTCGAAATATCGTTTAAAAACAGAGCACAAGGAATAAGTATGCGAATGCCATACCATAGATTCCGGAGTATAAACCAACTCGTAACCAGCTTGCAGCACATCGCGGGCAAATTGCTGGTCTTCGCTCATGATCAACTCCTCATCAAAAGGAAATTGAAGCATAATATTGCGCTTAAACGCAGCACTGACATTTGAGAAAAAAACGTCTTCAAATGTCAGATTTTCTCTCTTACGACGAGAAATAGCTTCTGCCGGAAAATGGATATGCAGAAAAAAACGTTCCATGGGATTGGCATCTTCGCGTGGAAGTTGGCGAGAGTAAGTCGCGGCAACGCCAGGTTTTCGCAATGGTTCTACCAAACGTATCAACCATTGGCTATCTTTTGGTAACGCATCTTGCGACAGAAGAGCAATAGTGTCACCAGTTGCACTACGCACACCTAAATTTCTTGCGCGACCGTGTGAGAACTTATTGATAGGTACGATTTTTGTTTTTTTAAAAGCTTTGGCAATAGCTACAGTATTGTCTGATGACATCGAATCTACAATAATTATTTCGGCCAGCAATACTTTCGATTGATGCAGTATTGCTGGTATAAGATCCGGCAAATATTGCGCCGCGTTTAATGTAGGTATGATGACGGAAATGCATTCTTCGGCTTTCATACATCCTTAATTCCTGTATCCATACTTTGAACAGGAAGCTGATCGATATGTCTCGGCAACGCCATAATACTGAATAAATACGAAGCTAAGGCCACTTGAATGCCGTTCAGCATACACATGGTCCCAAAAAACAAAGGTTTTGCTGCATCGAGATTACCAAATCCCTGCGACGCCCATTTAAATATGACAGAGACTAATATAACGGCACCAACAAACAATAAAGGAATAAAGGCCAATCCAGCCTTTTCTATTGTGAAATGTCGGTAAAACCATGCAATAACAGGATCATCACGCAATCCTGATAGATGCGCATATGCTTTAGCCAACATGCCAATTGTTATGAACTGTACGCTGGCTACATTCAAAAAGCCGCTGACAAGCATGAAATGAATGTCGAAAAGTCGCCCCTGGAACAGGATAGGGCCAAACGCCAACGGCACCGAAAAAAGAAGCCCAAGCAACCAAAAAAAAAACCTGGAAGCATCAACACAAATGTTGGACTATGCAAAAGCATGAAACGAAGATGACGCCATCCATCACGGAAAGATCGCAATTTAGACTCACCCAAACGCGGATGATATTCAATATCGATCTGCTCAATAGGCACCTTTAAATGTATCGCACGCACGATCATTTCACTGGCAAATTCCATTCCAGTTGTTACACATTGTAAGCGACGATATGTATGCGCCAGAATGGCACGCATTCCGCAATGGGCATCTTGAATGTCATAGTGGTGAAACATCACGCGCAGAAAAAAAGTCAACAAAGGATTGCCAAGATAGCGATGAAGCGTTGGCATAGCGCCAGGTTGAATGTGCTTCATTCGGTTGCCGACAACAAATTCAGCATTGCCCCCCAGAATAGGCTCAAGGAACGAATCAAGCATTGAAAAATCGTATGTCAAATCAGCGTCACCCATAACAATAACATCGTACTTTGCCTCTGCGAATCCCCTTCGCAATGCGGAACCATACCCTTTATGAGGTTCATCTATCAAACGAACGTCCAATTCTTTTGCAATATCACGAGAGCGATCATTGCTGCCATTATCGACAACTAATATCTCATAAGAGAAACTTGTTTTTTTTAAACCCGCTTCTGCATTCGCCACTACACTTGCCAGAGATTGTTCTTCATTTAAACAGGGAAGAACCAAACTTATACCAGATAGCTGCTCGTTTTTATAATCACTCATCATTATTGCCATCAACAGAAAGGCAATGCAATACCATTGAAGTATTACATTGCCTTTAAGATTTACAGATTCAAGTATTAGTTATTTGTTGAGTAGGATTCTGGCCAGAACAGCAGATGCAATATTGGCGCAACAATATTAATTTCCTGAATATGAATTGTTACTGTTGCAGGTGCAGAATCCGTCATACCATCATTAACAACATACATGAAGGTATCGGTGCCATGGAAATTCACATGCGGAGTATAATATACGACTGGGGGTTCCGTAACAGGCAGTATGCCGTTTGTTGGAAAGACCACTTCGTCATGAGCAAGGAATTCAGCGTTTGTCGGGAAGCTGGTAACATGATAAACCAAATTAGATTCAGCGGTTTCGACATCATGACCAGTCAGTGTAATAATCGCACGCATATGCTGCTTTATGTGAACATCAATATCATCGGCGACAGGTTGATCATTCACACTATTGATGGTTATATTAACCACAGCTTCAACTGATTCCAACTGGCCATCCGTGACTCGGTATTTGAAACTGTCTCCACCGAAATAATTCGATCGCGACATATAGGTGAATGCACCATTTGTTACCGCAATGTCCGTTATACCATTGGTGGTGTAAGGGGGATCGTACACCAATAGAATAGACAGCGGATCACCATCTGGATCATATACAGCAGAAAGCAAACCATTAGATGCGGCAACAACGAGTGCGACATCTTCATCAGTTATATAGGACGAACTCACCAACTGCGGTCTGTCGTTGACCGGTTCGACATATATCGTTACTGTAGCAACCTCGGACGTGGCCCGATCACCATACGGACCTTCATTGATAGCCCTATAGGTAAAGGTGTCATCGCCATAGTAGTTGGTATTCGGCATATAGCGGAAAGCACCGCTTGCACTCACATAAGTGACTACACCATTTGTCGTGCTATCCACAAGCATCCAATCAACAATGGAGTAACCATCGATCATATCCACGTCATTGACCAGTAAACCAGGACTGGTTACCAGCAACAACATGTCTTCCTTTGTCAGGTAGATGCCGTCATCGTTGGCTACCGGCCTGTTAGCACGAGGTCGAACTCTAATGGTATAGCTTTCGATACCGGAATTGGTCATGCCGTCGTACATCTGCACCATGATCGTAGCCACCCCGTATACGTTCGATTCCAAAGTGAACGTAAGCGTGCCTGTATCAGATATATCAGGTGCTACCGCAAACAGGTTTGTCGCGTTGTTCTCTAACAAGGAGACCGAGAGATTCGAGAAGGTCAAGGTCTGCCAAGCTTCATTAACCTTACCTGCCGTAACATTCGAAGCCCAGTTGGGCATCGAATATGCAGACATGGTAAAAGGCTCAGCACCCGTATATTCATCCACAACAACATTGGCGCCAGGAGTGAATGATGGAGGGAAGTTGACAAAATCAACGACCACGGAAACCATACCAGTAGCAGCAAGGAAAATACCGTTGTAGATGTTCGTATCCAGCGCATCATCCGGATAATACGCAATGCCATTCGTATCTCTACCCAAGTGGTTTGTTGGTGCGGCCCTGGTACTGAAGACATAGTAGAACATATCTGTGAAGGTACGAACAGAGTCGCTGAAGCCCATATAGTAGTTGGTGGGCATATACATCAAGTTCGTACCGTCATACATAATGGTTCCACCCATAGCAGACATCATGTCATTACTCACAAAGTAACGTGGCATCTGACCATTGATGCTGTTAGTAACCGTCTCGTCCGGATAAGAAGCATTGTCAAGAATCGTACTTATCATCCATGATATATTCGTTACCTCAGTTATATGGCCCACATTGGTTCCTGGGATCGGATTGTACTCTGCAATGGGATTTACCACAATAGTGACAAATCCCGTTGCGGTCAATGCATTCGTGGAACCGCAATTGGCATGCCCCACAGCCTGATCCACCAGAATGTAATTGAAGCGATCCGTGCCGAAGAAGTTTGGATCGGGTCGATAAGCCAAACTGGTTACATTCTGTGCTATATTACTTTCGTATCCATTTACAATCAACTGACCATTCGTCGGATATAGCAAATTACCTACACGGGAAATCCGCAAAATGCCATCCTGGTCAAAGTCATTTGACACCAACATGGTAATAGCAATATTGTTCGTCCAGTTCTCCCAAGCATTGATCCAGATATCATTAGATGCAATGGGTGGGTCATTGACTGGTTGTACATCTACCATTACATAGTTTGTTGATCGCGACCCATTATTATCCTCGATGACATAATAGAATATATCAGTACCGGACCATTCTCTTGGAGGTGTATAGCGTACAAGCGTTCCTCCCATATCCACGCGACCTCCCTGCGTAGAGGCGCCATGCGTTGTGCTGGTAGGGAAGGTTATGAACACAATCTCATCGCAATCCGGATTTGGTTCGACAAGATTGGTCGCCAACAATTCATAATCATTGATCGCCAGAATCGTATCTTCACAAACATTGGTCATCATGTTTGTGATAACAGTCAAAGGCAAATTGCTCCATGCAACCAGAACATTCACGATTGCATCGAGCAAACAATTGGTGGAACCATCTTGGATGACGATATGGAATGCATCAGTTCCAATACCTTCACAGGGCCAATTCGGTTTTGGTTCATAGCTCAAGGTCAGATTCCCAGGGTTCAATGTCACGCTTCCATTGGTAGCGCCATGTGGAATGCGCAAACCATAAAACAGGTTGCTCGCGCTGGCATGACATACATCCGGATCCTCAAAGAACGAGATGACGTAATCATAAGTCAAGTTCGTGCTGTTGTTCCTGTTAACAATCAATTCAATATCGTTCATATTGGTTCTGACCGGACATTGGTTGACGTTGTCTACGGAAATCAAAACATCCACCTGAGAAGTTGCGAAGCATCCTGCATTCGTGGACCAGACATTTAACACGACCTGTTGCATACCACTGATAGGACCGTAAATACAATTAGACCCAGGATCGAAGGTGAAGCTAGGAGGCGTATTAAAGAATTCCGTTGTAGTAACCACACCAACGCTTGCATTTGAAGCCACAGAATAGTGCATGCGTTCACAACTCATGTTTGTCACAGGCAGGAACACCGTCACCGGCACACCTTCAACTGTATTTGTGAAGAATGGCCCAGTGATATTACCACAGTCAGCAACATTTGAAACGGTAATATTAACTCTTGAAGGAATCGGTGCACACGTTCCATCAAATCCCGTAAAGTTAAAAGAGTCATATCCCAGGAGACTGCAATAGGGGAAGTTCGTATTTGGGGTATACGTCAACGCGTTATTGGTGGTGAATGGTATTCCAACCGCGATGTTCAGTTGGCCGTTTGAAGGCGCAACGCTGATCCGATACGTCAAAGGATCACAATCCGGATCCATCAACGTTATGTAAGGCCACATGTCCACTTGCGTATCTTCAGCAACCATGACAGCCTGCGTTTGGCCGACAGGACATTGGTTCTGATTATTTACGGTGATCGTAATATCGAACTGCTGTGTCGGACAGGTTGGATCTACGGGATCCCAAACATTCAAGGTAATCGATTCTATACCTGAGGGAACCCATGCACAATTCGTCTGAGAATTGTAACTGATTTGAGGAATGCCCCAGTTCGTTGCAGTGATCAAACCGATGGTAGGATATGCCGCTACAGAATAATTCAGACTGGCACAATCAGCATCCGTTGCTGCAGCACTCAGGTCAATATTCGTAGTAACACCTTCCAGCGCAGACATAGATATATTGACTACTTGCGGACAATCCGGCACGTTCGTGACCGTAATATTCACAGTCGAAGGCGTTGAAGTGCAGTAAGCGTCCCAACCTTCATACGTGAATGTATCGCCACCTAGATTCGCACAATTCGGATAGTTGTTCGATGGGGTATAAATCACCGACGAAGATACAAATGGATTGGTTGTAACATTCAAAATACCATTGGTGGGGAAGGTGAGAATGCGGTAGGTAAGAGAATCGCAATCATTATCCACCAAAGTAATATTGATGGATGTTGGGGTGTCTTCAACAACCGTTACATTCGTCGTTCGACCGATCGGACAATCGTTAACGTTTGACACAATGATCGATATGGTGCCGAAATCGGGGCAGCCATCTCCATCTGTAGCAGTGAATGTAAACTGATCATTCGTTACCGCTGTCCAGTAACAGTCAGGAACGGCTGTATAGCTGACAACATTGGAAACGCCTGTATTAGAAACAACTCCGAATCCCGACGATGGCTGTCCATTGGTCCAGAAAGCAATGCCGCAATCATCACCGGCCATCAACGTAATGTTGGTGGGTACACCTTCAATGGCATAGATAACTTGGTTGGATGCGGTTGGGCATGTATTGGTTCGTTGAACAACGACACTCACTATCGCAGGAGGTGCGGAAGTCAAAGAATCAGCCATACCGTCCAAATCCCAGGCGACTACTTCAAAAGTATCCGTTCCATACGCATTGCAGAAGGGATAATCATTGGTTGGAGTATAAATAACATTGAAAGATGCACCAGTGTAGCTCTGCTGATTCAAACTACCGTTACTGGGAGGAGTCACGACGCTATACACAAACTGTGTATCGCAATCAGCGCTGTCTGTTGCAGTCATGGTGATTGTTACAGGAACATTTCGCAGCGTTGTCTCGTTTTGATTGTTGAGCACCGGCGCCTGATTGACATTGGTTACAATAAGCGTAATAACCCCCGGAGTTGAAGTATGTAGCCCATCCATGGCTACAAACTGGAAAGAATCTGTACCGACCGGATTCCATAAGCAATTGATGTTCGGTGTATAACAAACATTGGTTCCGTCAAATCTACTCAACACACCATTTACAGGATTGGAAATAAACATGAAAGTGAGTGGGTCGCAATCGGGATCGCCTCCGGTTAAATCCAGACAAAAAAAAGTATTCGTCTCCAATAGACCATAGGTCATATTACTGGCGATTGGCGGATTGGGTGAGTTGGTAATAGTAAGCGAAACAAGCGCGGGATGCATTGAAGTGGCGCCGCCGCTACTCGTTTCATAGTAGAAGTGGTCCATATAAAGGGACACTGCACATGGAATGACGTTGGTGAATGTGTAGGTAAAACCACCATCCGGTTGCAGGACAATTGTACCGTTGGTCGTTGCTTGAGTAACTTGCGCAATCATGCCACCGCCGCAATAACCCTCATCATTTATCAGAACGCCATTACTGGCGGCTACAATATAAGGAACCTGATGGTCGCCTAGAGTGTACATATCGTTACTTGCGCCAGGATTCACGGAAATCTCAATGAATCCATAGCCTATGCCAACGAAGTTTGAATCGGCAAAACCATTAGTGGAATCGACGATCATGTATTGAATCATATCCAGCCCAGCACCTACAAAGCAGTTACTGGGAGTGTAATGGATATCGGAAGAACCCAAAGGAATGGTGGCACTGCCATAGAGCGGTCCATTGGTTGATGCGATTATAGCCCAGACACGAGCGTCGCCTACAACATTAGACGCCAGCGCTGTAAGAACTGCATTGGATATGACCACAGTGGTTCCCGGCGCAGTGTTTGTGGAAAATGTTGCTGCATCAATGGCCTTAGCTTGCCATGCTCCGCCAAATAATGCAGCCAGCATGAACAGAACCAACAGGATTTGCGTTCTGACAAATGACTTTCTCTTCTTTTCTTTATAATGCATTGCTTTCCCTCTCGTCAACGTTTTCTTTTATTTAGTAAATTTTCATTTTCCAAACCAATAATGGAAAGAGTACGTGTAACGCACTACCATTACAAGGAAAATATTATTTAATTCTTAACCTTTACCATTTTGGATTTTAAAACACCAAAAAAACTAAACAATCCATTTAAAACTATCATTTTAAAGCATATTTCAGTTAGAATATGCTTTTAAAAAGCCTTTACACCTTCATGTTGTTTCCAACAATTGCTTATAATGTGATAATGCATTTAATTTGTCAACGAATAAAAATGCTGAAAATCCAAAAAGTCTACCTGAGTGTCAATGGGATCAACTTCACGGAATAAGTTGCGTCTTTTTTCAAATCATCTTAACGGGTGCAATATAAAAAAGTAAGATTTAAGGTAACTATTACCGGGACCGAGCTTCACCAGAATCGGACGACGAGTGTTCTTGGTTTACGCTGGCCCATTCTTCGACCACAAATCGGCAAATTCAAGGTGAAATCTGGGCCTCGGTTTTCACTGCTCCGGTGGCCTCTCGCCCGCCCTTGATGCCGTCGTGGAGCGTAGCTCGTCCCCGAAGGGCCGAGGGCGAACGTAGCGACGGCATCCAAATCTTTCACTTGTGTGCCACTCCTTATCTTATATACTTCAGCGGGTGTACGCTTGTCCAGCGAACCGTGTTTTCTTTTGTAATTGTAATAGTTGAAGTAGCGGTTCAGGCCGCAGTAAACCTCGTGGCCATTGGCGTAGTTTTTGGGGTAAATATCTTCGTATTTGACCGTCCACCACAACCGTTCCACAAACACATTGTCGAGGACTCGTCCCCGTCCATCCATACTGATAGCGATATGTAATACGCTGCATCAGGCGGGCAACCCGCTTGCGATTTGCCTTGTAACCCTGCTCGTTCAGCCAGTGTCTTCAATCCCTTAATGGCTTCGATCACCACCTCGGCCTTGAATTTGTCCGCAAATGTTCGTCGTTTTGTTCCCATATTGATGCGTCCTTTTGTATCATCTTCGGGACGCAGTTTCCACTTGAACCTGTGGTCTAAAAAAATTGGAGGAACCGCAGTTAAAAGCCGTCGTTCCCCGTGAACAGTTACTAAAATTGGAAATGCTCTCCTTAATCACATTGCCATCTCGTCGGACCACAGGGCCACAACGGCCATCAACGATTGATGCAGTGCAAATCGATAAATCTCTGCTCCACCAAGATCGGAGCTTTGTCGCGAGCTTTGCTGGAGCCCCCCCCACGGCACGGCGGAAGCGTCAGGTCCACAGATGTGCGTAGTAAAGGACGGGTTTCATGACAGCCAACGCAGCCGCGCACTTCGCCGGGCATGACGTGAACCATAGAGCGCATGGTCTGGAGCAGTGGCCGTTTTCATCGAGAAACTGAAAGTGAAGTCCACGCACAGGTGGAACCTTGATGATAAAGCTTCCATCGGCAGCGACCGGCGCCATGCCCAGAATCCGTTTGGTATCCTCGTCATAGAGCAGAGAAGTTGGCGCCAGCAATTTACCCATCAATGTTATCCGGAAAGAACGTCGTGAGACAGCGAAGAGTGCGTAACATCAGGTGCTTTCATAAGCATCGAGCGTGCACGAAAATAACTTCACCATTGGGGGGCAATTCATCCCATGCGACTTCGTTGCGAATGTTTCGAAATATTTCAATATTCCTGCAAATTCGCGTCTTGCCGGCTGGGCGACTTACCTCCACAAATAGCGAACTTTTGCGCACGCCCTAAAAGGACCCTGTTAACGTTTTAGATGATCCGCAGTCTCCTGCACGGCTTGAAGAACTGCATCATAAGTCGGTTTACGCTCATAGTTTTCGTCAAACAAAAGCGCTCGTTCACCGCCGCGCCAGCTTCCGGAAGGCGCATCGGTCATGCCCCAAACGCTGATCAAGGAAACACCCGCTTCCCGGGCCGCTTTAATGAATCGATAGTATACTTCCGCTTGCATGGGTTCGATGGTTTTCCAATCCGCATCCGCGGTATTCGGTTGCCGTCCCTTGGGCTCTTTGGGCAAACCGACATCCAGTTCGGTGACATAAAACTCCACGCCAGCTTTACGAAATCGTTCGACCTGGGTTTTGAACGGTTCAAAATCGTAATCGCCGTTATAATCAAGATGGGCCTGAATACCGACCGCATCGAGTGGAGTATTTACGTTTTTGAGATGGAGAACCAGTTGATACATGGCATCCAGCTTCCTTGGATTTTTAAAGGTAGTGCCTTCCCTGAGTTCCAGCTTGCCTTCCGTATGGGCAGCCGCGGTTTCAAGCGCTATGCGGATAAATCGAGGGTGCTCCTTATTCACCCGTTCCGCCCCCTTCAGTCCTGACTCGTCGGGTTCCATACCCATACCGACCCACTGGTTGCCCCACTTGTTGTTCTCCCAATCTCCGAAATACCGCCCGTTGCCAAGAAAGAGTTCATTGAATAGGTTCCATGCATCCACATTTTTTATGGAGACCACCGTTTTGATATAGGTTTTAAGGATGACCTCCAGTTCGTCCGGCGAGTAGTCGCTTGTTTTCCACCACTCGGGGTAGTAATAATTTGGAGCCAGAAGTACGTGATGCAACACATAAAGATCGTGTTGTTTTGCCCAGTTCGCTTGAGTTGAAAGCGGTTCAGTCCAAAATATAAAATCATCAATGGTCGACGGTTGCTTAGTCGACCAAAACCCTCCCCATGCAGGATATACGGCGGGCTGGATACAATTGAAGTGCTCCATAATCAGCTTCCGGTTCAACGCCACATGGGGGCCTTTGACAATTCCGTTCTTTCCTTCCCATGCCGTAGATACAGCCATGAGAGTTCCATCGGCGACCTGTTTCAACGTTCGGGCAGGAGGCTCCGAATAATCCTCATTCGGGGCCGACATGGCGGGAGACGACCATGCAAACTCAAACCCCAACAAAATAGAAGCAAAGACCCCACAGACTGAAGACTGTTTCATAAGGATTCCCTTCTTTTTAATAGGAAATTGCTTTTTTACTCAATAGATTAAACTTATCAAAGGAAGGTTGCCAAAGCAAGATGAAAAATATAGAAAATCTACCAGCAGTTCGTTTCGTCAATATATTTACGATATTACGACAAGCTCAAGTCAATAAAGCAGCGAGCCAGATTGGTCGCTGGATTGACCGCCGTGTCATACTCTCCACATAGTGGACAGATAAAACGAAAACGTCCATCCTGAACCTTCTCAAGGTTCCGCTAAAAGAGCTGAGGATTTCTTCCCTCAGGTTCTCGTGATTGAAGGCCCTTGGCTGGCTCGCGACAAAGATTGCGACAAAGATTGCGACAAGGTTTGCGACAAGGTTTGCGACAAGGTTTGCGACAAGGTTTGCGACAAAGTTTGCGACAAGGTTTGCGACAAAGATTGCGACAAGGTTTGCGACAAGGTTTGCGACAAGGTTTGCGAC